>JANYGW010000017.1 GCA_025359245.1 Massilia sp.
ATATTCAGTATGGGTCCCCGCGTTCGCGAGGACGACGTAGTCTTAATTTATTCTAGCCCATCGGCGCGCCGTCGGTTATTTGTCGCGATTTAACAATCTCCGGCGTCAAAATCATGCCGGACGACAAAATCGCCCGATTTCTGTCATAGAATGGTCCGCACGGCACACACACTCCAGGGCAATGCATGGCAAGGCCAGAAAAAGTCAGACTGGGCGAAATCCTGGTCAATCAAAAGCTGTTGTCCGAAGATCAGCTCGGGCTGGCATTGCAGGACCAGAAGCGCACCGGCCGCAAGCTCGGGCGCGTGTTCGTCGAAAGCGGTTTCGTCACCGAAGAACAGATTTCCAGCGCGCTGGCCAAGCAGCTCGACATCCCCTACATCAACCTGAAGTTCTACAACACCAATCCGGACATCGTGCGCCTGCTGCCGGAGACCCAGGCGCGGCGCTTTCGCGCGCTGGTGCTCGAAGACCGGCGCGGCGCGTTGCTGGTCGGCCTGTCGGACCCGACCGACCTGTTCGCGTACGACGAGATCACCCGCCTGGTCAAGCGCAACATCGAGCTGGCCGTCGTCAACGAGACCGAGGTGCTGGCCGCGATCGACCGCATCTACCGCCGCACCGACGAAATCACCGACTTCGCGCGCGAACTCGAACAGGACGTGGGCGATTCCTTCGTCGACTTCGGCGCGCTGGCCACCAACCCGGGCCTGGAAGAGGCGCCCATCGTCAAGCTGCTGCAGTCGGTATTCGACGACGCCACCCAGGTGCGCGCGTCCGACATCCACATCGAGCCGCAGGAAGGGCGCTTGCATATCCGCTTTCGGATCGACGGCGTGCTGCACCTGCAGACCGAAGCCGATATCAAGATCGCCACCCCGCTGGCGCTGCGCCTGAAACTGATGTCGGACCTGGACATCTCCGAAAAGCGCCTGCCGCAGGACGGCCGTTTCGCGATCAAGGTCAAGCAGCAGCGCATCGACGTGCGGATTTCGACCATGCCGACCCAGTACGGCGAATCGGTGGTGATGCGCCTGTTGAACCAGGGCGGCACGTCCTTGCGGCTGGACGCGATCGGCATGCCGCGCAGGCTGGTCGAACGCTTTCGCGCCATCGTCGCGCGCCCCAACGGCCTGGTGCTGGTGACCGGCCCGACCGGCAGCGGCAAGACCACCACCCTGTATAGCGCGCTGGCCGAACTCAATTCGGCCGAGAAGAAACTGATCACGGTCGAGGATCCGGTCGAGTACCGCCTGCCCGGCATCAACCAGGTGCAGGTCAACGACAAGATCGACCTGACCTTCGCGCGCGTGCTGCGCTCGGCGCTGCGCCAGGATCCGGACATCGTGCTGGTGGGCGAAATGCGCGACATGGAAACGGCCCAGATCGGCCTGCGCGCCGCCATGACCGGCCACCTGGTGCTGTCGACGCTGCACACCAACGACGCCGCCAGCACGCCGTTGCGCCTGATGGACATGGGCGTGCCGCGCTACATGGTGGGCAGTGCGCTGCAAGCCGTGCTGGCGCAGCGGCTGGTGCGCAAGATCTGCGAATCGTGCACGACGCCGCACGAGATGACGCCGGCCGAACGGGCTTTCCTGCGCCTGGAGCTGCAGGACACGGTCGACAGCGTCCAGCTTTTCCACGGCAAGGGCTGCTCGCATTGCAACGGCATGGGCTACCGCGGGCGCACCGGCGTCTACGAGCTGCTCGAAATGACGCGCGATGTCGTCGACGCCGCCAACCATCCCGATCCGGCTCACTTCCTGAAGGCGGCGCACGCCGAGATGAAGGGCGAAACGCTGCGCCGTCACGTGGTGCAGCTGGTGGTCGAGGGCCGCACCACGGTCACCGAAGCGATGCGCATCAGCAGCCAGGTAGAGGACTGATGCCGTTTTTCTCCTACAAGGGCCGCAACGCGCGCGGCGAGATGCTGCAGGGCGTGCTGGAAGGGACCGACAGCGGTGCCATCGCCGGCCAGCTGTTCGCCACCGGGATCACGCCGGTCGAGATCCTCGAGGCCAAGAAGCCGGCGCCGCCCGGCAGCACGGAGGGCTGGGTCAGCGCCCTGTTCGAGCGCAAGGTCACCTCGATGGATGTGCAGATGTTCAGCCGCCAGCTCTATACGCTGCTCAAATCGGGCGTGCCGATCATGCGCGGGCTGGCCGGACTGCAGGAGTCGGCCACCAGCAAGCCGTTCGCGCGCATCATCGGCGACCTGCGCGAGTCGCTCGACGCCGGACGCGAGCTGTCGTCGGCGATGCGGCGCCATCCTGACGTGTTCGACAATTTTTACCTCAGCATGGTGCGGGTAGGGGAGATGACCGGCCGCCTCGAAAATGTGTTCCTGCGCTTGTTCGACCATCTCGAGTTCGACCGCGAGATGCGCCAGCGCGTCAAGTCGGCGCTGCGCTACCCGAGCTTCGTGATCATGGCCATGGTTGTGGCGATCGTGGTGGTGAACATCTTCGTCATTCCCCAGTTCCAGAAGGTGTTCGACAGTTTTCACACGCAGCTGCCGCTGGTGACGCGCATGCTGGTCGGTTTTTCGCGCTTCACGGTCGATTACTGGCCGCTGATCCTGGGGGCGCTGGTATTGGCCGTGGTCGGCGCGCGCAGCTATGTCGGCACCGAGCAGGGGCGCTACGAGTGGGACCGGCGCAAGCTGCGCCTGCCGATCGCCGGCAAGATCATCCTCAAGGGCACGATGGCGCGCTTTGCGCGCAGCTTCGCGCTGGCCAGCCGCAGCGGCGTGCCGATCGTGCAAAGCCTGACCACGGTGTCGCAGACGGTCGACAATGCCTATCTGTGCGCCCGCATCGAGCAGATGCGCGACGGCGTCGAACGCGGCGAGAGCATCCTGCGCACCGCCAACGCGGCCGGGGTGTTCACGCCGGTCGTGCTGCAGATGATCGCGGTGGGCGAGGAGACCGGGTCGCTCGACGACCTGATGGATGAAATCGCGCAGATGTACGAACGCGAGGTCGACTACGAACTGAAAACCCTGTCGGCCCAGATCGAACCGATCCTGATCGTGTTCCTCGGCGTGCTGGTGACCATCCTCGCGCTCGGGATTTTCCTGCCGATCTGGGACCTGGGCAAAGCGGCGCTAAGCAAATGACGCGCCAGCGCGGCTTCTCGCTGTTCGAGCTGGCCGTCACGGTGGTCATCATCGGCATCCTGATGGCGGCGCTGTTGTCGCGCGTGACATTCTATCGGGTGCAGGCCGAGCGGGTGGCCATGGACCAGGTGCTCGGGGTGCTGCGCAGCGCCCTCAGCATGAAGGCAGGACAACTGGTGGCGCAGGGGCGGGGTGGCGATCTGAGCAAGTTGTTAACGATCAACCCCATGGATATGTTGGCACAAAAACCAGCAAACTACCTGGGTGAAACCTATACGCCACAAAACGGAAAAATTTCTCTTGGGAATTGGTATTTCAATCGAAAATTGTTACTCCTCGTGTATATTGCAAGAGAAGGTGCAACGTTTCAGGATCCCGATCCGCGCCGGTTTGAATACAAAATCGAACTGATCCGGGACATGGATGGCGCAAACGGCCCAAAACTTGCCGAGACGTCAAATAACACGCCCATAGAGGGAATTGCGCTCACGCAAATCTCCAAGTAGTCTCAGCATCAAAGTCACTAGCCACTAAACCAAACTCGACGCAGGAGCAAAAAATGAAATCTTCCCAAATGATCCGCAAGCAAGCCCAAGCCGGTTTCACCCTGATCGAACTGATCGTGGTGATCGTGATTCTTGGTATCCTGGCCGCGACCGCCTTGCCGCGCATGTTCGACATGTCCGGCCAGGCCCGCCTGGCCAAGATGCAAGCCGCACTGGGCGCCGTCAAGGCGGCCTCGGCAACCGCGCATGCCGCCTGGCTGATGAATGGCGGCCAGCTCGCCTGCGCCGCCTGCTCGGCCACCAGTACCGCACAGGCCGGTTCGCTGGTCACTGCCGAAGGACAGAGCGTCATCATGCTCGGCGGCTACCCTGACGTCGGCGGCGATGGCATTGCCAATGCGGCTGTCACCGCCACCGGCGGCATCGTCACCGCAGCGAACCTGAGCGCGACCGACTACGCGCTGACAACGTTTGCCGCCGCCTCGGGCAGCTCGACGGCGACCACGGTCAACCTCAGCGTGGCGTCCGACGCAGCCCACCCGAACTGCCGCTTCACCTATACCGAAGCGACCCAGACTGCCGGTGCGACGGGCGTCCAGCCGGTAGTCGCCCCGATCGCCACGGTCACCGATACTTTGCTGACCCTGACCAACTGCAGCTGACCGAGGCTGTATGACGGGACATGCTCCCGCTCCGCAAAACAGGCCAGGTGTGGCCTGTTTTGCATTGGACTGCGAACTGAACAGACAGACATTCACGATGAGGCTAGCCCGACCAAACCGATCCCTGCTTCCCCCGCGTGGCTTCACGCTGGTTGAACTGATCGCCGTGATCGTCATCGTCGGCATCCTGGGCGCCGTGGCCGGCGCACGCTTTTTCGGCAGCAGCAGCGTCGACGGCCGCATCTTTGCCGACCAGCTGGCCGCGACCTTGCGCTACGGGCAGAAAATGGCGATCGCGCAAAACCGCAATGTGTATGCGCGCCTCAACGCCAGCGGTGTCGCCCTGTGCTACCAGTCCAATTGCGCGCTCGGCGCCCGGGTGCTGGCGCCGGCCGGCGGCAACAGCAACAGCAGCAGTACCCAGGCCGCCTGCGCCGACCCGAGCTGGGCCTGCGAGGCGCCGCCCAACGGCGTCACGGTCGGCGCCACCACCCAGTTTTACTTCGATCCGGTGGGCAAACCTTTCGCGCTGGCCGACATCTCGCCGACGCCCGTTTCCACCTTCGCCACGCTGACGGTGGCGATTGGCGGCAGCACGGCGCGCACCATCACGGTCGAAGCGGAGACCGGCTATGTGCACTAAGCGCGCGCTGCGGCGCCAGGCCGGCCTGACAATGATCGAGCTGATCGTTTTCATCGTCATCATCGGCGTAGCCGTCACCGGCGTGCTCGGTACGCTCAGCAGTGTCAGCGCCAGGAGCGTCGATCCGGTGCTGCGCAAGCAGGCGCTGCTGCGCGCCGAATCGCTGCTCGAGGAAGTCAGCCTGGCGCACTTTACCTATTGCCACCCGTCCGACGCGAATGCCGAAACGGCCACCAGCGCGGCTGGCTGCGCCGGCCTGCCTGAAGACGTCGGCCCGCGCATAGGCGAAGCCCGGCCGTATTTCAATGTCAACGACTACGCCGGCGCGTTTGGCGTGAAGACCTCGTTCAATGCCGCCGACCCGAGCGGCAACCAGGTCACCGACGTCACGGGCGCGCTGATGCTGCCAGCGGGCTACCGGGCGCTGGTGACGATCAAGACGGTGGCGGCGTTTGGCCCGCCCGGCATGCAGATCGGCAGCGTGGCCCCGCCGGGCAATAGTGCCGACGCCGAGGTGCTGCATATTTCGGTGGAGGTCACGTACGGCAACAACGGCGATTCGGTGACGCTGGACCGCTACCGCACGCGCTACGCACCGAACAGCCTGCCATGAGCGCGCGCCTGTCTCGCCGCCTGCAGCGCGGCTTCACCATCATCGAGGCGATCGCCGTGATCGTCATCACCGGCATCGTCGGCACCTGCATCGTGGTGTTCATCCAGATTCCCGTGCGCACCTACCTCAGTTCGGCCGGCCGCGCCGAAGCGACCGACCTGGCCGACAATGCGATGCGGCGCCTGGCGCGCGACTTCCGGCTGGCGCTGCCCAATTCGCTGCGGGTCGACGCCAGCGGCCGCTATATCGAGTACATCGAGACCAAGGGCGGCCTGCGCTACCTGGCCGAAGACGATATCGACACGCCCGGCGGCGGCACCTACCTGAACTGGAACAGCGCCGCGGCGTTGACCTTCACCGTGGTCGGCGGCGTGCCCGGCGGACGCCATGCGCCGGTGGTGGGCGACGCGATCGTGGTCTACAACCTGGGCGAGGGCCAGGAACCGGGCAATGCCTACAATTGCAGCGCCGCGCCGACCTTCAATTGCAACCGGACCGCGATCACCGCCATGAGCGCGGGCACGCTGACGATGGCGGCCAATCCGTTCGCCGCGCAGCTGGCCGCCGGCACGCCGTTGATGTCGCCCGGCAAACGCTTCCACGTGGTCAGCGGACCGGTCACCTATGGCTGCGACATCGCCAGCAAGCGCCTGATCCGCTACTGGAACTATGGCTACCAGGCGGCGCAGGTGGCGCCGCCGGTGGGCGCCACCCAGGCCGTCCTGGCCGACAATGTCGAGAGCTGCACGTTCAGCGTTACCAGCCTGGCAAGCCAGCGCAGCGGCCTGATTGGCATCACGCTGCAATTTTCGCCGCAAGACGGCGCCAACCAGATCACGCTGCTGCACCAGATCCACGTGGACAATACGCCATGAAACCATCGCGCCTGGCGATCCTGGCGCGCACGCGCGCGCGCGGCGTGAGCCTGGTCACCGCCGTGTTCCTGGTGGTGGTGCTGGCCGGCCTGGCCGCGGCCATCGTGCGCGTGCTGGTGGTGCAGCAGGCGACCGCCGCGATGGACGTGCTGGGCCTGCAAGCCTACCAGGCAGCGCGCAGCGGCCTGGAGTGGGGCGTGTACCAGCAGTTGCGGGTGCAGCCGCTGGTGCCTTCGGTGGCCTGTTTCGCGTCGCCGCAGACGTTCGCCATGCCGGCCGCCGGCAACTTGCGCAATTTCACCGTCACCGTCACGTGCACGGCCAAGGCCGGCAACACGGCCGGCGACACCACCAACCGCTGGACCATCGCGGCGGTGGCCTGCAACCAGCCCGGCGCGGCGGGCTGCCCGAACAACACCACCAACGTCGAGTATGTGCAGCGGCGCGTGCAGGCGGAGCTCAACTGATGACATCGATGATCAAACACCTGCTGCGCCTGTTGCTGGCGGCCGTGCTGCTCGGCTGCGTGGCCGTCCCGGCGCTGGCCGGCATCAGCGTGACCGTGGTCACCGTCAACGGCGCCGCCACGACCACGGTGGCGCCCGGCGCCGACATCACCGTCAACGTGACGGTGGTGCTGACCAACGGCTCGAAATGGCGCGCCACGTCGTTCACGACGACGCCCACCAGTTCGCTTTCGTGGTGCTATTTCTCGCCCAATATCAGCGGCAACGGCACCTACACGCGCTCGTTCACGGTGCCGGCGCCGACCAGCGTGGGCACGTTTTCGCTGATCACCAAAGGCTACACGGGCAGCCAGTGCGGCGGCACGGCGAGCCCGGCCAAGACGCTGAGCAATGCGATCTTTACCGGCACGCCGACCCCGACCCTGAATCACGTGCGCATCGTGCACGACGGCAGCGCGCTCACGTGCGGCATCGAACCGGTGACGCTGAGGGCCTGCGCCGACGCCGCCTGCACGACGCTGTTCACCGGCAGCGTGACCGTGTCGCTGGGCGCGGCGGCCGGCGCCTGGTCGGCCAACCCGGTCACTTTTTCGACCGGCAACGGCAGCGTCAACCTGACCAATCCCACTGCCGGTACGGTGACGCTGTCGGGCAGCGTCACGTCGCCGGCGGCGGTCACCACGGCGGCGGTCTGCTACAAGGGCAGCACGGCCGGCGACTGCGCGATGGTGTTCACGAATGCCTCGTGCGGCTTCGATGCGGTCGAGCCGGCCGGCGCGCCGAACACCCCGATCTTCACCAAGCGCATCGGCGCCAGCGTGACGCTGGACGTGCTGGCGCTCAACGCCGGCGTGCTCAACACCTCATCGACCGCGGCGGTGGCCGCCACGCTGGTCAGCGCAAACGGGGCCGGATGCACGACGTCGGCCGTCTCGCCGACCGTCAACTTCACCTTTACGGGCGCCAATGCCGGGCGCCGCAACGTCACCTTCAGCCCGACGGTCGCGGCGCGCGACGTGCGCGTGCGGATCGTCTCGGGCAGCCTGGTGGCCTGTTCGTCGGACAACTTCGCGATCCGCCCGTCCAGCCTGGCCGTGACTGCCAGCGGCGTCGGCGCCGATGCGACCGGCGCCAGCGTCAGCGCCAGCCCCGTGCTGAAGGCGGCGACCACGACGTTTTCGATGAGTGCCGCGGCCGTGCCCGGTTACGATGGCGTGCCCACCATCAACCCGAACATGGTGCAGTCCTCGGCCGTCAATGACGGCACCGTGGCCGGCGTCTTCAGCGCCGCCCTGCCGACCACGGGGATCGCCAGCGGCAACGGCTTTACATATTCGGAAGTGGGCTATTTCCAGCTGGGCTCATTCGGCCTGTATGACGATGTGTTCGCCGATGTCGACGAGAACAAGTCGCCGGCCGAGTGTTTCAGCGACGTCAACCTGGGCACCGCCGGCGTGCCCGCCGACCCCAACGTGGCAGCGGCCAACGGCAAGATCGGCTGCTATTTCGGCAGCGCTGCGACGCCGTTTTTCGGACGCTTCATTCCCGACAATTTTGCGCTCAGCGCCGGGACGATCATCAACCGCAGCCTGATCGCGGCCTGTTCGGCATCGACCTTCAGTTATCTGGGCGAAACGCTGACGCCTAAATTTACGCTGACCGCGCGCAATGGCGTGGGCGATACGACCACCAACTACGAGGCCACTTTCGCGCGCCTGAACCTGGCGACCCAGCTCGGCATGGGGGCCATCAACGACCCGGCGAGCGGCGCGCGCACGCTGTTTCCGGTGTGCTCGGCCACGCCAGCCTATCCGTGCGTGACGCCCGGCACGCCGGTCGGCGCCTTCGCCGACGGCGAGGCCGGTGACATCACGCTGCCGCTGACGCTGTTTCGCGGTCCGGCGGCGGTGGCGCCGCTGACCAGCTTCAAGGTCGGCTTCGCGCCGATCGACGTCGATGGTGTCAAGATCGCCAGCTACGACCTCGATACGGTGAACCTGGTCGCCACCCCGCCCAACAACCATGCGCTGGCCGCCAGCACCGTGCTGCGCTACGGGCGGCTGGGCTTCGACAGCGCCTACGGCTCGGAACTGCTGGACCTGAGCATGAAGGTGACGGCGCAGTACTGGAACGGCGCCGGCTATGCCACCAACACGCTCGACAGCTGCACGCCGCTGGCGTTCACGCCGTTTGTCGCGGGCGACTACAGCGGCGGCATCACGGCTGCCAATATGCCGTTTGGCAAACTGGGGGCCGGCCTGCCGCTCGCCAACGGCATTGGCCGCGTGGTGCTGGCCAAGCCGGGTCCGACGGTGCCCACCGTCAAGGGCAGCGTGGCGGTCCGTTCGGCGCTGCCTTACCTGCCGGGCAATGCGCGCGCCACCTTCGGCGTCTACAAGGCTGGTCCGCTGATCTATGTGCGCGAAACCTACTAGGCAGGAAACTGTCGTTAAATCGTTTCCAGAATGAAAATTAGAAACGTCGAAGTATGAAATGTGAATATAATCAATGAACTAGGGCAGGTTCCTGATACATCATTCATCAATGGATAGCAGGCATGGGTTTTTTCGGTAAATCAAGAAAAGTGAGCGGCTTGCTGGCCATCGGTTTCGACGCCGACGGCATGTGCGCCGCCCGCGTGACCCGCGTCCCGCAAGGCAAGCCTGTCGTCGAACTGGCACTGTTCTATTCATGCAAGCAGCCGCTGGCGCCCGAAGCGCTCGACAAGATCGCGCGCGAACTGCAGGCATCCCACTACCAGTGCGCGAACCTGCTCGGCGCGCGCGAATACCAGATGCTGGCAGTCGAAGCGCCCAACGTCCAGCCAGACGAACTGAAGGCGGCAGTGCGCTGGCGCTTGAAGGACATGCTCGATTTCCATGTCGACGACGCCACCATCGACGTGCTCGATATTCCTGCCGATAGAAACGCCGCGGTGCGCGCCCACATGATGTTCGTCGTGGCCGCGCGCAATGCCGTCATCGAAGCGCGCCAGCTGCTGTTTGCCGCCGCCAAGGTCGAGCTGAACGTGATCGACATCCCCGAGGCGGCCCAGCGCAATGTGTCGGCCTTGCTCGAGCCCGAAGGACGCGGCCTGGCCATGCTGTCGTTCAATGCCGACGGCGGTCTGCTGACGGTCACCTTCGGCGGCGAATTGTATTTGTCGCGCCGCATCGAGGTCGGCATCGACCTGATCGGCGACCCCGACGCCGACCGGCGCAACCAGACTTTCGACAAGATCACGCTGGAGCTGCAGCGCTCGCTCGACCATTTCGATCGCCAGTTCCATTACGTGACGGTCGCGAAACTGCTGCTGGCGCCGCTGCCGACGTCGGCGCTGCTCGACTTCCTGTCGTCGAACCTGTACATGCCGGTCGACGCGCTCGACTTGTCGACCGTGCTGGACCTGGCCAAGGTGCCCGAGCTGCAATCGATCGGTGCGCAGCAGCGCCACTTCCTGACGCTGGGCGCTGCGCTGCGGCTTGAGGAGGCCGTGCTGTGAGCCAGCAAATCAATCTGTTCAATCCGATTTTTCGGAAACAAAAGAAATATTTTTCCAGCCTGACGATGCTCCAGGCGCTGGCCATCATCGGCTTTGCGTGCCTGCTGCTGGCCGGCGACGCGGCGCGCCGCCTGCGTGCGCTGCAGGAGCAGGCCGCGGCCACCGACGCGCTGCTGGTGGCACGCCAGCAGAAGCTGACCGAGTTCCGGGTCCAGTTTGCACCGCGCCAGAAAAGCGCTGGCCTGGCCGCCGAAATCGTCGCCGCCCAAGACGAGCTGGCGATGCTGGCTAGCGCCACGGCCACGATCGAACGGGGCGGCTTTGGCGACACGCACGGCTTTTCGGGCTATTTCCGCGCCTTCGCGCGCCAGAGCGTGGCCGGCCTGTGGCTGACCGGCGTGGACATCGACGCCGGCCCCAGCGGCGCCCAGCTAGGCGTGCAGGGCAATACGCTGCAAGCTGAACTGGTGCCCCAGTACATGCAAAGGCTGGCCACGGAAGCGGTCATGCGCGGCAAGGCGTTTTCCTCGCTGAACATCGGCGGCGCAGCGACGCCAGCGCCGGCCGTGGGCGCCACGG
Organism: Massilia sp.; assembly: GCA_025359245.1. Lineage (GTDB taxonomy): Bacteria > Pseudomonadota > Gammaproteobacteria > Burkholderiales > Burkholderiaceae_D > Telluria_A. The sequence goes on from JANYGW010000017.1 coordinate 10,969, forward strand.
CGCCCGTGCCGGCGCCGGCTGCCGTCGCGCCAGCCTTCCTGCATTTCAGCCTGCAATCGTCGGGCGCCGCAGCGCCGCAGTCGCTGGTGGCCAAATGAAAAAATTCTGGCAGAAATTCAGCACCCGCATCGACAGCCGCACGCTGCGCGAACGCACCATGCTGTTCGCGATGACGGCCGGCCTGCTCGTCTTCCTGGTGTTTTACCTTGCCCTCAACCCCAGCTATGCGCGCCAGAAGCAGCTGCTTGACGACATGGGGCGCCAGCGCGAGCGGATTGCCGTCGTCGACGCCGACCTCACCCGCACCATCGAAGCGCATACCATCGACCCCGACCTGGCCGAACGCGCGCGCCTGGGCAAGATCCAGGCCGACACCCAGGCGTTCAAGAACACGCTGACCACGATGCAGCAGGGCATGGTGCCGGCCGAGAAAATGACGGGATTGCTCGAACAGATACTACGCAGCCATCGCGGACTGCACCTGAAATCGCTGCGCACGTTGGGCGAAACCGACGCTGAGCCGGAGACCGCCGTTGCCGTTGCCGCGCCGGCGCCGGCTCCCGCTGCCGTGGCGCCGCCGCGCCTGCTGCACCGGCACGGGGTCGAGCTGGTCGTGCAGGGCAGCTATGCCGACATGGTCGCTTACATGAGCGCGCTCGAAAACATGCAGGGACAAATCTTCTGGGACCACGCGGCGATGGCGGTCGACACCTGGCCAACTGCCACGCTGACGCTGACCGTCTACACCATCAACCTGGACAAGAAATGGCTGAAACTATGACGCCGCAGCGCCTGGTCCTGACGGCCGTGCTGGCCTTGCTGGGCACCGGCGGCGCACGCGCCCAGGATGCCGGCCTGGCCGATCCCACCCGTCCGCCCGCGTCGCTGTCGGCGCCGGCTGCCAACGCAGGGCAAGGGCACGCCGCCAGTGGCGCGCCGCAGCTGCAATCGATCCTCATTTCGCTGCGCGCCGGCGGGCGGCGCGTGGCCGTCATCGACGGCAAGACATTGCGCCAGGGCCAACGCATCGACGGCGCTGTCGTCGAGGCCATCCGTCCCACTGAAGTGGTGCTGCGCAGAGGCAAGCAGAAGCAGATCCTGAAGCTGTTCCGGCCGGCCGGCCCTGGCGCCGCCGTCTCACTATAAAGACAAAAATCGTATGCAGAAAATTTCCCTCATCGCGTGCCTGGCCGGAATGACCATCGGCCTTGCCGCCTGTACGCCGCCGCCGCAAAAGCACACGACCTACGACACCATCAAGGCCGAGCTGAAGGCCGACACGGCACGGGCGGCGATGCCGGCGGCGCGCCAGCCCGACGCGGTGGCCGATGCGCTGCTGCCGCCGGTGGCGGCGATGAGCAACCGGCTGCCGCGCGCGCGCGCCGCGATGGAGGAACGTTTCAACGTTGCTTTCAACAACGTGCCGGTGCAGCAGTTCTACCACGCGCTGGTCGAGGGGACGCGCTACAACATGCTGGTCCATCCCGACGTCAGCGGCACCATCTCGGCCAACCTGAAGGACGTGACGATGGTCGAGGCGCTCGACGCCGTCCGCGAAATGTACGGCTTCGACTACAAGATCGAAGGCACGCGCATTTCGATCAAGCCGCTGACCATGCAGACCCGCGTGTTCCAGGTCAACTACCTGATCGGCAGCCGCAAGGGCGGCTCCAGCCTGCGCGTGACCTCGTCCTCGGTCAGCACGGCCAGCGGCGGCCAGAATATCCAGAATAGCCAGAACAATAGCCAGGGTGGCCAGAACAACCAGAACAACGGCACCAACATTGGCGGCGGCGGACAGCAGGACAGCACCATCATCAGCACCACCTCGACCAGCGAATTCTGGACCGAGCTCAAGGCGGCGCTGGAAGCGATCGTCGGCGTCACCGGCGCGACCGATGGCCGCACCGTGGTCATCAGCCCGCAGTCGGGCGTGGTGGTGGTGCGCGGCATGCCGGACGACCTGCGCAACGTCGACGCCTACCTGAAAGCGAGCCAGCTGTCGGTCAACCGCCAGGTGATCCTGGAGGCGAAGATCCTCGAAGTCGAACTGAACGACAACTACCAGATGGGCGTCAATTGGGCCTCGTTTGGCAACAACGGCACGCGCCACGCTTCGGCCGGCTTCATGCAGCCCGGCACGCTGCTGCAGCCCACCGGCGGCAACTTGATTCCGCCGTCGATGACCAGTAACGGCCCGGCCGGCCTGACCGCGATTGCCGGCAGTGCGCTGATGGCCGCCGATGCCGCCGCCGGCTCGCTGTTCGGCCTGGCCTTCCAGACCAATAACTTCGCCACCCTGATTTCCTTCCTGGAGTCGCAAGGCACCGTGCACGTGCTGTCGAGCCCGCGCATCGCCACCATGAACAACCAGAAGGCCGTGCTCAAGATTGGCACCGACGAATTCTACGTGACGGGCGTCACCTCGACCGCCAACACCAACCTGACCGGCGCCACCACGACCACCCCGAGCGTGACCTTGCAGCCCTTCTTTTCCGGCGTGGTGCTGGACGTGACGCCGCAGATCGACAACCAGGGCAACATCACGCTGCACGTGCATCCGTCGGTCAGCCAGGTGTCGACCGTGAACAAGGGCATCAACCTGGGCGCGGCCGGTTCGCTGTCGCTGCCGCTGGCCGCCTCGAGCACGTCGGAAATGGACAGCATGGTGCGCGGCCAGGACGGGCGCGTGATCGCCATCGGCGGCCTGATGCGCCAGTCGACCATCGGCGACCAGTCCGGGCTGCCGGGCGCGGCCGACGTGCCGCTGCTGGGCGCGCTGTTCCGCAACAAGGGGCGCGTCAGCCAGAAGCGCGAACTGGTGGTGCTGATCAAGCCGACCATCGTCGACGGCAACAACCCGAACGCATGGGGCGCCGAGATGCAGGACGCGACCCGGCGCATCGACGCGCTCGACCCGGCCCAGGCAGGGGAGCGCAAGTAAGCATGTACACGGCCCATTTCGGATTGCGCGAGCCACCGTTCGGCATCACGCCGGACACCAGCTTCTTCTTCACCAGCCCGCATTCGCAGGAAGCGCTGAACACCTTGCTGGTCGCCGCCCGCAACGGCGAAGGCTTCATCAAGATTACCGGCGAAGTGGGTACCGGCAAGACACTGCTGTGCCGCAAGTTCATGAACACGCTGGGCAAGGAATTCGTCACCGCCTACATTCCCAATCCCTACCTGGAGCCGCGCACGCTGATGCTGGCCCTGGCGGACGAGCTGGAAATCGAACTGGGCAAAGACGTTGACCAGCACCAGTTGCTCAAGGCGATTACGATGCGGCTGCTGGAGCTGGCGACCGACAACAAGCGCGTGCTGCTGTGCCTGGACGAAGCGCAAGCCATACCGATCGAAAGCCTCGAAGCGCTGCGCCTGCTGACCAACCTGGAAACGGAAAAGCGCAAGCTGCTGCAGATCGTGCTGTTCGGCCAGCCTGAACTGAACCGCAAGCTCGCGCTCGACGCGATCCGCCAGCTGGCGCAGCGCATCACCTTTCACTACCACCTCGGTCCGCTTACGCGTGACGACATGGAGTACTACCTGGGTCACCGGCTGCGCGTTGCCGGGTATGCCGGCGCGCGCATGTTTACGCGCCAGGCGATCAACCGGCTGTTCCGTGCCAGCGGCGGCATTCCGCGCCTGGTCAACATCCTCGCGCACAAGGCACTGATGGTCTGTTACGGCGAAGGCGCGCAGCAGGTCAGCGCCGCCCACGTGACCGAAGCGGCGCGCGATACCAAGTCCAGCAAGCGGCGTTTGACGCCCTGGGCGCTGGCTGCCATCCCTGCGCTGGCCGCTGCCGCCGGCCTTACCTGGGTCCTGATCAAATGAGTCTGATTAATAAAATGTTGCAGGACCTCGATGCGCGCGGGTCGCAGTCCGGATCTGCATCGCGCTCCGACATCAAGCCGGTGGCCGTGCCCGAACGCCGGCTGCCGCTGCTGCCAATCGCGCTGGGCGCCGGCGTGGCGCTGGTGGCGCTGGCGGTGGGCGGCGTGCTGTGGCTGAAACGCGCGCCAGCTGTGCCTGCTGCCGTGGTGCCGATCATACCGCTGGCGGTACCGGCGCCGCCGCCGCCGAAGGTCGTTTCCGCCAAGCGCGCGCCACTGGCCGAAGTGCAAGCGCTGCCCGAGGCGCCGCCCGCTGCGGTGGCGGCGCCGCATGCCAGCGCGGCGCCGGTCCGCATCGTCACACCAAATCCGAAGAAGGCGGCGCTGTTGGCCGACAGTCAAGCCGAACCGACGGCGGCGAAAGTGGCGCACGCCAGCGTGGCTGTCGCCCCTGTTGTTGGTGGCCGCGACATGAACGATGCGCAGCGCTCCGAGACACGCTACCGGCAGGCGCTTGCCGCGCTCGACGAGGGCCGCGTCGCCGGCGCGATCGATTTGCTGGAGCAGACGCTCAAGCTCAACCCGCGCCACGATGCCGCGCGCCAGAGCCTGGTCGCCTTGCTGATCGAAGCCGGCCGCAACGATGAAGCGATGCGCCAGCTGGAGCAGGGCCTGGCGCTCGATCCGGCCCAGCCGGCGCTGGCGATGCTGCTGGCGCGCATGCAGATCGAGCGCGGCAGCTCCGGCGTGGCGACCTTGCTGCGCACGCTGCCGGCGGCCAGCGGGAATGCCGACTACCACGCCTTCCTGGCCGGCGCCTTGCAGCGCGAGCAGCGCCACAAGGAAGCGCTGGTGCAGTACGCGGCGGCCTTGCGCGGCGCGCCCGACAACGGTGTGTGGCTGATGGGGATGGGGATTTCATTGCAGGCCGAAAAGCGCAACGGCGAAGCGCTCGACGCGTTCCAGCGCGCAAAGGCGTCGGGGACGCTGACTGCGCCGCTGTTGGCGTTTGTGGAGCGCAAGATCACCCAGTTGGCCCCGTAACCATTCACCTATTGGCGAAGCCGGTTCTCCATTGAACTGACCAGGTCCGACTCTGAAACGCTTGCGGCTATTTGATCGATGTAGCAACATCGCTACATTATCCAATCATGCGGAGCATCGCCATGATCATTACTACCTTATCAAGCCGCGAGTTTAACCAAGGGGCGAGCGAGGCAAAACGGGCCGCAAAAAAAGCGGGCCAGTGCTCATCACTGATCGAGGCCGACCTGCCCACGTTTTCATGACCTTTGAGGAGTATCAGCGGCTCACTAAGCAGCGGCGCAACATTGCTGATGCGCTGGCTATGCCTGGCATTGCCGACATTGAGTTTGAGGCGCCGCGTGTGACCATTGGCAGGGAGCAGGGCAGGGAGTGGCAGAGCCGACAATCGTACACGGACTGATCTAATTTCGGTCTCGGCACTGACCCGTCGGTCTTTGTACTATAAACCCGCCAGCTCGCCCCAGATGTGTTTCATCGTAAAGCGCAGCCTGGCCTGGTCCTCATGCAGCGCTTCGGAGATGGCGCACTCGCGCTCGCCAGTCGAACGCAATTCGGCCAGCGGAAACGGACTGCCATCGGTGGCGCGCAGCACATGCACGCGCAGCAGGCCGGCCGCGTCCTTGCGGGACGACACCACGCCCAGTTCACCGTTTTCCAGCCGCACCAGGGTGCCCGGCGGAAAAGCGCCGATCTGCTCGGTGAAATGGGCAATGACGGCCGGATCGACCGGCATTGCATGTTCGGTGGCCAGTTTGACGAGCGCGTCCGGCGGCAGCAGCGAGCGGCGGTAGTTGCGCGCCGAGACGAAGGCGCAATAGCGGTCGGCCAGCCCGATCAGCTTGGCGTTCTGCGAAATTTCATTGCCGAGCCGGCCTTCCGGATAACCGGTGCCGTCATCGTTTTCGTGGTGCAGCATGACCAGGTCGAGCCACTCGTCGTCGGTGATGCCGGCCCAGCGCAGCATGTTGACGCTGTCGCTCGGGTGGCGCCGCACCAGCGCCCGTTCCTCGCTCGACAGCGCGCCTTCCTTGCCCTGGAATAGTTCGGCCTGGCGCACCATGCCCACGTTCATCGTCAGCGCGGCGGCCGTCACGACCAGCACCTCGGCGTCGGTCTTGCCCATCGCGCGCGCGATCAGGCACACGACGATGGCGGCCTCGGTGCAATGGCGCACTGCATAGGCGCCGGCGATCTGGTTCAGGAAAATGGCGGCCAGCACGATATCCTGGTCGCGGTCGACCGTGGCGATCAGTTCGCCGGCCAATGAGCGCAGCGTGTTGTCGGCGCTGCTCTCGTCGCGCAATTCCATCAGCGTGCGTTCGAGGCGGCGGTTGATCAGGTTCAGGCTTTGCAGGATCGACGCGGGCGCGCCCGCTTCGGCGTACAGGCCGGCGTCGAACATGCCGTCCAGCTGGCCGGGCGTGACCAAATTGCCCTTATGCAGGAGCGGGCGCACGGCGGTCGGACTGCTGAACACATCCCAGGCCAGCGGCTGTCCGAACACGATATCTGCAACGGTGATGCGCCTGATAGCCATGATATTGATCCGGGTGGTGCCTAAAGCCCGGCCAGGCGTTGCAGCGCGAGGGCCAGGGTCTGATCCTGTTTGGCGAAGCAGAAACGCACGATGCCCGACTCCCGCGCCTGGCGATAAAACGCCGACACGGGGATCGCCGCGACCTTGATCTCGGTGGTCAGCCACTGTGCGAACTCTGCATCCAGTATAGAGGAAATTGCATCGTACCTGACACATTGAAAATAGGTTCCGTCGGCTGGCAACAACGTGAAACGGGAGTTTTTCAAGCCGTCGCGGAACAGGTCGCGCTTGCGTTGGTAAAAGGCCGGCAAGTCCAGGTAGGGAGCGGGGTCGGCCATGTAACCGGCGATGCCGTGCTGCATCGGCGTGTTCACCGTGAAAACGTTGTATTGGTGAACTTTGCGGAACTCCGCGCTGAGCGCCGCGGGCGCCGCCACGTAGCCGACTTTCCATCCGGTTACGTGGTACGTCTTGCCGAAGCTGGACACGACGAAGCTGCGCTCGGCCAGCTCCGGCGTGCGGCACAGCGATTCATGGCGCTGGCCATCGAAGACCATGTGTTCGTAACCTCGTCGGACAGGATCAGCAGCTCGGTGCCGCGCACGATGTCGGCCAGCGCGGCGATGTCGGCTGCGCGCAGCACCGAGCCGGTCGGATTGTGCGGCGAATTGATGATCAGCAGGCGGGTGCGCGGCGTGACGGCGGCGGCGACCTGGTCCCATGGCACCGCGTAGCCCTGCTCGCCCAGCGTCATCGCGACCGTCACCGGGACCCCGCCGGCCAGCGCGATGGCCGGCAGGTAGCTGTCGTAGGCCGGTTCGATGACGATCACCTCGTCGCCCGGATGCACGCAGCACAGGATCGCGGTGGCCAGCGCTTGGGTGGCGCCGGCGGTGATGGTGATCTCGGTGGCCGGGTTGTAGCGGGCGCCGTACAGCGCCGCGATCTTGGCCGCCACCGCCTCGCGCAGCGGCGCCGCCCCGGTCATCATCGGATACTGGTTGTGGCCGTCGCGCATGGCCCGGCTGACCAGCTCGGGCAGGGCAGGGTCGCAGGCGAAATCGGGGAAACCCTGGCCCAGGTTGACTGCGCCATGCTCGGCGGCCAGGGCCGACATCAGCGAAAACACGGTGGTGCCGACGGCGGGAAGTTTCGATTGCAGGGCGGGAGTGGTCATGGAACGGTCGAGTTATGCGCGAGCGTGCATTTTAGCCCAGCCCGGCTATTCCAGTTTGAGCCAGGCCTCGGGCACCATGATGCGGAACATGCCCGCCTGCGCCGTCTTGCGCGCCAGCTTCAACAGCGCCTTGTCCTTGGTGATCAGGATGTCGGCGCCGGCGTCGCGCGCCACCTCGAGGAATTTCTGGTCGTCCTTGTCGCTGCAGATGGGCAGGCGCACCAGCTTGGGCGCCGGCGCCACGACGGTGATGAGCGCGTCGAAACGGGCGGCCGCGAGTGGGCGGCTGGCCTCGTCGAGCGGCAAGTGCTTGTAGTGCAGCACGATCTGGTATTCATCGCGGCAGTCGGCCCGGGTCAGCGCTTCGACGGTGCCGTTCTCCAGCGCGGCCAGCAGGGCGGCCCAGCGCGGATCCTGGAACACGAACAGGTCGAGGCAGACATTGGTGTCGAGCACGATGCGTTTGGCTGGAGCAGGTATCATGTTGGTCTATCTTGCTTGATGTTGATTGAACTTATGTTGATTGTACTGTCGCCGGCCAAAACGCTGGACCTTGAAACGCCTTCCACCACCGAACTGCACACCACGCCCGACTTTTTAGCCAGCTCGGGCCAGCTGATCGACGTGCTGCGCCGCTACACGCCGGCCCAGGTCGGCAGCCTGATGCACATCTCCGACACGCTGGCGCACCTGAACGTGGGGCGCTATGCGAGCTGGGGGCAACACGGCAGCGAAGCGCGCCAGGCCGTGATGGCCTTCAACGGCGACGTGTATGCCGGGCTCGACGCGCGCACGCTCAAGCCGGCCCAGCTGGCGTATGCGCAGGACCATGTGCGCATCCTGTCCGGGCTGTACGGCGTACTGCGCCCGCTCGACCTGATCCATCCGCACCGGCTCGAAATGGGGACCCGGCTCGACACGCCGGCGGGCAAGGACTTGTATGCGTTCTGGGGCGAGCGCGTCACCGGCGCGCTGAATGGCGCGATTGCCGCCAACGGGGCCGAGGTGCTGGTCAATCTGGCGTCCGAAGAATACTTCAAGTCGGTCAAGCCGAAGCTGCTGTCGGTGCCGGTGATCACGCCGGTATTCGAAGACTGGAAGAGCGGCAAATACAAGATCATCTCCTTTTTCGCCAAGCGGGCGCGCGGGATGATGGCGCGTTACGCGGCCGTCAAGGGGATCACCGATCCGGCCAAGCTGAAGCGCTTCAAAGTGGACGGCTACGCCTTCGACAAGCGCGATTCCGACGAGCGCACCTGGATCTTCCGGCGCAAGCTCGAGGCCTGAGCCGCAGGCCGCTGAGGCGAAAAAAATGCCGCTCGGTGAGCGGCATCGCGGCGGCAGCGCTTTGGACTTATTTCTTGTCCGACTTCGACCAGAATTTCCACCAGGCGTCCGTACCCGCGTTCGGGTCCATGAAGGCACTGTGCGGGTAGTTCTTCAGGAATACCCGCTCGCTATCCTTTTGCAGGTCGGTCATGCCCAGTTTTTCGTAGTTGCGGATCATCAGGAACAGCGCTTCTTCGCGCGCCGGTGCATCCTGGTAGTCCTGCACCGCGCCCATGGCCCGGTTCAGCGAGGCCAAAAAGGCACCGCGCCGATAGTAATACTTGGCCACGTGCACTTCGTAGCTGGCCATCGCGTTGATCAGGTATTTCATGCGCTCGATACTGTCGGGCGCATATTTGCTGTCAGGGAACTTGTCGACCAGGGCCTTGAAGGCGGCGAACGATTCGCGCGTCGCTTTCGGGTCGCGCTCGGACGGATCCTGCGAGTAGACCATCGACAGGATGCCCATCTGGTCATTGAAGCTGATCAGGCCGCGCAAGTAGTACATATAGTCCACTTGCGGGTGGGTCGGGTGTTCGCGGATGAAGCGCTCGGCCGCGGCCAGCGCCAGCGCCTGGTCCTGGGTCTTGTAGTGCGCGTAGGCGATTTCCATCTGCGCCTGGGTCGCGTAATTGCCGAACGGGTAGTTCGTTTCGAGCTTTTCCCACAGCTTGATCGCGGACTCATATTGGCCCGTGTTCATTTCATCACGCGCCTCAGCGTATAATTTCGTCACTGGCCAGTTTTTGGTCTCGTCGGTTTTTTCCGGCAACCAGCTGCACGCCGACAAGGCAAGCAGGACACATGTAGCAACAACAGAAGATAATTTTTTTTGCATAGCTTTGTGCAGAGAGTATTAACCGAGATTCAACGAAAGGCTGATTATAGCCGATGGGACTGCTGTGATATTAACTCCAACGCCGAATTTGGCGGATTTACCTTTAGACCCTGATTTCGACGACGAGATCGACGCCGAGTTCCTGCCGGCCGAGATCGGCATCGACCTGTCCCCGATCTCGCTGCAACTGACGCCCGACGCGTGCGGCCACCGCCTCGACAAGGTCATCGCCGGCCTGGTGCCGCAATTTTCGCGCAGCCGCCTGCAATTGTGGTTCGACGGCGGCCACGTGCTGGTCGACGGCAAGGCCGCGCGCGGCAAGGATACCGCGTATGGCGACGAAGCGGTCGTTATCGAGCCACAAAGCGCGCCCGAAGACGCTGCCTACACGCCCGAAGAGATCGCGCTGAACATCGTTTTCGAAGACGAACACATCATCGTGATCAACAAGCCGGCCGGCCTGGTGGTCCATCCGGGCGCCGGCAACTGGTCCGGCACCTTGCTCAACGGCCTGCTGTTCCATTGCCCGCAACTGGCCGGCGTGCCGCGCGCCGGCATCGTGCACCGCCTCGACAAGGATACCAGCGGCCTGATGGTGATCGGCAAGACGCTGGCCGCCCAGACCGACCTGGTGCGCCAGTTGCAGGCGCGCACCGTCAAGCGCGAGTATTTCGCGCTGGTGTGGGGCACGCCGAAGCTGAGCGCCACGATCGACCTGCCGATGGGCCGTCACCCGAAAGACCGGGTCAAGATGGCGGTCACGACGGCGATGTCGGCCAAGCCGGCCATTACCCATTACCAGTTGCTGGCGTCCGGCTTGCTGGACCGCCGTCCGGTCAGCCTGGTGCAGTGCCAGCTCGAAACGGGCCGCACCCACCAGATCCGCGTCCACATGCTGCATATCGGCTATGCGCTGGTCGGCGATTCGGTGTACGGCAAGCAGCATTTGACGCCGGTGTTCCCGCGCCAGGCGCTGCAGGCGCGCCGCCTCGGCCTGGTCCATCCGTTCACGGGCGAGCAGTGCGAGTGGATCGTGCCGCTGGCGGACGATTTCGCCGAGCTGATCGCGCGCGCCGGCATTGCCGAGCCAGAGCAGGTCTGATGCCGGGCGTCGCTCCGATTATTCCCGACTGGCCCGACGCGCCCGCCAACATCGGGGCGCTGGCCAGCACGCGCAAGGGTGGCGTCAGCATCGGCCCGTATGATGACGGGCAGGGCAGTGGCGGTCTGAACCTGGGTTTGCATTGCGGCGATGATGCCGCCGCGGTGCAGCGCAACCGCGCCCGCCTGCAGCAGGACTTGCCGGGACGTCCGGCCTGGATTTCGCAAGTGCATGGCATTGCCGTGGCCGACGCCGCGGCCGTCGGGCCGGACTCGCCGGTGCTGGTGGCCGACGCCAGCATCGCCAGCGCGCCCGGCGTGGTGTGCGCGGTGATGACGGCCGATTGCCTGCCGGTGCTGCTGGCCGATGTCGATGGCAAGGTGGTCGGTGCGGCCCATGCCGGCTGGCGCGGCCTGGCGGCCGGCGTGCTGGGCGAAACCGTGCGCGCCATGCGCGCGGCCGGGGCTGGGGAGATCACCGCGTGGATGGGGCCGGCGATCGGCCCGGCGCAGTTTGAAGTGGGCGCCGATGTGTTCGACAGTTTCATGGCGGGCGCGCAGGCTGGTGAAGGGGCGCGGATCGCCGCTGCGTTCCGCCCCTATCCGGGCCGCGAGGGGAAATTCCTGGCCGACATCTACGCGCTGGGCAGGCTGTTCCTGGCGCGCGACGAGGTGCTGCGCGTTTCCGGCGGCACGTATTGCACGGCGAGCGACGCGGCGCAGTTTTATTCGTACCGGCGCGACCATGTCACCGGCCGTCAGGCGAGCTTGATCTGGCTGAAATGAATGATGGGGCCAGGGCCTTAGTCGGTGCTGCTGTCGGGATTGCCAGCGTCCGGCGAGCTGCTGGCTTTGGCGTCGTGGGCGGCGGCCCTTTCCCTGCGCGCGCGGCGCCGCTTGCCGCCGGTCAGGTAGAACAGTATGGATAATGGCAAGGCGCAGTACGCCAAAAAGGTCATGATTCCGGCAATAATGCTGGGTTCGGTGACGGCCATCAGGCCGACGACGTAAATCCATGCAATGGCGACAATCCACATACAATTCCTTGAAATCGTTGAACAAAGGTTGAAACAATGGACGCAAACATGAACATGCCCGACCCACAAGCCATGGCTTCGGCCTGGATGACGCAGTTTTCCGATCCCGCCGCATGGCAATCGATGTTCAAGACGCCCGCACTGGAGTCCGGTCCGATGGCCAATCTGCTCAAGGATTCCGGCGCCCTGATCGACCCGGGCACGCTCGAGGCGCTGCGCGAGGACTACCTGCAAAAGGCGGCCGTCCTGTGGCAAGACTTCCTGGCTTCGAAGGCGCCGGTGCTGAAGGACCGCCGTTTTTCGTCCCCTGAATGGCAGTCCAATCCGGTGTCGGCGTTCAGTGCAGCATCATACCTGCTAAACGCCGAGTTCCTGACGACCATGGCCGACGCGGTCGAGGCGCCGCCGAAGGAGCAGCAGAAGATCCGGTTCGCGGTGCAGCAGATGGTCGATGCCATGTCGCCAGCCAATTTCCTGGCCACCAATCCGGAAGCGCAGAAGACGCTGATCGACACCAAGGGCGAGAGCCTGACCCGCGGCCTGGCCAATATGCTGGCCGACATGCAGAAGGGCCGCATTTCGCTGTCCGACGAGTCGGCTTTCGAAGTGGGCCGCAACGTGGCCACGACGCCCGGCCAGGTCGTGTTCGAAAATGATCTGTTTCAATTGATCCAGTACACGCCGAGCAGCGCGGCCGTGCACCAGGTGCCGCTGCTGATGGTGCCGCCGTGCATCAACAAGTTCTACATCCTCGACTTGCAGCCCGAAAATTCGGTGGTCCGCTATGCTGTCGAGCAGGGCAACAATGTGTTCCTGGTGTCCTGGCGCAATCCCGACAAGTCGATGGAAGGCACCACCTGGGACGACTACATCGAGCAGGGCGCGATCAAGGCGATCGAGGTCACGCGCGCCATTTCGGGTTCGGACAAGGTCAACGCCTTTGGTTTCTGCGTCGGCGGCACCATCGTCAGCACGGCGCTGTCGGTGCTGGCCGCGCGCGGCGAGCAGCCGGCCGCCAGCCTGACGCTGTTGACCACCTTGCTCGATTTCGCCGACACCGGCGTGCTCGACGTGTTTGTCGACGAGACCCAGGTCTTGCAGCGCGAGCAGGCCTTGTCCAAGGGCGGCTTGATGCCGGGGCGCGACCTGGCCACGACGTTTTCGGCGCTGCGTCCGAACGACCTGGTGTGGAATTATGTCCAGTCGAATTACCTGAAAGGCAAGGAGCCGCCGCCGTTCGACCTGCTGTACTGGAATTCGGACAGCACCAACCTGCCGGGGCCGATGTTTTGCTGGTACCTGCGCAACACCTATCTCGAAAACAGCCTCAAGCAGGCCGGCAAGCTGACCGTGGCCGGTCAAAAGGTCGACCTGGGCAGCATCGATGCGCCGGTCTTCATTTACGGTTCGCGCGAAGACCATATCGTGCCGTGGCCGGCGGCGTATGCGTCGATGGCGCTGCTCAATCCCAAGAATGCCAAGGCCAACCGTTTCGTGCTGGGCGCGTCCGGCCATATCGCAGGGGTGATCAATCCGGCCTCGAAGAACAAGCGCAGCTACTGGACCAACGACGCCAAGGGCAAGGCCAAGCCGGCCGCGGCCGATGCCTGGTTGCACGGCGCCACCGAACACGCCGGCAGCTGGTGGCCGGAATGGGCGGCTTTCCTGGCCGATCACGGCGGCAAGAAGGTCAAGCCGCCGGCCAAGCTGGGCAATGCCAAGTTCAAGCCGGTCGAGCCGGCGCCCGGGCGTTACGTCAAGGTCCGGGCAGACTGAGCCGAGGTTGGGCAAAGGGCAACGCCTGTTGCCCTTTGGTCCAGCTTTGGGTGCGTTGCAATATTTACCGCACGAAACAACGCAAAGTGGTATTTTTGCGAATATCCATCCTATAATGCAAAAAGTAGGCTTGTCAGGAGCGGACCGAAGTCCGCTTTTTTTTCGTAATCGTTCAGAATGCGCTGCGGCGCAATAAGTGGGCCTTGAAATGAGTAGTGCAAAAAAGAGTACCGAACGCCTGATCAAGAAGTATCCGAACCGCCGCTTGTATGACACCCAGACCAGCTCGTACATCACGCTGGCCGACGTCAAGCAGCTGGTGCTCGACGCCGACGAATTCACCGTGGTCGACGCCAAGTCGAACGAGGACCTGACCCGCAGCATCCTGCTGCAGATCATCCTGGAAGAGGAAGCCAACGGCGCGCCCATGTTCACCAGCGTCGCGCTGTCGCAGATCATCCGCTACTACGGCCATGCGATGCAGGGCATGATGGGTAACTACCTCGAAAAGAACGTCCAGGCGTTCACCGACATCCAGAACAAGTTCACCACCACCACCAACGGCAGCTTCGAGGGCAAGCCTTTCAGCCCGGAGATGTGGACCCAGTTCATGAACGTCCAGGCACCGATGATGCAGGGGATGATGAACAACTACATCGACCAGAGCAAGAACCTGTTCGTGCAGATGCAGGAACAGATGCAAAGCCAGAGCAAGAATATCTTTGGGGCGTTTCCGTTCCCGCCGGTAGATAAGAAGTAAAGCAAGCAAAGGGGGCAGACCCCGGTTTTTCAGTTGGCGGGTCTGCCCCGATTTAGTTTGCCTCACACCGGGGTCAGACCCCCTCCAAAGAAGAACCGGGGTCTGACCCCGAGCCAACACTGCTCGACTCTCCGGAACAGCTGTGCGGTACAATAGCGGATTCCCCCGCCTTTTTGTGCCCCTATCATGTCCGAACTTCGCCGTATTCCCCTTCCTGGTGCCGCTCCTAAAGTTGGCTTCGTTTCTCTCGGTTGCCCCAAGGCGCTGGTCGATTCGGAACAGATCCTGACCCAGCTGCGCGCCGAAGGCTACGAGACGGCCAAGTCATATGAGGGCGCCGACCTCGTCATCGTCAACACCTGCGGCTTCATCGACGCCGCCGTGCAGGAGTCGCTCGACGCCTTCGGCGAGGCGCTGGCCGAAAACGGCCGCGTGATCGTCACCGGCTGCCTGGGCGCCAAGAAAGACGCCGCCGGCGACGACATCATCATGAAGGTGCACCCGAAAGTGCTGGCCGTGACCGGCCCGCATGCGCTGGCCGAAGTGATGGACTCGGTCCACCTGCACCTGCCGAAACCGCACGAGCCGTTCTTCGACCTGGTGCCGGCGCAGGGCATCAAGCTGACGCCGAAGCACTACGCCTACCTCAAAATCTCCGAGGGCTGCAACCACCGCTGCAGCTTTTGCATCATCCCGTCGATGCGCGGCGACCTGGTCTCGCGTCCGATCGCCGACCTGATGCTGGAAGCGGAAAACCTGTTCAAGTCGGGCGTCAAGGAACTGCTGGTCATTTCGCAGGACACCAGCGCCTACGGCGTCGATGTCAAGTTCCGCTCCGGTTTCTGGAATGGCCGCCCGGTCAAGACCCACATGACCAACCTGGTCGAAGCGCTGGGCGAACTGGCCAAGTCGTACGGCGCCTGGGTGCGCCTGCACTACGTCTATCCATATCCGCACGTCGACGCGATCATCCCGATGATGAGCGGCGGCCATGTGCTGCCTTACCTCGACATTCCGATGCAGCACGCGCATCCGGATGTGCTGCGCCGCATGAAGCGTCCGGCCAGCGGGGAGAAAAACCTCGACCGCATCCAGGCCTGGCGTGCGATGAATCCGGACCTGACGATCCGTTCGACCTTTATCGCCGGTTTCCCGGGCGAGACGGAAGCCGAATTCGAGTACCTGCTTGACTTCCTCAAGGAGGCGCAGATCGATCGCCTGGGCTGCTTCGCCTACTCGCCGGTGGAAGGCGCGACCGCCAATCTGCTCGACAATCCGGTGCCGGAAGCGCTGCGCGAAGAGCGCCGCGCGCGCGTCATGCTGCTGCAGGAAGAAATCTCCGCCAAGCGCCTGCAGGACAAGGTCGGCAAGACGATCCGCGTGCTGATCGACGAAGTTGGCGCCAAGGAAGCGGTCGGCCGTTCGTCGGCCGACGCGCCCGAAATCGACGGCGTGGTGCACATCAAGCGCTCGCTGGTGCCGGGCAAGAAGCTGGTCGTGGGCGAATTCGCCGACGTCACCATCACCGCCTCCGATGCGCACGACCTGTGGGCGTCGGTCGCCTGATCGCCGCGGCGGCATGAAAAAATCTCCGCAAACCGCGCTCATCCACAGCAGCTATCAGCCGCCTGAGGGTTTCGCGGCCTTTCCGACGCCTATCCACCACGCTTCGACCGTCCTGTTCAAGGATGTCGCAGCGATGCGTTCGGGCCAATGGAAAGACAAGAGCGGCTATACCTACGGCCTGCATGGCACGCCGACCACCTTCACGCTGGAAGCGCGCCTGGCCGAGATCGAGGGCGGCAGCTACTGCCTGCTGGCCCCGAGCGGCCTGGCCGCCATCGCGATGGTCGACTTTGCGCTGCTCAAGACCGGCGACGACGTGCTCCTGCCCGACAATGTGTATGCGCCCAACCGCGAACTGGGGCGCTGGCTGTCGAACGACTTCGGCATCAGCGCGCGCTACTACGATCCGCTGGTCGGCGCCGGCATCGCGGAGTTGATCCAGCCGAATACCAAATTGATATGGACCGAAGCCCCCGGCTCGGTATCGATGGAAGTGCCGGACCTGCCGGCCATCTGCCAGGCCGCGCACGACAAGGGCGTGCTGGTCGCGCTCGACAACACCTGGTCGGCCGGGCTGGCGCTGCGCGGCTTCGACCTTGGCGTCGACATCATCATGCAGGCGCTGACCAAGTACCAGTCGGGCGGCTCGGATGTGCTGATGGGCGCGCTGATCACGCGCGAGCGCGCCCTCAACGAGCGCCTGGCGCTGGCGCACATGCGGCTGGGGATGGGCGTGTCCGCCGACGATGCCTACCTGGTGCTGCGCGGCCTGCCGAGCATGAAACTGCGCTTCGACGCGCATGACGCCAGCGCGCGCAAGGTCGCCGCTTGGCTGAAGACGCGGCCCGAGGTCACGCGCGTGCTGCATCCGGCCTTGGCTGATTGTCCGGGACACGCCACCTGGCAGCGCGATTTTTCCGGCGCGGCCGGCTTGTTCTCGTTTGTATTTGACGCCCGTTATTCCGAACAGCAGACCGACCGCTTCGTCGACAGCCTGGCGCTGTTCGGCATCGGCTACAGCTGGGGCGGCGCCAACAGCCTGGTCATGCCGTACCGGATCGGCGCGATGCGCCAGGGCTGGCCGGATGCCGGCACGCTGGTGCGCCTCAATATCGGCCTGGAAGACACGGCCGACCTGATCGCCGACCTTGAACGGGCGTTCGCGACGCTCTAGGGCATCGCCTTGTTGTCGT
Source organism: Massilia sp. (assembly GCA_025359245.1). Taxonomy (GTDB): domain Bacteria; phylum Pseudomonadota; class Gammaproteobacteria; order Burkholderiales; family Burkholderiaceae_D; genus Telluria_A. Next base: position 28,166 of record JANYGW010000017.1, read on the forward strand.
TCAGGTCGATCAGGCCGCGCACCAGGCGATAGGCCTTCCACAGCCACACGATGCCCCACAGCGGCGCGGCGATGAAGATCCCCAGGCCGAACGTCATGAAGAAGATGACCCAGCCAAGCAGCATCCATCCGGCATACCACCAGAACGAGCGGATCATCCAGTTGTGATGGCTGTAGACCAGCGTGCCCTGGGTTTCCTGGCGCTTGGCGTAATTGATAAACACCGGGATGATCGACAGCAGGCCGAGCGAAAGAACAAAGGTCAGGCCATGGATGAAATACAGCATGCGCGCCGTGTTCTTGGCGTCGTCGAGTTGGCGGTCGAGGATCAGTTCCTGGCTCATGGCGGTTCCTGGTTGTGGTTGATGGGTCAGGCCGGGCGCAGCTGCGCTTCGGCCCAGCGGAGGATGCTGCCGGCGTCCATGGCGCCGGCCTGGCGCGCCACTTCGCGCCCGTTGCGGAACAGGGCCAGCGTCGGGATGCTACGGATTGCGTAGCGCGCCGCCACGTCCTGCACGTTTTCGGTGTCGACCTTGAGCAGGCGCAGCTGGGGCTCGAGCCGCTGCGCCGCCTGGTGGTAGGCCGGCGCCATCATCTTGCACGGCCCGCACCAGGCGGCCCAGAAGTCGACCAGCACCGGGATGTCGTTGCGTTCAATATGCCTGGCAAAGCGGGCGCTGTCGACGTCGAGCGGCGTCGCCGTGAACAGCGCGCGCGCACATTTGCCGCACACCGGCTGGTCGCGCAGGCGCTCGGCGGCGATGCGGTTCACTGCGTCGCAGTGCGGGCAAACAATATGCAGGGGATCGCTCATAGTGGACCTGATAATGGGACTATGTGCATTGTACGACGCAAGTACGGGACGTGCCGACGCGCGTGCGCGCGAGGCGCCCGGCGTGGATGGTCAGGCAGCCGCGCAAGGCGGCGCTGGCCTTAGTGACGCCAACCGCCGCGCATGCGGCCACCGCCCCAGTGTTGGCCGAACACGAAGCCGA
>JANYGW010000020.1 GCA_025359245.1 Massilia sp.
GGGCAAGTTTCATGGCGCGGCTTTCCAAATCAGTCAAATAGCGAATTCTACCCGCTGGCGCGCGTTTCGATCAGAGGATCACCGCCTGGTCGGGCAATTCGTTGGCGCGCGCGCCCTCGAACGGGAAATGGGCGCGCAGCAAGGCGTTGACGCCGGCGATCGCGGCCAGGGTGCTGTCGTGGAAGCGGCCCTGCGTGTAGCCCTGCGTGAGCGTGCTGCACAGCGCCTGCCAGGTGTCGGCGTCGATGCGGCGCGCGATCGCGCGGTCGGCCACGATGTCGACCTTGCGCTCGGCCAGGTTCACGTAGATCAGTACGCCGCAATTGTCCTCGGTGTCCCAGATGCCGTGCTCGGCGAACAGGGCGATCGCACGCTGGCGGTTGCCCACGCCGGCCCAGGCCGCGTGCAAGGGCAGGGCAGCCTCGACGATCAGGCGCAGCTCGCCGCGGTGCGCGCGCTCGCCGGCGCCAATGGCCGCCGCAACGGCCGCCAGCGTGGCCGGCGGAAACGCGCGCCGGCCCGCCGCGCGGCTGCTGCGCCAGTGGCGCCATACGCGGCGCAGGCGGCGGCCCAGGGTGGCCGTCATCACCAGTTCCCCGAGGCGCCGCCGCCGTCGAAACTGCCGCCGCCGCCGGAGAAACCGCCGCCGGAGCCGCCGCCGCCCGAGAAACCGCCACCGGAGAATCCGCCACCGCCACCGCCACCGCCACCGCCACCGCCGCCGCCGCCGCCGCCGCCGCCGCCGCCGCCGCGCCCGAGGCTGCCGAGCGCGTTGCCGATGATGAAGCCGGCCGCGCCGCTGCCCCAGCCGCCGCGTCCCAGGCGCGCGCTGCGCGGCCGGAAGAACGACCACAGCAAGAATGCGCCGAACAGGATCAGCGGCAGCGACACGAAAGCGCCGCCGTTATCGGAGGCCGGACCCGCCTGGCGTGCGGGCACCGGCGCCGCAGGGAATTGTTCAGTGCTCAGCAAGGTGGAGATCGCGCCCACGCCGGCCACCAGGCCCTCGTAGTAATGGTTCTCGCGGAAGTGGGGGGCGATCACGTCTTGCAGGATGCGCTTTGACTGGGCGTCCGTGAGCACGCCCTGGACGCCGCGCCCGGCCTCGATGCGCAAGCGGCGCAGGGCGGCGGGGTTGTCGGTGGCGACGAGCAGCAGCACGCCATCGTCGACGCCTTTGCGGCCCAGTTTCCACGCGTCCGTCACGCGGATGCTGTACTGCTCGATTTGCTCGGGCGCGGTGCTTTTCACCAGCAGCACGGCCAACTGGCTGCCGGTGCGCGTCTGGTAGTCCGCCAGCACGGCCTCAAGGCGGCCGCGCTGCTCGGGCGTGAGCAGGGCCGCCTGGTCGGTGACGTGGGCGCCGAGGGCCGGTATCGGCGCCAGTTGCGCCTGCGCGGGTCCGGCCAGCGCGAGCGACAGCGCCAAGGTCATCATGAGCAAGCGCCCGAACCGACGGCAAAACCAGAAGGCCAAGGGCGCAGTCCCGGTCAGGCGCAGGGTGTTCATCGCTTATTTCGAGAAATCGACAGCCGGCGCGGTGGAGATCGCCTTTTCGTTGTCGACGGTGAACGAGGGTTTGGTCTTGTAGCCGAACATCATGGCCGTCAGGTTGGCCGGGAAGCTGCGCACCTGCACGTTGTAGTCCTGCACAGTGACGATGTAGCGCTGGCGCGCGACCGTGATGCGGTTCTCCGTGCCTTCGAGCTGAGATTGCAGGTCGCGGAAACTGGTGTCGGCCTTGAGGTCGGGGTATTTCTCGGACACGGCCATCAGGCGCGACAAGGCGCCCGTCAATTGTCCCTGCGCTTGCTGGAACTTCTGGAACGCGGCCGGGTCGTTCAGCACGTCGGGCGTGATCTGCACACTGGTCGCGGCCGCGCGCGCGCGCGTGACGCCTTCGAGCGTCGCCTGCTCGTGGCTGGCGTAACCCTTGACGGTGTTGACCAGGTTGGGGATCAGGTCGGCACGGCGCTGGTACTGGTTGACGACTTCGCCCCACGCGGCCTTGGTGGCTTCGTCCTTGGTCTGGAACTGGTTGTAGCCACAGCCCGACAGCAGCGCGCCGCACAGGGTGAGGGTGAACAGCAGGCGCAGCCAGCGCAATGGCAATGTCGTCATCATGGCTTAAATATACGCCTTTCTGGGCGCGGGCGGCGCTCGCCACGCATGCGTGCCCCTGTCGGGGAGGGGGGCGTGCGCGGTACAATACGGGGTTGCCATCAGAAAGGGTCCCGCCGTGAACTTCATCGACCAGCTGTCCGCCGCCTGGACCACCAACGATACCCTGCTTTGCGTGGGGCTCGATCCCGACCTGGCGCGCTTGCCCGAGCGCTTGCGCCATCAGCCGGACGCCATCGTCACCTTCTGCAAGGCGATCATCGATGCCACCGCCGACCTGGCCTGCGCGTTCAAGCCGCAGATCGCTTATTTCGCGGCGCTCGGCGCCGAACGCCAGCTCGAGGAGATCTGCGCTTACGTACGCGCGGCTTACCCGCATATTCCGCTGATACTCGACGCCAAGCGCGGCGATATCGGCGCCACCGCGCGCCAGTACGCGCGCGAGGCCTTCGACCGCTATGGGGCGCATGCGGTCACGGTGAATCCGTATATGGGGTTCGATTCGGTCGAGCCTTATATGGAATGGACCGACCGTGGCGCGATCGTGCTGTGCCGTACCTCGAACGCGGGCGGGTCTGACTTGCAGTTCCTTCAGGTCGAGGGGATGCCGCTGTACCAGCACGTGGCC
>JANYGW010000044.1 GCA_025359245.1 Massilia sp.
CGCAATGTAGGCGTGGCCGGGCAGCACCCGCTCGTCGCCGGCCGCTTCGCGCACGCTGATCTTGCACAGCGAATCGAGGCGGCGCGCGAACGAGGTGGTAAACCCTTCCGGCATGTGCTGGGCGATCAGGATGCCGGGGCAGTCGGACGGCATCTGCATCAAAAATTCGCGGATCGCTTCGGTGCCGCCGGTCGAGGCGCCGATGATGATCAGCTTTTCCGACGAGGTCAAAGGATTGCGCAGCGCCGGCAGCGCGGTCGGCGGCGCGCCGGCCGCGTGCAGCGTGCGCGGCTTGATGCGCGCCTTGGCGGCGGCGCGGATCTTGTCGGCGATCAGTTCGGTGTACTCGCGCATCCCGCTCTGGATCGAGATCTTCGGCTTGGTCACGAAGTCGACCGCGCCCAGTTCCAGCGCGCGCATCGTGATCTCGGAGCCACGCTCGGTCAGCGAGGACACCATCACCACCGGCATCGGACGCAGCCGCATCAGCTTCTCTAAAAAGTCGAGGCCGTCCATCTTCGGCATCTCGACGTCGAGCGTGAGCACGTCCGGGTTGGTCTGCTTGATCAGCTCGCGCGCGACCAGCGGGTCGGGCGCCACGCCGACCACCTGCATGTCGGGCTGGCTCGAAATAATCTCGCTCATGACGCTGCGGATCAGCGCCGAATCATCGACGATCAACACCTTGATCTTCATAGGACGGGTTTCCATATAGGGCAATTCAGAACAGGTCGATCTCGCCGCCGACCGGCTGCACCTTCAGGCGGCTGGCGTAGTCTTGCTCGCGCTTGGCCAGCGTGTCGTTGTGGGTGGCCATCAGCTTCTTGACCAGCACCTTGCCGGTGCGCGGAAAGAAATACACCTTGCGCGGATAAATATCGTTCAGGTCCTCGGCCAGCACCCGGATTTTTTCGGTCTTCAGGTAGCTCATGACGAAATCGGCATTCCGTTCGCCGACGTTGATGGCGGTGAAGCCGCGCAGCACCGCGCCGCCGCCGAACACCTTCGCCTCCATGTTTTCGCGCCGCGCGCCCGACTTGAGCAGGTCGTTGATCAGCACTTCCATCGCGTAGGTCCCGTAGCGCATCGAGGCCGACACCGGGCTGTTGGCGTCGCTGCCGCCGTCGGGCAGCATGAAGTGGTTCATGCCGCCCAGGCCGGAGACGCGGTCGCGGATGCAGGCCGACACGCACGAGCCGAGCACCGTCACGATCAGCATGTCCTTGAGCGTGTAGTAGTACTCGCCCGGCAGGATCTTGGCCGCCTCGCAGTCGAAGGTGCGATCGTAATAGACGTTGGTCGCGAAGTGCTCTTTGTTGTCGTTAGCCATATCCAGCCTTCACTTCACTGCTTATCGCGGGCGGCGCGGCGGTCGTCAAGTTCATACACGGTCTTGCCGCGCAACTTGAGCGCGTCCGACACGTACAGGAAATTTTCCGAATGGCCGGCAAACAGCAAGGCATGCGGTTTCATGAGAGGCACGAAGCGCGTCAATATCTTGCGCTGGGTGCCCTTGTCGAAGTAGATCATCACATTGCGGCAGAAAATGATGTCGAAGTGCCCGGTCAGCGGCCACTTGTCGGCCAGCAGGTTCAGGTGCTTGAAGGTGATCAGCTTGCGCAGCTCGGGACGCACCCGCACCATGCCTTCCTGGTCGCCCTTGCCGCGCAAGAAAAAGCGCTTGGCGCGTTCGGGCGACATCTTGTCGAGCCGCTCGATGCCGTACACCCCGTGTTCGGCCGTGGCCAGCACATTGGTGTCGATGTCGGTGGCGATGATCTGCACCGGCGGCGTCAGGCTGTTGAAGGCTTCGCAGGCGGTCATCGCGATCGAATACGGTTCTTCGCCGGTCGAACTGGCCGAGCACCAGATCGTGATCGGCTGTTCGCGCGCGCCCTTGAGGTAATCGGCGAGCAGCGGGAAATGGTGGGCTTCGCGAAAAAACGAAGTCAGGTTGGTGGTCAGCGCGTTCGTGAACGACTCCCATTCCTCGCCCAGGCGGCCCGCCTCCAGGTCGTCCAGGTAGCGGCCGAACGAGACGATGCCGGTCGCGCGCAGGCGCCGCGCCAGGCGGCTGTAGACCATTTCCTGCTTGCTTTCGGCCAGCGAAATGCCGGCCCGCTGGTAAATCAGCGCACGCACGCGTTCAAAGTCACCCTTGGTGAAATTGAATTCCTTGGACGTCTCCGATTTCAGTTGCGACACTGGACTCCACCTTTTCTATGTATTGCGGTTGGGTGCCTGCGGACCGGCCATGCAACTTAAAACTCTTCCCAGTCCTCGGTCGCTGCGGCGGCCAGCTTCTTGGGCTTGGGCGGTGCCGGACGCGGCGCCGCGGCCGCTGCCACGCGCGGCGGCGGTGGCGCTGCCGGCGCATGGCGGGCCGGACGCGGCGGCGGGCGCTGCGCTTTCAGCTCGTCGCCGGCGAGCTTGAAGATGCTCACGGCGGCGGCCAGCATCTGCGACTGTTCCTGCATGCTCTCGGCGGCCGCGGCGGCCTGTTCGACCAGCGCCGCGTTCTGCTGCGTCATCTCGTCCATCTGGGTGATGGCCTGGTTCACTTCTTCGATGCCGTTGCTCTGTTCCTGGGTGGCGGCGGTGATCTCGCCCATGATGTCGGCCACCTGCTTGATCGAGGTGACGATCAGGTCCATGGTCTGGCCGGCTTCGTCGACCAGCTTGCTGCCGGCATCGACCTTGTCGACCGAGTCGCCGATCAGGGCCTTGATTTCCTTGGCCGCGCCGGCCGAGCGCTGGGCCAGGTTGCGCACCTCGGAGGCGACGACGGCGAAGCCGCGTCCCTGTTCGCCGGCGCGCGCCGCTTCGACGGCCGCATTCAGCGCCAGGATATTGGTCTGGAACGAAATGCCGTCGATGACGCCGATAATGTCGACGATCTGGCGCGAATTGGCGCTGATGGTGCTCATCGTGCTAACGGCCTGGTCCATCGCGTGGCCACCCTTGAGCGCCAGCGATGACGCCGTGGCCGCCAGTTCGCACGCCTGGCGCGCATTGTCGGCGTTGCCTTGCACGGCTTCGGTCAGCGCTTCCATCGCGCTGGCGGTTTGCTCCAGCGAACCGGCCTGCATTTCGGTGCGCGCCGACAAGTCCATATTGCCGACGGCGATTTCATGCGACGCCGTATCGATCGCCTGCACCGACGAGCGGATGGTGCGCAAGGTCTGGTTCAGGTTGGCGATGCTGCGGTCGAGCACGCGCGAGGTGTCGGCGATTTCATCGCTGCCCTCGGTGCTGGCCGCGACGTTCAGTTTGCCGGCCGCCAGTTGCACCA
>JANYGW010000097.1 GCA_025359245.1 Massilia sp.
CGCCGGCCGCCGCCTTGCCCGGCGTGAACCATCCGGCGCACCCGCTGCAGGCCTCGCGCGCCTGGCTGGCCGAGCAGCCGGGCGCGCGCTACACCTTGCAGATCGCGCTGGGTGACCCGGATCCGCGCAAGTTCGAGCGCCAGCTGCGCAAGTTCGACGACGAGCTCGGCCTCGACCATGTGCATGTCTATCCGACCCGGCTGGCCGGCCAGCCGCGCCTGGGCGTGCTGTACTCGGCCTATGTGTTGCGCAGCGAAGCGCTGGCGATGAAGCAGCAGCTGGCCCAGGAATGGGGCTACCAGCCGCAATTGCGGACCATCGCCGGCGTGCGCGAGGAAATCCGCCGTACTGACAGCGACGCGCTGTGGCCTAAATAAGGCGCTGTGGGCCAAAGTGCACAACCGGGGGCAATGCATTAGTGAAATTGGGTGAATTGACATAGAATTGACCTAGAACAATGTGCCCTAACTATTTGATTTGTATCGGGTCTAGATGTTAAAAGTCGCTGCGCCACTTACGATTAGCCTTTTCCTCGCCGCCTGCGGGACCGCTCCGGTCGCGCCGTCGGCCAACCATATCCGCGCAACGCCGTCCCAGGCGGGCGCGATTCCGGCGCCGCTGGCCAGCAGCGCCGCGCTGGCGCCGCCGCGCCCGACCGTCAAGGCCGAGACCTACAGCGTGTCGGTGCACAATGTGCCGGTGCAGTCGCTGCTGTTTGCGCTGGCGCGCGATGCCAGGCTGAATGTCGACGTCCATCCCGGCATCACCGGCCAGGTGACGCTGAATGCGCTCGACCAGACCATGCCGCAGCTGCTCGCGCGCATCAGCAAGCAGGTCGACATGCGCTACGAAATCGACGGCCCCAACCTGATCGTGCGGCCCGACACGCCGTACCTGCATAATTACCGCATCGACTACGTCAACATGGCGCGCGACTCCAGCAGCACCAGCAACATCGCGACCCAGATTTCCACCACCGGCGCGGCCGGCGCCGGCGGGACCGGCAGCAACAATTCGACCACGGCGGTGTCGAACACGTCCAACAACCGGTTCTGGGAAACCCTGGTCCAGAACATCAAGGACACGCTGCACGAAACCGACAAGGTCTTGGCCGACCAGGCCGCCCCCGTGCCCGAGCCGGCTGTGCCCGGCAAGGGTGCCGCCCCGGCCCCGGCCCAGCGTGCCTCGACCTTCCGTGAAGCCGCCTCCGTGATCGCCAATCCGGAAACCGGCCTGATCGCCGTGCGCGCCACCAGCCGCCAGCATGAAAAAATTCAGCAATTCCTCGACCTGGTGATGTCGAGCGCGCGCCGCCAGGTGCTGATCGAAGCGACCGTGGTCGAAGTCCAGCTCAGCGACAATTACCAGCAGGGCATCAACTGGTCCAGCCTGCGCACCAGCGCCACCGAGGGCCTGAGCGTCACCCAGGGCCAGGTCGGCACCAATACGCTGCCGTCCAATGTGTCGGTGGGCGTGACGCCGGGCGTGTTCGTGATGAACTACATCAAGCCGCTGACGGCGCTGGGCAACATCACCGCGACGGTGCAATTGCTCGAATCGTTCGGCAAGGTCAAAGTGCTGTCCAGCCCCAAGATCAGCGTGCTCAACAATCAGACCGCGCTGCTGAAAGTGGTCGACAACAAGGTGTATTTCACCATCACCGCCACCAACACGCTGCCCACCCAGACCACCCCCGGCACCTCCACCTATACCTCGGAACTGCATACGGTGCCGGTCGGCTTCGTCATGAGCGTAACGCCCCAGATCGCCGAATCGGATGAAGTGACGATCAATGTGCGCCCGACCATTTCGCGCATCGTCGGCTTCGTCCAGGATCCGAACCCGGCACTGGCGCAAGCGAATGTGGTGAGCAACGTGCCGGTGATCCAGACGCGCGAAATGGAATCGGTGCTGCGCGTGGCCAGCGGCAATACCGCCGTCATGGGCGGCCTGATGCAGGACACGGTCGACAACCTGAAAGACGGCGTGCCCGTGCTGAGCCGGCTGCCCGTCATCGGCGACGCGTTCAGCTACCGCAACGAAAAGACCAACAAGTCGGAGCTGGTCATTTTCATCCGCCCGGTGGTGGTCAAGGAAGCGAGCGTCAACGGCGACTACAAGGATTTCCGCAGCTTCCTGCCCGACGCCACGCCGCTCGGCAATCCGCCCTACGACGAATCGTCCCAGTCGCAAGGGAGGCGTTGAGCATGAGCCTGTTAATGCAAGCGTTGCGCAAGGCCGAGTCGGCCAAGAAGAAGCAGGCCGGCGCGCCCGACACGCCCGATGTGCCGGCCGCCGAGCCGGCGCCGGCCCGCCCTGCCGGGACGGGCGAACTGACGCTCGAGTCGAAGGAACCGACGCGCGAAGACATCGCCACGGCCAACGAAGTGGCGGCCGATGCCGCCGCTGCCGCGGGTCTGGTGGTGCCGGCCGCGGCCGCGCCGCCGGTCGACTATTTTTCGTCCGAAGTGCCGCCGCCGCGCACGCCCTACGTGCCCGCCGACAGCGGCGCCGAGCCGGCGCGCCAGGGTTTCGATCCGGAGCGCGGTTTCGGCACGCCGGCCGCGGCAGCCGCGCCCGAGCCTGGACCCGAACCGGTGCCGGTGCCGCCGGCCG
>JANYGW010000136.1 GCA_025359245.1 Massilia sp.
CACTTCGACGCCATCGGCCAGCACGTCGTGGCGCTGCCGGTCGATCGGTGGCGCGCCGTCGCCGCGCACGATGCGCAGTTTTTGGTCCGGATCGAGCCGCGCGTCCAGCACCACCATCGCCGTCATCAACTTGGTGATCGACGCGATCGGCACCACGGCGTCGGCGTCTTTCGCCATCAAGACCTTGCCGGCGCTGTCGTCGAACACCAGCATATGCCTGGCGTTGACGGGCAATGCCAGCATCGCGGCGGCGGCGCTCAACTGTCTTGCATCGGGCGCCTTGCGCTGCTGACCCGGCATCGCCATCAGCATCGTCGCGCAAGCGAGCAAGGCCGGCAAGATGGGCACGACCGGCAAGGCCAGTTTCCAGCCGGACTGTCCCGGCAGCGGCGGCGCCATCAAGCCGCGGATGCGCGTCAGCAAGGCGCCGCCACGCGCCGACATCGTCAACGAAGACTGGCGCGGCGTGCCGGCTTGACGAGTTTGCAGCGACAGCGCGTGCAATGCGCTGGCCAATTGTCCGGGGTCTTGCAGCGCCCGCGCCGCCAGCGCGTCGGCCACCTGTTCGCGCTCGATGCGCATGCGCGCCGACAGCCACCAGACGACCGGATGGAAGAACAGCAGCGCTTCGACCACGCTTTGCAGCAGATTGGCCAGATAATCCCAGCGCCGCACATGCGCCAGTTCATGCGCCAGCAACGCTTCGAGCAGCGGCACCGGCATGCCGCTCAACAGGGAAGCCGGCAACAGCACCAGCGGGCGCCAGCAACCGAACGTCAACGGGCTGGCCAGGCCGGCGTGCAACTTCAGCGGCACCGGACGGCGCAAGCCCATGCGCCGCGCCAGCCCATCGAGCCGCGCTTGCCAGACGGCCGGCGCGGCCACAGCCTCGCGGCGCAACCTGGCGACCCAGACCAGGCCCAGGCCCAGGCGCAAGCTCATCAAAGCGACACCCGCGCTCCAGCCCAGCACCAGCGCCGGCATCCACATTTGCAGTGCCGCGCGCCAGGCTGACGGCATGGCTTGCGCCGGTCCGTCCTGACTGAGCAGGTACAGCAGATGCGTGACCGGAATAAACAGGCACAGCAGCAACGCCAGCGCGCACACCGCATAACGCCATTGCGCGCTGGCGCCGCGCAGCAGCCGCAACGCAACAGCGGCCGCCGCACCGACGACCAGCCCTTGCCACGCAAAGTACAGCAGCGCCCAGCCCAGCGCAGGGACAAAACGGGCCAGGTCGATCCCGATCGCCATGACGGGCAGGTTCATGATTTTTTGCCGTCGTCGCCAGCGCCCTTGCCCGTCTGCTTGGCGCGCAGGATTTTTTCGATGTCAGCGCATTCGGCGTCGCTGACATGCTCGCGCAGCGCGGTCAGCACCAGCGCCTTGCCGGAACCGGAAAACACCTTGCCGATCAAATCCTTGAGCAAACTGGTTTGCAGCTTTTCCTGCGCTTCGACGGCCGCATACCGTTGCGGGCGCCGGCTTTCATCGCGGCTCAGCAAACCCTTGCCATGCATGACTTGCAGTTGCCGCAGCACGGTGGCGTAACTGGCATCGGTGCGTTCAAACAGCAAGGCTTCATGAACGGCGCGGGCATCGGACGGACCGTGCTGCCACAGGATGCGCAGCAGGTCCAGTTCGGCGGCGGTCGGCGCTGGAATGGTCGGAATGGGAAGTGTGTTTGGCATGCGACCAGAATAACCGTTCTAGAACTTTTTATCTAGAACTTTTTTTCTAAATCTGTTTGTCGTTCAGGGGCGCATGCGCGCTGTCGAACAAGCCGGCCAGGAAATCGACAAACACTTTCACCTTGGCGGCGCGATGATGGCGCGCCTGCGTCAATGCCCACAGGCCTGGCCCCGGCGCGGCCCAGTCGCGCAGCAGCGGCACCAGGCTGGCGTCGGCGATCGGTCCCGCCACCGATACCGACAGCGCCTGCACGATGCCGCAACCGGCTTGCGCGGCCGCGATCATCGACTCGACATGATCAAATGCGATCACGCCCGGCGGCGTTTGCGCGTAAGGCCCGGCGCCGCGCTGGAACAGCCACGGGCGCACCTGGCGCGATTTCGGATACAGGAAATTGAGGCACGCGAAACGCGCCAGGTCGTCCGGCGTGGCCGGCGTGCCGTGACGGGTCACGAACGCGGGCGCGGCGCAACAGACATAGTCCATCGCCAGCAGGCGCCGTGCGACCAGGTTCGAGTCGGCCGGTTCACCGATGCGCACCATCACATCGACGCCTTCATCGACCATGTCGATCAGGCGGTCGCTGACCGTCAGGCGCAGCGCGATGTCCGGGTAGGCGGCGATGAAGCGCGGCAACGCCGGCGCCACGAGATTGCGGCTGATGCTGCTCGGCAGGTCGACCCGCAACACGCCACTCGGCGTGCCGGACGCTTGCCGCAAGCCGTTTTCCAACTGACTCATGCCATCGATCAGCCGCAGCGCGTGCTCGTAGCACTGACGCCCCTCGTCCGTCAGCGACATGCTGCGCGTGGTACGGTTCAGCAGCCGGCTGCGAAAATGCGCTTCCAGCGCGGCGACCTGATTCGTCACCGACGACGTCGACAGGCCCAGCTTGTCGGCCGCCTTGCTGAAGCCGCCCGCGTCGACAACCGCGCAAAACACTTTTAATGCGTCAAGACGGTCCATGCGGGTTTATCCATTCGATTGTTGTCGCTGCATTTTAACCTCAGTTTTAACGCTATCGATGTTGGCGCGGCCAAATCGCTTTGATCGCAATGAGCCGCGCCCATGTCGCCCCTGGCCTGCGCTGTACCTTTATAATTGCGCGTCCACAACGAAGCCATCGACGTCGATGAATCAGCCCGTCCTCGAACGCAGCGCCAGCCAGACATGGCAGGTTTTCCTGGTCTTTTTACGTCTCGGCCTGACGTCGTTCGGCGGCCCGGTCGCCCATCTGGCCTATTTTCGAACCGAATTCGTGATCCGCCGCCAATGGTTGGCCGAAAGCGCTTATGCCGACCTGGTCGCGCTGTGCCAATTCTTGCCCGGTCCCGCCAGCAGCCAGGCCGGCATGGCGATCGGCATGTTGCGCGCCGGTTATCCGGGCGCGCTGGCCGCCTGGGCCGGCT
>JANYGW010000202.1 GCA_025359245.1 Massilia sp.
CCTTGCCTTCGCGCTGGCCGTGGTTGGTGAAGTCGACCAGCAGGATGGCGTTCTTGGTGACCAGTCCCATCAGCATGATGATGCCGATCACCGAGAAGATGTTCAAGGTGCTGGTCGACTTCACCAACCACGGCCAGCGCGAAGGCAAGGGCCAGCTGGCGGCGATCATGGATGCCGGCCAGGTGCGGCTGCGTCCGATCCTGATGACGACGCTGGCGATGATCTTCGGCATGCTGCCGATGGCGCTCGGCCTGGGCGACGGCGGCGAGCAGCAGGCCCCGATGGGCCGCGCCGTGATCGGCGGCGTGATTACCTCGACCCTGCTGACGCTGGTGGTGGTGCCGGTGGCTTACACCTACCTCGACAGCCTGGGCAAGCGCGCAGCGAAATTCTTCCGCGGTGCGGACGCGCCGCACGCCGAGGACACGCTGGAAGACGAGAAAGTCGCCGAAGTGGCTTAAGCAAGGCCAGCGACCAAAGCGAAACGGTGGGGCAGGAATGAGGATCACACCTCATGCCTGCCCCACCGTTTCGCTTTGCAGCTGCCGAACCGGGTGTGCCCCGGCCGGGACGAACTTATTCGGTTGCTTCTGACGTTGCTTCCGCAGCATCGTCGTCATCAGGCGCCTCGGCCTGCTCACCGCCCGGCGAATTTTTCGCCTCGAGCTTCTTACGGGCCTTTTCCTCCGCCTTCTTCTTTTTTTCTAATTCTCGTTGCCGCTTTTCGTACGAAAAATTAGTTTTAGCCATGAATCACCTCTTGGGGGTTAAAAAAGAAAGGGCACTACCCCGCCATTATGACGTAGTTATGCTTTCTCCATTTGAATTAACCACGTGGGTGGTGCTCGGCGTGCAGCTGCTTCATGCGCTCGCGCGCAACATGGGTATAGATTTGTGTGGTCGAAATATCGGCGTGGCCGAGTAATAGTTGCACAACCCGCAAGTCGGCGCCGTGGTTCAGCAAATGGGTGGCGAACGCATGGCGCAGCGTGTGCGGCGACAGCGGCGCGCGGATCTCGGCGCGCAGCGCGTGTTTCTTGATGATGATCCAGAACATCTGGCGCGTCATCGCTCCCCCGCGCGCCGTCACGAACAGGGCGTCGTCCACCTGGCCGTCGAGGATCACGCCGCGCGCCTCGCGCAGGTAGCGCTCGATCCAGATGCGCGCTTCCTGGCCGAATGGCACCAGGCGCGTCTTGCTGCCCTTGCCGGTGATGCGCAGCACGCCATCGTTGAGCGACAGTTCGAGCAGCTTGAGCGTGACCAGCTCCGACACCCGCAGCCCGCTGGCATACATCAGCTCGAGCATGGTGCGCTCGCGCAGGCCGAGCGGCGTGGCGACATCGGGCGCGTCCAGCAGCGCCACGACCTGGGCCTCGGTCAGCGTATGGACAAAGCGCAGCGGCTGGCGCGCCGACGCCAGTTTCAGGCACGGATCCGCGCTGACCTGGCCGTTGCGCAGCGCCAGCTGGTAAAAGCGATTCAATACCGACAGGCGCCGGTTGGCCGAACTGGGCTTCGATTCGGCGTGGCGGTCGGCGAAATAGGCATCCAGGTCGTGCGGCTCGACGGCGAACAGGCCGGATCGCTGCGGGCGCGTCACTTCGAGCCAGCGCGCGAACAGGCGCATGTCGCGCCGGTAGGCATCGAGCGAATTCTTGGCCAACCCCTGTTCCAGCCACAGGTTGTCGCAGAAATCGTCGATCAGCCGAAGATTGTCTGCTGCTGCCATGGGGAATTGTTGACGCCTTCGTGGGCCAGCAGCCAGCGCTTGACGCTCAGATGGAAGCCGTTCTCGTCATCGTGGTTGGAAAAACCGCCCAGGCCGCCCGCCGCGGTGACCCGATGGCAGGGTATGATCAAAGGGAACCAGTTGGCCCCGCACGCCTGGCCGACCGCGCGCGGCGAGCCGCATCCGATGTGCTTGCCCACTTGCCCGTAAGTACGCACCGTGCCGCGCGGGATCGCGCAGATCGCGTCCCAGACCTTGCGCTGGAATGCGCTGCCCACCTGCGGCAGCGGCAAGGTGAAGCGGAAATCGGGGTCGGCCAGGTACTGTTCGACCTGGCGCGCAACGCCGTCGGCGACCGCGTCGGCGGCATCCTTCTCACCGAAATGGGGCGGCAAATAGACCAGTTCGTGCACCAGCCCCGCGGCGGTGCGGATGCCGATGGCGCCGAAGGGCGCGCCGATAATGGCCGAAAAAATGTCACTGCCTTGCTGTGGTTTCATGGCCGATAGTGTAACGCAGGCGGCGCCGAACCGAACTTTTCGCGCTGCCGACAGACGAAAAAAAACGCACCTTGCGGTGCGTTCCAAATTTTGTTCAC
Organism: Massilia sp.; assembly: GCA_025359245.1. Taxonomy (GTDB): domain Bacteria; phylum Pseudomonadota; class Gammaproteobacteria; order Burkholderiales; family Burkholderiaceae_D; genus Telluria_A. The sequence continues at coordinate 2,331 of JANYGW010000202.1, forward strand.
GTTCCCGGCCGTTTGGGCTTGCCAACAGCATTCTGTAAAACGTGCGTCTCCTCGATATTTCTCCGGTATGAATTACCGTGCTTTTATCTTACCACTCCCCAAAACCGTCAATTCAGTCGCTCCACGTGCACCATGGTGGTGCTAGAACGGTGCTCATCATAACGTATTTAAAAATGGAAATTGTGGCATTTTTGGCACGCGAGTTGAAATTTTTTACTTGCAAAACACCTGGACAGGCATGGCGGGCGGGCGGCCGCTACCTGCCGGTCGCCTCATGGATGGCCTCGATCAAGTCCTTGCCCAGGCGCCGCTGGACATCGGCCTGGACCGGTTTGAGCGCCTCGCGCCAGGCCGCTTGCTCCTGCGCCGTCTGCACGTGGATGTCGGTCTTGCCGGCCTTGCGGATCGCTTCCATGGCCAGGTCGTTGTCGCGCTGGGCGATCGCCTTTTCATAGGTCGTCGCTTCCCGCATCGCCTGTTCAAGGCTGCTGCGTATGCCGCCCGGCAAGCCATCCCAGAATTTCTTGTTGACGATGACCGCATAGCCCAGGTAGCCGTGGCGCGAGACGGTCAAGTATTTCTGCACCAGGTGCATGTGCTGGGTGTACAAGTTCGATGGCGGATTTTCGGTGCCGTCGATGACGCCCGACTGCAATGCATCGTAGACCTCGGAAAAGGCCAGCACCTGCGGACTGGCCCCGAGCGCACGCATCTGGACGTCGAGCACCCGGGATGCCTGTATCCGCAAACGCAAGCCCTTGAAATCGGCAGGCATCCGCAGCGGCTTGTTGGCCGACATGACCTTGAACCCATTATCCCAATAGGCAAGCCCGACGATGCCCTTGGAACCTAGCTTTTTCAGCAAGTCCCGGCCGACCGGCCCCTCGGTAACCTTGTTCAGGGCCACGGTGTCGGGGAACAGATAAGGCAAGTCGAACACTTCGAATTCCTTGACCCCGAGCGGACCGAATTTGGCCAGCGACGGCGCCAGCATCTGGACCGCCCCCAGTTGCAGTGCTTCCAGCTCTTCCTTGTCCTTGTATAACTGGCTGTTCGGATAGATTTCCACCCGGACCCGGCCGCCGCTCGCCTTTTCGGCCAGCTGCTTGAAGCGTTCGGCCGCCTGCCCCTTGGGCGTATCGATGGCCACCACGTGGCTGAACTTGATGACGATGGGTGCCTGGGCAAAGGCGCCGGCGCCGGCACTGGCGCTGGCCAAGGCCAGGACCAGCAATATGATCCGCATGTGCTCTCCTGACAAGCCGGAATTCCATTATGATCCGAACAGGGCAGTCTGCACCTGCCCGGCCTGCCCGGCTATTGTGGATAGCCACAATGCCTTGACCGCCTACCGCTACCCTACCCTATGACATGAAGAAAGTCCTGTCGCGCGTGCGCTCACTCCAGCTCGGTGGACCGTGGCGCTGGCTGCTGCCCCTGCTGCTGGTGTGCCTGTTCCTGGCCGTCCTGCTGTGGCTGCCATGGCAGGCGCGCGAGATGGAAAGCAACGAGCGCCAGGAACAGCTGATCGCCGATACCCTGTGGGTCGAACAGGCGGTGCGCTTCGAACTGACCCGCAACGAAGACGGCTTCACGACCCTGGTGGGCGACCTGACGGCGGCCAGCCTGGAGCCGGCCGCGTTGAAGGCGCGCATGGACCAGATGCGCAAGAACAGCCACGAACTGCTGCGCCTGTCCTGGCTGGACGCCGACGGCCACGCGCTGCTGATGAGCGGCCCGGACACGCCCGGCGCGCTGTCCGAACCGTCGCGCAATGCGGCCGAGCTGGCGCGCAAGACCGGCCGCGCGCGCTACAGCGAACCGTATGTGGCCAGCGAGAGCCTGATGGATTACCACCTGCCGGTGCTGCGCCAGGGCAAGCTCAAGGGCATGCTGGTGGCCACCTACAGCCTCAAGGTACTGCTCGACGAAGCGGTGCCGTGGTGGTTTGCCCAGGATAACGCGATCTCGCTGCTCACCAACGACGACACGGTCGTGGCCCAGCGCGCCGCCGCCGGTCCCGGGCGCGGCGTGTACACCCACAAGCGCGAGCTCGACCTGCCCGGCGCCAACCTGCGCCTGGCCACCGACAGCGTCAAGGGCGCGCCGCGTTTGCTGCCCAATTTGCTGGTCGGCTCGGTCATCGCGCTCGCGCTCGGCCTGCTGGCCAGCCTGGTGGCGCTGTGGCGCCACATCGCGCGCCGGCTGGCGGCCGAAGGCGCGCTGCGCCAGCAGATGGCGTTTCGCACGGCCATGGAAAACTCGATGGTGACGGGGCTGCGCGCGCGCGACCTGGAGGGCCGCGTCACCTACGTCAACCCGGCCTTCTGCCAGCTGGTCGGGCTGCCGCCCGAGGAGCTGGTCGGCCAGGCCCCGCCCATGCCCTACTGGGCGCCGGAAGCAATGGCCGAATACCAGCAGCGCCTGGCCGGGGTACTGGCCGGCAACGTCACGCCACAGTTCGAAACCATCTTCCAGCGTTCCGACGGCGAGCGCATCCCGGTGCTGATCTTCGAGGCGCCGCTGGTCGACAGCGAAGGCCGCCAGACCGGCTGGATGGGCTCCATCCTCGACATTTCCGAGCGCAAGCGCGCCGAAGAGCTGAACCGCCAGCAGCAGGAAAAACTGCAGGCCGGCTCGCGCCTGGCCACGATGGGCGAAATCGCCTCGATGCTGGCGCACGAGCTGAACCAGCCGCTGGCCGCCATTTCCAGCTACACCACCGGGGCCGCGAACCTGATCGCGCGCGCCGCCGCCGACGGCACGCCGGTCGATCCGGCGCTGCTGTTGCCGGCGCTGGAAAAGGCCGGGGTGCAGGCGCAGCGGGCCGGCCAGATCATCCGCAGCGTGCACCAGTTCGTCAAGAAGCGCGAACCGGAACGCCAGCAGCTCGCCATCGCCCAGGTGATCGACGGCATCGGCACGCTGATCGAACTGCAGGCGCGCCAGTACTTTGTCGCGATCCGCACCGCCATCGCGCCCGGCCTGCCCGAGGTCAGCGCCGACCGCGTGATGCTCGAACAGGTGCTGCTGAACCTGACCCGCAACGCCATCGAAGCGATGCAGCAAGTCGCTCCCGAGCGCCGCGTGCTGCTGATCGAGGCCACACTGGTGGATGGGCAAGTGTGCGTGGCCGTCATCGACCGCGGGCACGGCATCAGCGACGAGGTGGCCGGACGGCTGTTTTCGCCCTTCTTTTCGACCAAGGCCGAAGGGATGGGCATGGGCCTGTCGATCTGCCGCACCGCCGTCGAATTTCACGGCGGCACCTTGACCTGCCGGGCCAATCCAGTAGGCGGCACGATCTTCAGTTTTTCCTTGCCCGGCCATATTAAAAATAACGGAGACAAACATGTTGCACATCGTGGACGACGAGGAGGTCATCCGTGACGCGCTGGCCTGGCTGGCGCAGTCGCGCGCCATCCAGGTGCGCTGCCACGCCAGCGCCAGGGGCTTCCTCGATGACATAGGCACGCGCTTCGACCCCGACGGCGACTGCGTGCTGCTGGACGTGCGCATGCCCGACATCAACGGCGTGGGCGTGTTCGACCAGCTGAGCGCGCGCGCACTGACGGCGCGCCTGCCGGTGATTTTCTTGACCGGCCACGGCGACGTGCCGATGGCGGTCGACACGCTCAAGCGCGGTGCCTTCGATTTTTTCGAAAAGCCGTTCAACGACAACCAGCTGATGGACCGGGTCGAACAGGCGATGGCGGCCTCGCGCCTGGCGGGCGAAGCGGCGCTGGTGCAGGCGCGCCTGGCCACGCTGTCGGCGCGCGAACACGAAGTGCTCGAACTGATCCTGGCCGGCATGATGAACAAGGTCGTGGCCGACAAGCTCGGCATCAGCATGCGGACAGTGGAAGTGCACCGCGCCCATATTCTGGACAAGATGCAAGTCAAGACCGTGGTGGAACTGGCCGGCTTGATCAAATAGACCGAACCTTCAGCCGTTCGAACGATCCCATGCTAGTGAGCTCGGCGCGCGCGGGCGCGGCCGATCCACGCACTTTTGCTTGGAAGGCAAACCTATGGCCGATAAAACGATGGCTGACAAGATGTACCTGATGACCGCGAAATCGTTGGCGGTGTTCAATGGTGCGGCGCACCCGGGCATGGTGCAGCAATTGCCGCAAGAATTGATCAGCGAGGGCAGCGATCCGGCCGACGTGGTGCTGGTGTTTGCGCTGAACCAGAAAGAGCTGGAGCAGTGGTTTCCGGCCGCCATGGCGCGGCTGGGCGAAAAAGGCTCGCTCTGGATAGCCTACCTGAAACACTCGGCGCCCAAGGCCACCGATATCGACCGCGATTCGATTTATGCGTATGGCAAGGAACACGGCGTGACCGCAGTCGCGCTCATTTCGATGGACCTGGACTGGTCGGCGGTGCGCTTGAAACGGCTGTAAGGCGCGCCAGAAATCGCCCCATCGATGATCACCTCGACCTCAACTACTGTCGTCCTCGCGTACGCGGGGACGACCGGCTAAGCGTGCTGCGCCAGTGCCCACGCCACATGTTCGCGCACCATGGCCGACCCGTCGTCGGCACGCGCCCGCAGCGCCGCCACGATCTGCGCATCGCCCCTGGCCTGCCCGGCCGCATTACCGAGCCCCACCGCCAGGTTGCGCAGCCAGCGTTCATGGCCGATGCGGCGGATCGGACTGCCTTCGAGGCGGCGGTTGAATTCTTCCTCGGTCCAGCCGAACAAGTCCACCATGCTTGCGCTGCCGAGCGCGTTGCGTTCCGCGAAGTCGGGCACCAGCGCGCGCTGCGCGAACTTGTTCCACGGGCACGCCGTCTGGCAGTCGTCGCAGCCGTACACGCGGTTGCCGATCAGCCCACGAAACTCTTCCGGAATACTGCTTTTTAATTCGATGGTCAAATAGGAAATGCAGCGCCGCGCATCGAGCCGGCCCGGGCCCAGGATCGCCTGGGTCGGACAGATGTCGATGCAGGCGCTGCACTGGCCGCAATGCGCGCTGGCCGGCGCATCGACCGGCAGCGCAATGTCGACCAGGATCTCGCCCAGGAAAAACATCGAGCCGGCCTCGCGGTTGAGCAGCAAGGTATGCTTGCCGCGCCAGCCCAGGCCGGCCTTCTCGGCCAGCGGCAGCTCCATTACCGGCGCCGAGTCGGTAAATACCCGAAAGCCCAGTTCACCCGTCTCGGCCTCGATCCGTTCGGCCAGCTGCTGCAAGCGGCTGCGCAGCACCTTGTGATAGTCGCGTCCGCGGGCATAGATCGAAATGACGGCCGCGCGCGGATCGGCCAGGCGCGCCGCTTCCGCTTCGCGCCAGTCGTCCGGCGTGGCCGCCGGCAGGTAATCCATGCGCGCGCTGATCACGCGCACCGTGCCGGGCACCAGTTCGTCCGGCCGCGCGCGCTTCATGCCGTGGCTTGCCATATAATCCATCTCGCCATGGCGGCCCTGGTCGAGCCAGGCCTGCAAGCCCGCTTCGGCATGCGCCAGGTCGACGTCGGCGATGCGCACATCGGCGAAGCCCAGTTCGAGGCCCCAGCGCTTGATGGCGAGCGCGAGGCCGGACAGGTCGGATTGGGAGAGCGGCATGGGGTCGATTACAATGGGCGCTGGCCCCTGATTGAACACGATATTCTATTCGATGCAGCAGTATACAACCCATCTCCATGACGAATCCGGCACCGCCGCCCTGGGCGCGGCGCTGGCGCGCGCGCTGCTGCCCGGCCTGGCGATCCACCTGCACGGCGACCTCGGCGCCGGCAAGACCGCGCTCACGCGCGCCATGCTGCACGCGGCCGGCCACGCGGGCCACGTCAAAAGCCCCACCTACACGCTGTCCGAACCGTACCGCATCATGCTCGACGGGCGCAGCGTCAACGTGATCCATTTCGACCTGTACCGGATGGCCAGTGCCGAAGAGTTCCTCGACGCGGGCTTTCGCGAAGAATTCAATGGCGACAACATCTGCATCGTCGAATGGCCCGAAAAGGCCGAGCCGGTCTTGCCGCCGCCCGACCTGAATATCTGGCTGAGCGTCGCAGGACACGGGCGTGATGTAGAATTACAAGCGTTGTCCGACCTGGGTTTGCTATGCCTCGACCGCCTCAAATTCGCACCGAACCTTTGATCACCGGCCCCGTCACGCGGCGCACCGTCCTGAAAGCCGGCGGCGTGCTGCTGCTGTCGGTGTTGCCCGCTCTGCCGGCCTGCGCCGCGCAGATCCTGGCCGTGCGCGTGTGGCCGGCCGAAGACTACACCCGCGTCACGCTGGAAAACGACAGCGAACTGAAGGCGACCCACTTCACCGTGCCCGACCCGCAGCGCCTGGTGGTCGACATCGAAGGGCTCGAACTCAATCCCACGCTCAAGGGCCTGGTCGCCAAGATCCAGTCGAACGACCCGTACATCAAACAGGTCCGGGTCGGCCAGAACCGCCCCAACGTGGTGCGCCTGGTGTTCGACCTGAAGGAAGAAATCAAGCCGCAGGTGTTCACCCTGGCGCCGATCGGCACTTACAACCACCGACTCATTTTCGACCTGTATCCGATCAAGGCGGTCGACCCGATCGCCGCGATGATTGAAAAGGGCGAATGGTCGCCGCCCGGCGCGCCGCCCGACAGGCCGGTGCTGCCGGCCCCCGCGCCCGATCCGCTGGCCGCCCAGCGCGCCCAGTTGCCGCCCGAAGCGGTGATCAAGCCGGCGCCGCATCCGGCCGCGCCCGAAGCGGCGCCCGACGCCGCCAATGCGGTCAAGGTCACGCGCATGATCACCATTGCGCTCGACCCTGGCCACGGCGGCGAAGACCCGGGCGCGATCGGCGCATCCGGCGCGCGCGAAAAAGACCTGGTGCTGTCGATCGCCAAGCGGCTCAAGTTCAAGCTCGAGGAGCAGCCCAATATCCGCGTCATGCTGACCCGCGACGGCGACTATTTCGTGCCGCTCGGGACCCGCGTCGACAAGGCCCGCAAGGTGCAGGCCGACCTGTTCGTGTCGCTCCATGCGGACGCCTTTTTGCAACCGTCGGCGCGCGGCTCGTCGGTGTTCGTGCTGTCCGAAAAAGGCGCCACCTCGAGCGCGGCGCGCTGGCTGGCCAACAAGGAAAACCTGGCCGACTCGATCGGCGGCGTCAACATGAAAGGCCACGACCTGCAGCTGGCCAGCGTGCTGCTGGACCTGTCGACGACGGCCCAGATCAACGACAGCCTGAAACTGGGCCGCGCGGTGCTCAGTGAAATCGGGGGCATGGCCCGGCTGCACAAGGGCTCGGTCGAGCAGGCCGGCTTCGCAGTCCTGAAAGCGCCCGACATTCCATCGATCCTGATCGAAACGGCCTTCATTTCGAATCCCGAGGAAGAAGCCAAACTGCGCGACAACGGCTACCAGGACGAGATCGCGGCGGCAATCGCCAAAGGTATCAAACATTATTTTTCAAAGAATCCCCCGCTGGCCAAGAGCCGCATGGGCTAACCGGAAGCACCGATGACGGCAATCGCCATGACCACCTACGGCGAGCTGCCGGCCATCCGTATCAGCTGCCCTGGCGGCGCCGAAGCGATCGTCACCCTGTACGGCGCCCACCTGATTTCCTGGAAAACCGCCGATGGCGTGCAGCGCCTGTTCTGCAGCGCCAAATCGGCGCTGGACGGACAGCGCGCAATCCGCGGCGGCGTGCCGGTGATCTTTCCCCAGTTTGCAGAACGCGGCAACGGCATGCGGCACGGTTTCGCGCGCGTGAGCAACTGGCGCCTGGCCGACAGCGGCATCGAGGACGGCGCCGGCTTTGCGGCCTTCGCGCTGACGCAGGCCGACCTGGCGCCGGCCAGCGCGCAAGCCTGGCCGCACAGCTTCGGATTGACCTTGAAAGTGACGCTGCGCGGCGACACGCTGGCGCTGGCGCTCGATGTGCGCAACAGCGGCGCCGACGCGTTCGCGTTTTCCAGCGCGCTGCATACCTACTTCCTGGTCGACGCGCTCGGCGACGTGCGGATCGATGGCGTGCAGCCAGGCCCGCTGCGCATCAGCGACAAGATCGACCGTATCTTCAGCAATGTGGAAGGCCCGGTCACGCTGACCGAACCGGGCGGTACGCTGACGCTGACCCAGGAAGGTTTTCGCGATGCGGTGGTATGGAATCCGGGGGCAGCCGACAGCCGCGCGCTGGTCGACCTGGAAGATGATGAATATCTGCGCTTCGTCTGCGTCGAGGCGGCACTGATCGAAGCGGCCACCTTGCAGCCCGGCGCCGCCTGGCGCGGCCAGCACCAGGTCACGGCAGGGTAAAAGCTAGTTCGATTCCTTGATCACGCGGCCCGAGTTGGCCTGGATCGGACGCGCATTGAGCGGATACAGGCGCGCGAACAGCGCCATCTGGGCCGGCGACGCCTGCATCGGCTCCTTGAGCACCAGCCACAGCACACCCTCGCTGCACGGCGGCGTGGTCAGCGAACCCATGTACGTGAAATAGTCGCGCTTCGCAGGCAGGATTTCGGCCGGATCGAGCACGATCGACGGCGCCACGGTATCGTTTTTCTCCAGCGGCAGGTTGTTCCACACGGTCTGGATCAGGTTCTGCGCCTTGCCGCGTTCGAGCAGCACGGCCACCACGGCCAGCTTGCCCTCGGAATCCTTGTGCACCATGTGCATCACCATCTCGAAGCCCTTGCCGTTGATGCGCTCTTCGGACGGGCGATGGAAATGGAACTGGATCAGCTCATACGAGCGGCCCTGCAGCGAAATGTAATTGCCGCCGCTGAGGTTGACCTGGATGGTATGGCCATTGTCGGTGACGTTGAACGAGGACGGCTTGTAGTCGAACATGATCTGTTCAAGATCGACCTTCATGCCATCGCGCAGGTCGATCGGCGACTGGCGGGTGCCGATGCCGCACTGCGCCCAGTCCGGATTGCGGCCCCAGTTGGCCGGGCCGGTTTCGCCCTCGTACGACCAGTGATTGCCATGGTAGGGCGGGACGACGGGCGGCGCGGCCACCGCGGCCACCGCTTCCTTGTGGCGCACCGCCGCCTTGCGCGCATTGGCGGCGGCAGCGGCGCGGGCGATCTGGTTGGCGCGCATCGCCGCCAGGCGGGTGGCGATCTTGGCTGACAGTTGGGCTTCGGCCTCGGCGTCCTTGGCCGCCTGCGCGGCTGGCGACAAGGGCAGCACGATCGGCGGCTTGATCGACGGCAGGGCTGGCTTGATCGACGGCGCCACGGTTTTGGCAGGCTCCAACGCGGCAGCAGCGGAAGCGGAGGCGTGGGCGGGTTCGTTCGCGCTCGCCGTTGCGATCACGAGGCTGCACACGAACAGGGCGATCAGATGGCGCATGGGGTTCCAGAAAAAAGAATGTCATTCTGGGTAACGGCGCGAAGGGCCTGAAACTTGAGTCCTTCCCGCAAAACCGCGCGGCCAAGGGCGCGCGGCCTGGCCGCCTGCTTAACGGTTGAGCACCTTGCGGCCGAATTTATACAGCCCGCCGAGCGCCATCGGCACCACGGCCGCGCCGATCCCGATCAGCACGATGGCGGTCAGGTGCTCTTTGACGAACGGGAAATTGCCGAAAAAATAGCCGGCGGTCACCAGCGACAACACCCACATCGTCGCGCCGGTGAAATTGAACAGCTGGAAACGGGCATGCGTCATGGCCGACACGCCCGCCACGAACGGCGCGAAGGTGCGCACCACCGGAACGAAGCGCGCCAGGATGATGGTCTTGCCGCCGTGGCGCTCGAAAAAATCGTGGGTGCGGCGCAGGCCGTCCTTGTTGATCCAGCGGTAGTTATGGGTGAACACGCGCTGGCCGATGCGCGAGCCGATCCAGTAATTGAGGGTATTGCCGGCTACCGCGGCGGCGATCAGCAGCGCCACCAGCGGCGCATAGTGCAGGTCGCCGGTGGCGCAATAGGCGCCCGCGATGAACAGCAAGGTGTCGCCCGGGAAGAAGAACAGCACGACCAGGCCGGTTTCGCAAAAGACGATGGCAAACAGGACCGCATAGACGTACGTACCGTAATTGGCCAGCAATACATCGAACGTCTTGTCGACATGGACCAGCATGTCGAAAAATTGCATCAGATCCATAAATTTCCTCAAGGGTAGCGCCGCATCATACCATCCGGCAGCGCTGAAGGCGGCCGGGCGGTCGCTTCCTGATCGCGCACTTCCAGTTTACAATTCCCGGGCGCCAGGTTCGAGCGTATTCAACGGAGACAAGACCATGCACGCAGCAAACCAGGGGAACAAGGCCATCGCGATCGGCGTGGCCGCATTGATCGGCGTGCTGGCAGCCGGCCAGGCCAGCGCGGGCGCCGACAAGCCGCTCCCGGTCAAGCCGAGCGTGGCCGACGTGGTCAAGGCATCCAGGGCCAGCGACTGGCGTCCGCTCGATCCCGAGAACACGCTGTACATGCAAATGGCGGGCGGGCGCGTGGTGATCGAACTGGCGCCGGCTTTCGCGCCGAACCACGTCGCCAACATCAAGGCGCTGGTGCGCGAACAGTATTTCGACGGGCTGGCGGTAGTGCGCTCGCAGGATAACTACGTGGTGCAATGGGGCGATCCGGACGAAGCCAAGCCGCGCGCCTACAAGACCGCCAAGGCGGCGCTGAAAGCCGAATTTACGGTACCGATGAAAAACGACACCGTCTTCACGCGGCTGCCGGACCATGACGGCTACGCGCCGCAGGTGGGGCACTCGAACGGCTTCCCGTCGGCGCGCGACCCGAACAGCGGGCGCGCCTGGCTGGCGCACTGCTACGGCATGGTCGGCGTGGGGCGCGACAACGACGCCGACAGCGGCAACGGCGCCTCGCTGTATGCGGTGACCGGGCACGCGCCGCGCCACCTGGACCGCAACATCACGGTGGTGGGTCGGGTAGTGGCGGGCATGCCGCTGCTGTCGACGCTGCCGCGCGGGACGGCGGCGCTGGGCTTTTACGACAAGCCGGAGCTGAACGTCCCGATCCTGTCGGTGAAGATGGCGGCGGACGTACCGGAAGCGGAGCGCAGCAAGCTCGAAGTGATGCGCACCGACGGCGCGGCCTACCAGGCGGCGGTCGACGCGCAGCGCCACCGCGGCGGCCCATGGAACAAATACGCCGCCGGCTACGTAGAACTGTGCAACGCCCCGATCCCCGTCCGCGAGCAAAAATAATTGCACAATCGGGGTCAGACCTCAATTTTGCAATTGTTGCAAAAATGAGGTCAGAGCACTAATGCGGGCCAACTCTGGCGCGGTCAAACACGCGGCGTCGTTCAATTGGCCTGAATCGCAGGTCATTGTGGCCCACCCATGACCAAAACATCCATAGCAACAGGAAAAGACGGCCGAAAGCATTGCAAAATTGAGGTCTGACCCCGATTTTGCAACGCCGCGGGATATAATTCGCTGATGAATGCTCCCGTCCTTGCCCATCGCCCGATCCAGGCCCTTCCCGACCAGCTGATTTCGCAAATTGCCGCCGGCGAGGTGGTCGAACGCCCTTCCGCCGTGGTCAAGGAATTGCTCGAAAATGCGCTCGATGCCGGCGCCACCCAGATCACCGTGCGGCTCGAAGAGGGCGGCGTCAAACGCATCGCCATCACCGATAACGGCCGTGGTATCGCGCCCGAGCAGCTGCCGCTCGCGCTGGCCCGCCATGCCACGTCCAAGATCGCATCGCTGACCGATCTGGAAAACGTCGCGACGCTCGGCTTTCGCGGCGAGGCGCTGGCATCGATCGCCGCCGTGGCCGCCGTGTCGGTCACCTCGCGCACCGCCGACGCGCCGCACGCCTGGGAAATCATCGGCTCGCACCACGGCGCCGTGGCCCCCTCTTCCGGCGCGCATGGCACCACGATCGACGTCCAGGACCTGTATTTCAATACGCCGGCACGGCGCAAATTCCTGAAGTCGGAACAGACCGAATACGGCCATTGCGCCGAAGTCGTGCGCCGCATCGCGCTGGCCCGCCCGGACGTGTCGTTTTCGCTGTCGCACAACGGCCGCACCATCGATCACTGGAACGTCAGCGAAATGGCCAAGCGCAGCGCCCACATCCTGGGCAGCGACTTCGCCGAGGCGCGCCTGGCCATCGATGAAAGCGCCGGCCCGCTGCGGGTGCACGGTTTCGCCGGCCTGCCGACCGCGTCCAAGGCGCGCGCCGACGGCCAGTTCTTCTATGTGAACGGGCGCTTCGTGCGCGACAAGCTGCTGGTGCACGCGGTGCGCGCGGCCTATCAGGACGTGCTGCACGGCGACCGTTTCCCGTCCTACGTGCTGGCGCTCGACCTCGACCCGGCCCTGGTCGACGTAAATGTCCATCCGTCCAAGATCGAGGTACGCTTTCGCGACAGCCGCGCGGTCCACCAGTTCGTGTTCCACGCGGTCCAGCGCGCGCTGGCGACAACGTCGGCCACCGCCTACGGCACCGCGCCGGCGCCGCTGCCGGCCGCCGATGTCGGCGGCGCCACCGCGTCATGGCGGCGCGAGCACCACCAGACCAGCTTCGGTACCCAGCTGTCGCCGACCTTCTCGCCATCGCCCTACGCGACCGCCAACCGCTTCGACGGCGCCGGCGTGGCCCAGAGCGCCGACAGCTACGGCGCCTTGTTCGCTTCGAGCGCGCCGGTCACGCCCTACATCGCGCCGGCGCAGACCATGTCGAACGACGAGTATCCGCTCGGCTTCGCGCTGGCCCAGCTGCACGGCATCTACATCCTGGCGCAAAACGCCAAGGGCCTGGTGCTGGTCGACATGCACGCGGCCCACGAACGCATCCTGTACGAGCAGCTGAAAAACGCGCTCGACGCCCAGGTCGACGGCCAGGATATGCAGGTGCAGTCGCTGCTGATCCCGGTGACCTTTTACGCCGACGCCATCGAAGTGGGCACCGCGCAGGAGCACCACGACACGCTCAAGTCGCTCGGCTTCGATATCGCGGCCCTCTCGCCGACCACGCTGGCGGTGCGCTCGGTGCCGGTGCTGCTCAAGAATGCCGACGCCCAGACGCTGGCGCGCGACGTGCTGCGCGACGTGCGCGAATTCGGCGGCTCGCGCGTGCTGATCGAGCGCCGCAACGAGCTGCTCGGCACCCTCGCCTGCCACACCGCGGTGCGCGCCAACCGCATCCTGAACCAGCCAGAAATGAACGCGCTGCTGCGCCAGATGGAAAGCACGGAGCGCGCCGACCAGTGCAACCACGGCCGCCCGACCTGGGTCCAGCTGGAGATCTCCGCGCTCGACAAGCTGTTCCTGCGCGGTCAATGACCAGCCCGAACAACGGCATGCTCCGCCCGCTCGCACCCTACGCCCACGCGCCGGTCCTGCTGCTGGTGGCCTGCTTCATGATGCTGCAGCCACTGTCGACCGACCTGTATTTGGCCTCGCTGCCCAGCCTGGGCAATGTGTTCGGCGCGCCCGCCTCCACCGTGCAGCTGACGCTGTCGATGTTCGTGATCGCTTTCGGCGGCGCCCAGTTGGTCATCGGCCCACTGTCGGACCGCTTCGGCCGCCGCCCGGTCGTCATCGCCGGCCTGTCGCTGTATGTGCTGGCCAGCCTGCTGTGCGCGCTGGCGCCGTCCATCGAGCTGCTGATCGCTGCGCGCTTCGTGCAGGCGCTGGGCTGCTGCTCGGCGATCATCATCGCGCGCGCCATCGTGCGCGACGCCTATGCGCCCGAGGACACCGTGCGCGTGATGGCACGCGCCAGCACCTGGCTGTCGCTGGCGCCACTGACCGGCCCCATTCTCGGCTCCTACCTGCAGGTCACCTTCGGCTGGCGCGCCGCCTTCGTGGCGCTGTCGCTGCTGTCGTCCATGGTGCTGGCCGCCGTGCTGCTGCGCCTTCCCGAGACCAATCAGCACAAGAACCCGCGCGCCACCGAATGGGCCGGGCTGCTGGCGAATTACCGGCTGGTGCTCGGCTCGCGCGAATTCTGGACCTATGCCCTGCCGGGCGCACTGTCGTACGGGTCGATCTTCGCTTTCATCTCTGGCTCGTCGCCGGTGCTGATCCGGATCCTGCACGTGCCGGTCGAGTGGTTCGGCTACTGTTTTGCGTTCGGCGTGTCCGGCTACATGAGCGGCACCATCCTGTGCCGCCGCCTGCTGCCCGCCGTCGGCCCGACCATCACGCTGCGCATCGGCAGCAGCATGTCGCTGGCGGCCGGCGCGCTGTTCCTGGGCGCGGTCGGCCTGGGTATTGCGCACTGGGCGCTGGTCACGCTGGCGATCTTCCTGACGATGCTCGCCCATGGCGTCAATTTTCCGGTGTCGCAGTCCGGCTCCGTGACACCATTTCCGAAGCAAGCCGGCACCGCCGCCGGTTTGATGGGCGCGCTCTACATGGGCGTGGCCTTCGCGGTCGGCACGGCCGTCGGCGCCACCTTCAACGGCACGCTGTATCCGCTGGCCCTGATCGCCGGCTCGCTCGGCGCCGCGATCTTCGTCGCGGTGCGCGTGACCGGCGCGCACGCGCGCAAGGCGCTCGCGTGAAGCCGCTCGCCGTCGCCATCATGGGCCCGACCGCATCGGGCAAGACCGCCGCTGCGCTGGCCATCGCGGCCGCCATGCCGGTCGAGATCATCTCGGTCGATTCGGCGCTGGTCTACCGCGGCATGGACATCGGCACTGCCAAGCCGAGCGCCGAAGAACTGGCGGCGGCGCCGCACCACCTGATCGACATCATCGACCCGCTCGAATCGTATTCAGTGGCCCAGTTCAGTGCCGATACGGTGCGCCTGGTGGCCGAGATCAGCGCGCGCGGCAATCTGGCGCTGCTGGTGGGCGGCACCATGATGTACTTCAAGGGACTCACCGATGGCCTGGACGACCTGCCCACCGCAAACGCCGAACTGCGCGTGGCGCTCGATGCCGAGGCGGCGCGCATCGGCTGGCCCGGCATGCACGAGAAGCTGCGCGCGCTCGACCCGGCCACGGCGGCGCGGCTCGCGCCCAATGATGCGCAGCGCATCAACCGCGCGCTCGAAATCATTGAGCTGAGCGGGCGCCCGATGTCGGAACTGCTGGCCAAGCGCGCCAAGACCGAGCTGCCGTTCGCGCTGCTGTCGTTCGCGCTCGAGCCGTCCGACCGCAGCGTGCTGCACGCACGCATCGCGACCCGCTTCGACCAGATGCTGGGCGCCTGCGACGATGCCGGCATCGTCAATGAAGTGGCCGGCCTGCGCGCGCGCGGCGACCTGCATCCCGGCCTGCCGTCGATGCGCTGCGTCGGCTACCGCCAGGCCTGGGAGTACCTGGACGGCACGATCGACCGCGCCGCCCTGCGCGAGACCGGCATCATCGCCACGCGCCAGCTGGCCAAGCGCCAGCTGACCTGGCTGCGCTCGATGCCGGCGCGGGTGGTGATTGATTGTTTGGGTAGTAACAACGCCGCGGCCATGCTGGCGCAGATTGCCGCGCACAAAGCGAAATAATGCGCTTGGCTTGACACTTTTTTTGGAAGTGCCTATAATGCTCGGCTGTTGGGTGATATAGCTCAGTTGGTTAGAGCACAGCATTCATAATGCTGGGGTCGGTGGTTCAAGTCCACCTATCACCACCAAGAATTAGCTTCAAGCAGTACCCGGAAGTACCAAAAAGCCCGCACTCTCCTATGAGACCTGCGGGCTTTTTGCTTCATGACGTCCCGTGACACATCTTGACATCCCGATTTTTTGGAGCCATATTTGGAGCCATGCCGGGATTCGTCAACCAGTCATGGCTCCAAAATGCCCAAGCTCGCGCTCCCTTTGACCGATATTCAGGTCCGCAACGCCAAACCGCGCGCCGCTGCGTACAAGCTTGCGGACGGCGGCGGGCTGTACCTTGAGGTCAATCCCAGCGGCTCAAGGATCTGGCGCCTCAGTTATACGCAGGCCAACGGCAAGAAAAACCGACTCACCTTTGGCAATTACCCGGCCGTGTCGCTGGCCGCTGCGCGTGACCGGCGCGCCAAGACCAAGCAGCAGCTCGCAGAGGGGACCGACCCGGCGCAGGCGAGGCGCGTAGAAAAGCAGCTCAAGGCGGTGACGGCGTCGAACACGTTCGAGGCGATCGCGCGCGAGTGGCATGCGAACAAGGCCGAGAGCTGGAAGGAGAGCACGTCGAAGAACGTCCTGCACCGACTGGAGAAGGACATCTTTCCGCTGCTTGGGAAGTACCCCATCTCCGAGATCAAGGCGCCGCTGGTACTCGACGTGCTACGCCAAATTGAAAAACGCGGCGCGCTCGAAATGGCGCGGCGGTGCGCACAGTTCTCCGGCCAGGTCTTCCGATATGCGATTGCGACTGGCCGGGCGGACGTCGATCCGGTCCCCAGCCTGCGTGGCGCGCTCAAGGAACGCGCACGCGGGCATCATGCGGCGATCACGCCAGACGAACTGCCCGAATTCCTGCGAGTCCTCGACAAGCACGAGTTCTCGATGTTCATGCAGACGCGGATCATGTTGCGCCTGATGATGATGGTCTTCGTGCGCACCAGCGAACTGACTGAAACGCCCTGGTCGGAAATCGATTTCGAGAACGAGGTGTGGATCATCAAGTGGAACCGCATGAAGATGGGGAAGAAGAAGATCAATCCGCGCAAGGTGGACCATCACGTGCATCTGCCGCGCCAAGGATGGGCGCTTCTGCGCGAACTGCATACGCTCACAGGCGGCAACAAATATCTGTTCCCGAATCGGAACGATCACGAGCGCCCCACCAGCAATTGGGCAATCCTGGCCGCACTCAAACGGATGGGGTACAGCGGCAGGATGACTGGCCACGGCTTCCGGTCGCTGGCGATGGGTGTGCTGAAGGAACGGCTCGGCTATCGCCATGAAGTCGTGGACCGCCAGCTTGCCCACCTGTCCGGTGATGTCTACGGTGAGGCGTATGACCGCGCCCTCTTCCTGGACGAGCGCAAGGTCATGATGCAGGAATACGCCGACTACCTCGAACAGGCGGCGAGCGGCAAGGTCATCGCCGGAAAATTTGGTGCCGGAACACGCCAGACATCGAAAAACTAGGCACGAACGGCCAGATTTTTCTGCCTTCGCGGCATTCGTTCGAGCAAAATGCGCATCGACGCGTAGAATATTTCGCGTAAATCGGTGATGGTCACCGATTCAAGAAGAATATTGTATGCCAAAGGTAGACGCGGAGCTCATCCAATTGCGTGCTGAAAACAGCATGCTCAAGAGCCTCCTTACACAACACGGAATTGACGTCCCACAGCGCGTCGTCGTCGCGGATACCGCGACCGCCGTCGCTCGTCCTATCACGAATCCACTGTCGCCGGACGCAAAGGTCAAGTTATTCCGCCGCTTGTTCCAGGGAAGAAATGACGTCTACCCTATCCGATGGCAGAGTCCCAATACCGGCAAGAGCGGATACTCGCCTGTGTGCGCCAACGAATGGCGCAATGGGGTTTGTGACAAACCACGAATCAAGTGCGGAGACTGCAACAATAGCTTGTATGTGCCTGTGACCGACAACGTCATTTTTCGCCACCTCAAAGGTGAAATCACGGCAGGCGTGTACCCGCTACTTCCTGGCGACCTTTGCTATTTTCTTGCTATCGACTTCGATGACGCGGATTGGCGCGAAGATGCGAAGGCCGTCCTTCAAACATGTGTAGCGAACGACCTTCCTGCCGCACTTGAAATTTCTCGTTCCGGCGAGGGAGCTCACCTATGGTTATTTTTCGCGAACGCGACGCCGGCCCGCGATGTTCGCCGACTGGGCGCCGCGCTCATTAGCGCAACCTGCGCTCGCACCAGGCAATTGAAGCTCACGTCCTATGATCGGCTGTTTCCAAATCAAGACACGATGCCGAAGGGCGGCTTCGGCAATCTGATTGCCCTTCCACTTCAAAAGCATCCGCGCGACCTCGGGCGCAGTGTTTTCGTCGATGCGGATCTGCAGCCGCTGCAGGATCAATGGGATTTCCTGGAAAGCATTAAACCGCTCCCGCAAGCGATCCTCGAAACAGTGCTGACAAAGCTCGTCGGCGATCGACACCCGCTTGATATCGCATATGCGGATGTCCCTGACGAGAATTCAGATGCTCCATGGGTTCGACCGGCCAAGCCCGACATCAAGCTCGCGGGCGCCATGCCGAAAGCTGTATTGGCAACGATCGCAGGCCAGTTGTTCATAGAAAAAGCGGGGTTACTGTTACGTCCTTTGAAATCCCAGGCTCGCCAGTGCGCCAGATCCCATGCTGTCATGGACGAGCGTTCAATGGTCGCCCTGG
Source organism: Massilia sp. (assembly GCA_025359245.1). GTDB lineage: Bacteria > Pseudomonadota > Gammaproteobacteria > Burkholderiales > Burkholderiaceae_D > Telluria_A. The sequence goes on from JANYGW010000202.1 coordinate 20,525, forward strand.
AAAAACGTGGGATCTGGCGCACTGGCGAGCCTGGGATTTCAAAGGACGTAACAGATAGGTCAAGATGTCGATTGAATCCGCGACAATGACACCATTGTCGTCAATGACCGGTACCTGTCCATTTGGATTGAGCGACAGGAATCTTTCGCCTTTCTGGGCATGCTTCCACAGATTAATCTCAATGATAATGAAG
>JANYGW010000210.1 GCA_025359245.1 Massilia sp.
CTGAGCATATTCAGTATGGGTCCCCGCTTGCGCGAGGACGACGGTGTAACACTACTTCTTGGTAAACACCAGGTCCCACACCCCATGCCCGAGCTTCAGGCCGCGGTTCTCGAACTTGGTCAGCGGGCGGTAGGCCGGCTGCGGCGCATAGCCCTCGGCGGTGTTGTGCAGCAGCGGCTCGGCGCCTAGCACGTCGAGCATCTGGACCGCGTAATCTTCCCAGTCGGTGGCGCAGTGCAGGTAACCGCCCGGCGCCAGGCGCTCGGCCAGCAGCTTGACGAAGGGCCCCTGCAGCAGGCGGCGTTTGTTGTGGCGCGCCTTGTGCCACGGATCCGGGAAAAACACATGCACGCCCGCCAGCGAAGCGGCCGGTATCATCTGGTTGAGCACCTCGACCGCGTCATGCTGGATCAGGCGCAAATTGGTCAAGCCCTGCTCCCCGATCTGCTTGAGCAGGCTGCCCACGCCCGGCGTGTGCACTTCGACCCCGATGAAGTCCTTCTCCGGCATGCCCTTGGCGATATGCGACGTGGTGTCGCCCATGCCGAAGCCGATCTCCAGGATCACCGGCGCCGTGCGCCCGAAGGCCGCCGTGAAATCGAGCGGCGCCTTGGCGTACTCGATCAGGAATTGCGGCCCAAGCTCTTCCAGCGCGCGCGCCTGCGCGATCGACAGCCGCCCCGCGCGCGTGACGAAACTGCGAATCCGGTGTTCGGTCGGGTCGTACATCATCGGACGGTTCGGGGTATCAGCGGACATGGGGTGTATGAGGAAAAAAAGGCAGGACGACATTATATCGCACCGGCCGCCGCGGAAGATTTGCTCACGCGGCGGGTGTACACCCTCGCGTGACTTCGGCGCCCCGCTTCACTACACTGGCCACTCTGATTCACCATCCAAAAGGAAAAACCATGAAACAAGCCTGGGCACTTCTGTTTGGCGCGGCGCTGGGCCTGGCGCAGGCGGCCGAACCGGCGCAAACCTGCAGCGCCCAGACCACGGCCGCCGTGGGCGCGTATTTCAAGAAACCCCATTTCGCCCTGTCGGACGAGGAAGACGGCTTGCTGCTGGCCGCCGCCTGCAAGCGCTGGCCGGCCTATCCGGACCTGGAGATTGCCGTATTCGCCTACGACGCGGGCAAGGCGGACCAGAAGGAGCAGCTGATCGCGATCCTCGACCAGCGCTCGGGCAAGATGGTCAGCGCCAGCGTCACGGCCGTCGGCGAGGACGCGATGATGCAGCTGAACGGGGCGACGCTGCGGATCGATACCGCCCGCTACGACCTGGCCCCTGGCGTGCGCGCCTTCGGCATCGATATCGCCAGCGGCTACAGCGCCCACTATTGTCCGGAAGCCGGCTCGGGCGAGGTGCGCGCGCTGTATGTGCGCAACGGCGCCAAGATTCGGCCGGTGCTGGAGGAGCTGATGATGTCGACCTGGAGCTACGTCGACGGCACGTTCGCAGGCTGCGGCGCGGAGGCGGACAAGGCACCCGATCCGGTCACCGACACAGTTGCGATGGAGATCGCCATCCTCAAGAGCACAAGCCATGGTTATGCCGACCTGGAACTGACCGCCACCAGCAGCTACGACAATGGCGCCAAGTCGAAGAAAAAGCCGGTGCACGTGGTGCTGCACTACGACGGCAAGGCCTATCCAACGGGCGGCCTGTATGAAAAGTTAAGCAGGTAAATCCACAGTCAGCGCCTGCGGCCGGGCATGCAGCAGCATGGTCTGCCCCTGGCGCGGCGCGCGCACCAGCATCTGTTCCAGCGTCAGCTCGTCGAGCACGCCGAGAAAGGCGCGGGTGGCCTTGTCCAGCGCACCTTGCAGCGCGCAGGCGTTGGCATAGATGCAGCCGGACGATTGCGGATCGAAGCAGGACGCCATGTGGAAATCGCTTTCAGTGTGGCGCACCACTTCGCCCACATTGATCGCCGACGGTTCGCGCGCCAGGCGCAAGCCGCCATTGCGTCCGCGGATCGTGGTCACGTAGCCCAGCATGCCCAATTGGTGCACGACCTTGGTCAGGTGATTCTTGGCGATGCCATGGGCGTCGGCGATTTCCCCGATCGTGGCCAGTCGGTCGCGCGCAAGCCCCAGGAATATCAGGGTACGCAGCGAATAGTCGGTATAGGCGGTCAGTCTCATGCGGGCATTCTACCGCTTCAGCGATAACGCGCCATGATACGGTCAATACCGCGCTCGGCGATGATGCTGTCGGTGGCGCGCTTGATCTCCGCGTACGGAATCGCCGACTTCTGCGAAAAGGCGCAACGCGCCATGCCGTTTTCGTAAGTGATGTCCAGGCGCAGGCTGCGCGCCGGGTCGCTGCGCACCTGGTAGGCGGCGGTGGACAGCTCCATCAGCGCGTACTGGGTGCGCCCGGCCAGCAGCTTGCGCAGGTTGTGCTGGGCCGAGGGTGCGTCGTCGCGCACGAAGTCCTTGCCCAGCAGCGGCTCGATGTAGCGGTAGCGGTAGCCGGCCACGGTGCCCACCCGTATCCCGCGCAGGTCTTCCAGACGCCCGATGACGGGCGCGCCGGTGCGCGCGATGACCACGCCGCCGGTCGGAATCAGCGGCACGCTCCAGTGGAACTCGCCGTCGATCCAGTTCGGCTGTACCAGGCATACGCCATCGGCCTCGCCGCGCGCCAGCATCAAGCCCACGCGCCGGCTCGGCACGCCGATGAAGCGGGCGGTGCGCCCGAGCTTGGCGGCCATCAGCTCGCCCATGTCCTTGAGGATGCCGTCGGTCAGCTGGGTGTCGGAAAAGCGGGCGATCGGCATCGCGTGGTTCAGCGGCGCCAGCATGACCAGTTCGCGCGGCGCGCCCCGTGCGGCAGCGCAGCACAACAGCAGGAGGGAAGCGGCACGCCGGGAAAGTCGCATGGTCAAGGGAAGATCACTCCATCTAGGCAAGCAACACGCTGCGCCCTTGCCTTTCATTCTACCGTACATCATTTCCCCGGGGTACGCGGACCTGCCGCACGGGAAATTGGCGCTTGGCGATCCCCGCTTTTTGGCCGATACTTGAACCGTGGCATTGTCACTTGGCGTGCAACCATGTCCGTCCATCGTCAGGCGGCCCCCTTTTCACTGGAATGACCTCATGCGAGCGCTCTTACTCAGTTTCATGCTGCTGGCCGCCAGTGCGGCGGCCACGGCCGAAACCATCACCGTCGGCGCCGAGGACGACTGGGCCCCGTATTCGTCGGTGGTCGAGCGCCAGGCACAGGGCTTCGCCGTCGACGTGGTGCGCGACGCCTTCGCCGCCGTCGGCATCAGCGTCAATTTCGAAGTGCTGCCCTACGCGCGCTGCCTGGCGCAAGCGAAAGCCGGCCACCTGGTCGGCTGTTTCGACGCCGTGCCGAACGCGATGATCGCGCCGAGCTTCCTGTGGCATGCGCAGCCGCTGTTCACCACCCGCATGAATGTGTATGCGCTGGCCGGCTCGACCGAGCATGGCCTGAGCGCCGCCAGCCTCGAGGGCAAGACCGTTGGCGTGGAGCGCGACTACGAATACGGCGACGCTTTCGACTTGAACAGCAAGATCCTGCGCCGCATAGTCGACCGCAACGAGTCCGGCTTCAAGATGCTGATGGCCGGGCGCATCGAGTACATGGCGGCCGAAGAACGCATCGCCAATGCCCTGTTCGTCAAGAACGGCGCGGCGTTCGGCAGCAAGTTCAAGCTGGTCGGCACGGTCGCCACGCCCGGCCTGTACATGGCATTTTCCAAGAGCGCGCCCGACGCCGCCAGGCTGCTGGCCAAGTTCAACGAGGGCTACGCGGCCATCCGCAAGAGCGGCCGCTACCAGGCCATCGAGCGCAAGTGGTTCTGACCGCCATGACGCCCCGCGAGCGCCGCCATGCGTGACCACCCTGGCGCCGATGGCGCGGCGCCGGCGCGCATGGATTCGATCGCCACGCGCTTGCTGCGCATTATTTTCGGCTCCTACTTCGTCGTCACGCTGGTCGTCACCGCGCTCCAGCTGGCGGCCGAATACCGGCATACCGAAGACCGGCTGGTGCGCGAGATCGACGCCATGCAGCAGACCTTCGGCCCCGGCCTCGCCGACGCCATGTGGCGCTTCAATGACGACACCTTGCGCGGCATCCTGTCCGGCATGAAGGAGTTGCCGATCGTGGTCGGCATCAAGATAGAAAATGACAATGCCGAGATCGTGCGTGCGGTCGGCGCCGTCAGCGACCACCAGGGGCGCAAGCTGGTGGCCGATGCGGCCGGCAAGCTGAGCCAGGTTGCCGACCAGGATGGGCTGCTCGGTAAAACCTTCAGCCGCGTCTTTCCCATCCTGTACAAGAACGGCGCCGGCGCGGCCCAGCAGATCGGCACCTGGACCGTGTATTCGAACCAGCGCATCGTCGTCAAGCAGGTCGAGTACGGCTTCTTCCTGATCCTCGTCAATTCCGTCATCAAGACCCTGGCGCTGTGGTTCATCTTCCTGCTCGTTGTGCGCCACTGGCTGGGCAAGCCGCTGCGCCAGCTGATCGATTTCGTCGGCCAGCTCACCATTGACAACCTGGGCGCCAAGGTGTTCGTGCTCAAGGACGGCGGACGCCACGAACTGCATGTGCTGGCCAACAAGCTCAATGAAATGCTCGACAACCTGCGCGCGTCGGTGGCGGAAACGAGCGCGCTGAACGCCGAACTGCAGGCGCGCCAGACGCGCATCGAGATGCTCAACGAATCGCTCGAACTGCGCGTGGCCGAACGTACCGCCGACCTGCTCAACGACCGCCAGCAGCTGGCCAAGGCCAACGCCGACCTGGAACAGGCCAATCGCAGCCTGGCCGAAACCATGCACACGCTCAACCGCGCGCATGAGGAACTGGGGCGCAGCGAACGGCTGGCGGCGCTCGGTTCGCTGGTGGCCGGCATCGCCCATGAACTCAATACGCCGATCGGCAACAGCCTGACGGTGGCGTCCACGCTGGCCGAGAGCACGCGCGAATTTGCCACCAGTTTCGCCAGCGGCCTGAAGAAGTCAACCGTCGAGCGCTTCATCGCCGATACCTTCGTGGCGACCGACCTGTTGTCGCGCAATATCGTCCGCTCGGCCAACCTGGTGACCAGTTTCAAGCAGGTCGCGGTGGACCAGACCAGCGCCCAGCGCCGCAGCTTCGACCTGGCCGCGGTGGTGGCCGAGAACATCCGGGCGCTGTCGCCGATGATCGCCAAGACCGCCTTCGTCGTCGTCGAAACGGTGCCGCCGGACATCAAGTTCGACAGCTACCCCGGCCCGCTGGGGCAGGTATTGATGAACCTGGTCAACAACGCGATACTGCACGGTTTCGAGGGGCGCGCGCACGGCACGATCACGATCGCGGCGCAGGCGGCCGGCGCCGGCGCGGTGCAATTGCGGGTCAGCGACGACGGCATCGGCGTGCCGCCCGAACATGTGCACCGCATCTTCGATCCCTTCTTCACGACCAAGCTCGGCATGGGCGGCTGCGGCCTGGGGCTGAGCATTACCCACAACATCGTCACCAGCGTGCTGGGCGGGAAGGTGCAGCTCGACAGTGCGCTGGGCAAGGGCACCACCTTCACGCTGCTGCTGCCGCTGGTGGCGCCGCTTTCCTGATGCGCTCACCTGGATTTTTTTCTCGACCATGAATCACTTTACGGATGCCGAGATAGCGGCCTTGAATCAGCTGGAATACAAGCCAGACGAACCGGCCTGCTTCGACCCGATGCGGTGGGCCTTGCGCTGGCGCGATGAAGAATATCCCTGTGGCGGCGATGAGTATCATCATCTGCTCGACCTTGCCGTTGCGCGCTCCTTCATTCATCAGGGGAAGCCGAGAGAGCAATGGTTCGCCATTGCGCCGACAAGCTACTATATGGAAGTGTGGGATGAAGCGCTTGCCAGGGCCCCGAATTGGCCGGGCTTCAAACGGGTCGAACTATCCGATGCCGATCGACAGTATTTGTTGTATGAATACGCGAGACCGGACGAGCATTTTTAATGACCAAGTCAACGCTAACGATTCGCATCGTCAATCTGAGCGGACATGACGCGGCGATGATCGTGCAGGACGGCGCGCAGGATCCGCATGCCCATCACGCATGGCAGCAAGTCACCAGCGACCTGGTTACGCAACTCTTGTTGATCCAGACGTCGAGCGGCGGCTCGCTGGCTATGGGCCAACTCAGCGACACCTTCAGGTCCGGCGACGGTGAGATTTACCTGCTGCATGATGCAGACTCAGGCGACCTGATGCTTTCGGCCAGCAGTGCGCCAACGTGATAGATCAGCTCGGCCTGCTGCCGGGCTATATTGCGCAGTAAGACGCTAGTCGGTTGCCATGCGCGCCTGGGCAGCGTTCACAAGTCATCCGCATTCAAGCTTGGCCGCGTACTTCTGTCTTGCACCCTGCAGGGGCCAGTGTGTCGCCCATCATGAATAAGTTGCTCGCCATGACACAACCGACGTTAGCGATTAAATGAAAAGTCTATGATTTTCAATGGCTTAGAAACAAAAGCCTAAGAAACTGGCCCTAGCAATTGAATGAACTCATGCCCAAAATGGCACATACTTGGCGTAGCGTTTGGATACGTTCTCTGGCTCATCGAGCTTGATCATATTCTGTTCGACTGCGGCGGCAATGATCTGTGAAACTGCCGACGTCTTCGCGCGCGTTTCGTCGAGCTTGAAGCGTTCTCGTAGGCTTTGATTCGTCATCTTTTCGTTGCTGACATACCGAAGGCAGCAGTGCAAATAGCACGCCCGCACGCGTTCACGAGGCTCCATATCAATAAACTCTTTGTGAGCAAACAGCACGACAGTAAGCGGGAATTTCACCCCACCTTCCAATCGTAGTTGAAAAATTTCAGAATTGCGGCTTCATCATCAACGGGAGCCAATGCAATGCGAAATGAAGCGCTACAACAAGCCTGGATCGGGCGTTTGCAGGAGCAGGCAAGT
>JANYGW010000214.1 GCA_025359245.1 Massilia sp.
GCCTTCAGTTGCCGCTTCAATTGCCGCTTCAATTGCCGCTTCAGTTGTCGCTTTTAGTTATCGCTTTTAGTTATCGATTTTATTTACATTTATATCACACAATCACCACGCAACCCCATTGCGCATGACAGATCGTCGCGCGCTCAGGAAATATTTTCCGTGACGGTTTCCAGCAAGGCGCGCAATGGCGCCATGCCAGAGCGCAATGCGTCGATGTTTTGCGCGTCGGCCGCCTGCTCCAGTTCGCCGCACAAGCCATGCAGCGCCGCCTCGTCGAGATAGGCGGCGCTGCCCTTCAAGCCGTGCAACAGGCGGCCGGCGGCGTCGAAGTCGAACGCCGCCAGCGCGCCATCGAGTTCGCTGAGACGGCCGGCGATATCGCCGGCGAAGGCGGCGCGCAGCCGGCGCCGCAAATCGATGCCGCGCGCGCCCGGGTCGGACGGCGCCAGCGGAGTCAGCGGGGTCAGCGGCGCAATATCGGCGGCCACGCCGAACAGCGCGTCGAGCGCGCTGGCGCTGGCCGGCACGCCGCTTTTGGCCGCCATCAGCGGCAGCAGGAAGCCGCGCTGCAATTGCCGCTCGATGGCGCGGCTGAGATGGAAATGCAGCGCCATGTCGTCGACCGGTTTGGTCAAAAAGCCATCCATGCCGGCCGCCAGGTAGCGGCTGCGGTCTTCGTCGCTGGCGTTCGCGGTCAGCGCGACGATCATCAATTCCTGGTCGCGCACCGGCGCGCCGGGCGGGCCGCCGGCGCGGATCAGCCGTGTCGCGCTGGCGCCGTCGAGGTCGGGCATGCGTCCATCCATCAGGATCAGATCGTAGCGCGTCTGCGCGCACGCCGCCACCGCCATCACGCCATTGGCGGCGATATCGACGCGGTGGCCCAGGTCTTCGAGCATGACGCGGATGATGATCTGGTTGGTCGGGAAGTCTTCGGCGCACAGCACACGCAGCTGGTGGCTGTGCGGCGCCAGTTCGATGTGCGGCACCATCGGCGGCGCCACGCCGTCCGGCAGCGGCACCACGAAACAAAAGGTGCTGCCGACACCATGCGTGCTGTCGGCGCTGATGTCGCCATCCATCAATTCGACCAGCTGGCGGCAGATCGCCAGCCCGAGGCCGGTGCCGCCGTAACGCCGGGTGGTGGTCGAATCGGCTTGCTCGAATTTCTGAAACAAGCGCTGCATCGCCTGCGCGTCGATGCCAATGCCGCTGTCGCTGACGGTGAAACGCACCAGGTTGACGCTGCGCGCGCCGGCTTGCGCACGCAGCGCCGGATAGTCGACGGCGGCGACCCGTTCGACGCGCAGCGTGACGCCGCCGCGCTGGGTGAACTTGAACGCGTTGCCGATCAGGTTGATCAGCACCTGGCGCAAGCGGGTCGGATCGCCGACGACGAATTGCGGCAAGTCCGGCGCCAGTTCGATCGCAAAACCGATGCTGCGCCCGGCCGCCTGCTCTTCGAACAGGCTGCTGACATTGTCGATCGCCGCGACGAGCGAAAAATCGATGTTTTCGATGCTCAATTTACCCGCTTCGATCTTCGAAAAATCGAGCAAATCATTGATGATGGTCAGCAGCGACTGGGCGTTGGCCTGGCCGCGCAAGATCTGTTCGCGCGTCGACGCGTGCAGCAGCCGGTCGCGCAGCGCGAAGCCGAGCATGCCGATGACGCCGGCCAGCGGGGTGCGCATTTCGTGGCTCATGTTGGCCAGGAAGGCCGACTTCTGGCGCGTCGCGTCTTCGGCCTTTTGCTTGGCGTGGCGCAGCCGCTCGTCATTGTCTTGCAGCGCGCGGTTGGCTTCGGCCAGCTGGTCGGTATGCCGGCGCACCTGCTTGTCCTGTTGCAGCAGCAGCGTGTTCTTTTGTTCGACTTCGGCGGTGCGCAGCTTGACCTGGTGTTCGAGCCAGCTTTTCTGCTTGCGCAGCGCGCGCACGCGCTGCTGGTACAGCAGCAGCGCGGCGCCCAGCAGCAGCGCCACGCACAGCGTGCGGAACCACCA
>JANYGW010000001.1 GCA_025359245.1 Massilia sp.
TCATGGCTGCCGGGAACAATCTTGAAGGCGATATTGGCGCGGTTCCAGGCGTTGATGACCATCACGGCATAGGTCAGCTCGGTCAGTTCCCGCTCCGACAGCTGGGTGCGCACGCGCTCGTATAACTCATCGGCGATGCCCAGCGGCGCCAGCGTGGTCAGCGCCTCGGTCCACGCCAGCGCGGCGCGTTCGCGCGCAATGAACAGGGTCGATTCGCGCCAGGCGGCCAGATGGTGCAGGCGCAGCGGACGTTCGCCGTGCAGGCTGGCCTGCTTGATGTGCATGTCGAGGCAGAAGCCGCAGCCGTTGATTTGCGATGCGCGCACGGCGACCAGGTCGAGGATGGTTTCTTCGATGGCGCCGTCGTGTACCAGGGCCGTGAATTCGACCAGTTTCTTGAAGAGCGTCGGCGCTTGTTGCATATAGTCGATCCGTGATGTCATGGTGGTTTTCCTGATAGCGGGTCTGCTCCGACCCGTCCCAGTGCGGCTGGGAATCCGTTTGCGAGTAGCGCAGTTCGGTATCGAGTGTAGGTGGGCGGGCGGCGCGGCGGTAGGCCCGTGGCGGGCGGCATGGTGGTGAGCCGTACGCACCAATCGCGCGCCGCGCGCGTTAGCGCACCAGGGCCACCACGCAGACGATGCCCTGGCGCGCCATCTTGGCGTAGGGGCATACGCGCTCGGTGCTGCGGATCAGTTCCTCGGCGAGCGCGCGCGGCACACCGGGCAAATGTATGCGCACGTCGGCCGTCAGCGTGTAGAGCCCGTCGACCGGGTCGCGCCCGAAGGTGACGGCCACGTCCACCGTGGCGTCATCGATGGCGATGCGGGCTTTGACGGCCAGCAAATTGAGGGCGCCGTGGAAGCAGGCGGCAAAGCCGGCCGCGAATAATTGTTCGGGATTGGTGCCGCCGCCGGGGCCGCCGAGCGCGTCCGGCAGGCGCAATTCCAGCGCCAGGTTGCCGTCGTCGGAACGGACGATGCCGGAGGCGCGCCCGTGCGCCGTCGTGCCGCCGCTGACCGTGACCGTGGTCGAGTACAGCGGCAGGAATGCATCGCCGGTATATTTGTCGAGCAGCGAAATCGCCGGGGCCTTCAGCTGCTTTTTCAACGCGCGTCTCCTTGGTTTTGTCTAAACCGAATATAGGACGGCGCGGCGGCGCGCACTAGGCCCGCGCGCGGCCGCACCGTGGTGCCCGTTTGGCACCAATGGCCCGGCGCAGACGGCGGCGGCGGCGGCCGGTGTCAAGGCGCGGGTGCGTTGAAGCTGGTCAGGCAGTGCAGGTCGAGCGCGCGTATGCGCGGCGTCATGTAATCGATGAAGACCCGGATCCGCGCAGGCAGCTGATGGCGGCTCAGGTAGCAAATGAAGTGGCCGCGGTCGTCGGGCGCATGCTGGGACAGGCAAGCCACCAGCCGGCCCGCGCGCAAATGCTCGCAGACTTGATAGCCGGCCATTTGCGCCACGCCCTCGCCGTCGAGCACGGCCTGCAAGACCAGGTCGGCGTCGTTAAAGCTGTGCGCGGCCCTGGCCTGCACTTTGCGCACCAGGCCGTTTTGCTTGAATTCCCATTCATAAATACGCCCCGAGGCCAGCCGCAGGTTGACGCAGCGGTGCTGTTCCAGTTCGTCTATCGACTGCGGCAGTCCGTGCGCGCGCGCGTAGCCGGGCGAGGCGCACACCAGCATCTGCATCGGGATCAGTTGCCGCGCCACCAGCTCGCTGTCGTCCATGCGCCCGTTGCGAAAGGAGACGTCGATGCGGTCGGCGATGAAGTCGACGGGACTGTCGTCCAGGCCCAGGTCGAGCGTGATGTCCGGGTAACTGGCGTGAAAACCGCGCAGCAGGGGCGCCACCACCTTGCGGCCGAAATCGACCGTGGCATGCAGGCGCAGCTGGCCGCGCGGAATACCGCAGCGCAGCTCGCGCATTTCCTCGACCGACTGCACGATGCGTTCGACGCCGGGCTTGCAATTGGCGTAAAACAGCTCGCCCTCGCTGGTCAGCGAAGTACTGCGCGTGGTGCGCAGGAACAAGCGCGTGTCGAGCTGGGTTTCCAGTTTCTGCACGCTGCGGCTGACCGCCGACCTGCCGATGCCGAGGCGCTCGGCGGCCTTGGCGAACGAACCCTCGTGGACCACCGCGATAAAGGCCAGCACGCCGGCATAGCTGGTCGAAAAGCTCGAGGCCAGGGCGTCGACGGCCGGCCTGGCGGGCGTTGCGGGCGGCGGCGGCGCCCGCCTTGCTTCCATCGCAAACGGTTCACTGTTCATGCCTTCCTTTCAATCCGCTACGCTGCTCATCATCCTTTCATCATAGTTTGCTAAGCGCTGGCGCGTAAACGCCAAATACCGTGCAAATCGCGCCAGCGCCCGGATCACGCGCCATGCGTGCATGGAAGCGGGCCAGGTTTTCCAGGCCCCTCAGATCGGCCAGCAGGGTTGGGGCCCGGCCCGGCACGACGAATAAATCGGCCAGGCGATCGAGATAAACGCGCACGTGGTGGCGGGCCTGCCTGGCCAGTTCCTCGTCGAACTCACGTCAAGTACAGTTTCATGGGATGTCGCCGCCGAGCATGGCGTGATGAAGGCCATGACTGTGCCATGAGAGGCGAAGCGCGATTGGTGTTCTTGGCGCACCGCTGTGGGGACCGGCGCGGCGCTAGCGGATACCCTGATGTCGCTCTACAGTGCAAGCCCTATCCATCACCAATGAAGGAGGCCGCGCATGCCCTACTTAAAAAAAATCCTCTTTGCCGCCTGCTTGCTGCCGGCCCTATTGCTGACGCGGGCGGCCAGCGCAGCCGCGCCGTCCCCCGCCGTCACGGCCTTGTTGACGCAAGCGCTGAGCGACTATCCGGGCAAGGAAGTGTTGATGATAACGGTCGACTATCCGCCCGGCGGGGCTGATCCGGTGCACCGCCACGACGCACATGGTTTTATTTATGTCCTGGAGGGCAGCATCGTCATGGGTTTACAGGGCGGCAAGGAACAGCTGCTCAACGTCGGGCAAACCTTTTATGAGGGGCCCGCCGACATCCACACGGTGGGACGCAATGCCAGCGCCACCAAGCCCGCCAGATTTTTGGTCCTGCTAATCAAGGAAAAGGACAAGCCGGCCGTGATACCGGTGAATTGAGCAGGACCGAAGCAAGATCGGCGCTGGCAACCCCGAGCGTCAGCCCACGGTCGCACGCCATGCGGGCGCTCGGACTCAACATCAGCCGGCTCGCAGCGGCGTGGACACCCGCTGTCACATGACAGGCCGACGGGCCCAGGACGACGCCGGACACGCCACTCATTTCAGGCACGGATGGGCTATGCGGCCCGACTTCGGCGCCCATTGCACGGCGTCGGTGGCGCCGCGCCGCGGCACGAAGCGCACCGTGCGCACCGGGCCCGCGCCGCTTTGCAGCCGCAAGGTCCACATGGTGCGGGCGCCGATGTAGACCTGGTTCAGGTCGCCCGCTTCGACGATCACGTCGCCGGCGCGCACGCCGGCCCGCGCCGCGTTGCC
>JANYGW010000032.1 GCA_025359245.1 Massilia sp.
CAGCGCGTCGCCGCCGCGCAATTGCAAAACCGCGCCCGCGCCGTCGTCTACGGTGTGCCGGGCACGCCGGACCTGGGACCGGAAGTGGCGACGCCGGCGCCGGGCAAGGTCAAGGCTGAACCGGGCACGGCTATCAACCGCGATGAAGCGTGGCGCAAGCAAGTGCCGAAAGCCGGACCGGCGCCGAAAATCATCTTACCGCAAGGAAAATCCTTCACGTTGGCCAATGGCTTGACGGTGATTTACAACGACAACCCGGCGCTGCCGATCGTCGCCGCCGAACTGGTCGTCAAAACCGGTTCCGGCGCCAATCCTTTGAGCCAGCCCGGCTTGTCGAGCTTTACCGCGCAATTGCTGCAAGAAGGCACCAGCAGCCGCAGCGCGCCGCAAATCGCCGACGAAGTGGCGCAACTGGGCGCCTTCATCGGCACCAGTTCCAGCGCCGACGCGTCGCGCGCGCAGGTGACGTCGCTGACGGCGAATTTCCCGCAAGCGCTGGAAGTGCTGGCCGACGTGATCCAGCACCCGGTGTTCCCCGACGCCGAAGTCGAACGCCAGCGCGCCAGCCGCATCGGCGCCTTGGCGCGCCAGCGCGAAAGCGCGCCGGCGGTGGCGGCGCGGGTCGAAGCGGCGGCGCTGTACGGCGCCAACCATCCGTACGGCTACAGCGAACTGGGCACCGAAAGCGCGCTGAAAGCGACCACCCGCGGCCACTTGCAGACGTTCTGGCAGCAGCATTATGTGCCCAACAATGCGGCGCTGGTGGTCTCGGGCGACATCACCGAAGCCCATTTGCGCACGCTGGCCGAAGCCAAGTTCGGCCAGTGGAAACGCGGCGACGTGGCCGCCCCGGCGGCGGCGACCAGTTACACGACGAGCGCGCGGCTGATCCTGGTCGACAAACCCGGCGCGCCGCAAACGGCGCTGCGGCTGGCGGCGATCGGGCCGGGCCGCAAGACGCCGGATTTCGCGCCGCTGCAAGTGATGAACGCGGCGCTGGGCGGCTTGTTCACCAGCCGCCTGAACACCGTGCTGCGCGAAGAAAAGGGTTACACCTATGGCGTGCGCTCGCAATTCGAGTACCGCCGTACGCCGGGCCCGTTCGCCATCGCCACCAGCGTGCGCACCGACGTCACCGGCGCCGCCTTGAGCGAAACGTTCAAGCAATTGCGCGACATGGTCGCCAGGCCGCTGCCAGCGAAGGAACTGGCCAACGCGCGCAATTCGCAAGTGCTGTCGCTGCCGGGCCAGTTCGACACCAACAAGAGCATCGGCGCCAGCCTGGCCAATACCTACATCTATGACCTGGGGCTGGATTATTACAGCAAGCTGCCGCAGCGCTACGCCGGCGTCAACGGCGCGCAAGTGCAGGCGATGGCAAAAAAATACCTGCAGCCGGAAAACTTGGTCATCATCGGGGTCGGCGACAAGGCCAAGATCGTGCCGCAACTGGCGCCGTTGCAGCTCGAACCGGTCGAAAACCGGGATGCCGATGGCAATGTGAAATAAACCAAGGGGGCCGCGGCCCCCGTTGGTTTATTCAATCCCCCAAGCCGGCATACAGCGCCGTGCTCAAATACCGTTCGCCAAACGACGGGATGATGGTGACGATGATCTTGCCGGCGTTCTCTGGGCGCTGCGCCACTTGCAGCGCGGCCCACAGCGCGGCGCCGGACGAAATGCCGACCAGCAAGCCTTCCTGTTGCGCGGCCAGGCGCGCGGTGGCGAAGGCGTCGTCGTTCTTGACGCAAATGATTTCATCGTAGATATGCGTATTGAGCACGGCCGGCACGAAGCCGGCGCCGATGCCCTGAATCGGATGCGGCCCCTTGGTGCCTTTCGACAGTATCGGCGACGCGTCCGGCTCGACGGCGATGCACTGCACACCCGGCTTGCGCTCTTTCAGCACTTCGCCGATGCCGGTGATGGTGCCGCCGGTGCCGATGCCGGCGACGACGATGTCGACTTGGCCATCGGTATCGCGCCAGATTTCCTCGGCCGTGGTCTGGCGGTGCACGGCGGGATTGGCCGGATTGGTAAATTGCTGCAGCATCAGGTAGCGCGCATCTTGCGCCACCATCTGCTCGGCCTTGCGGATCGCGCCCAGCATGCCTTCGCTGCCCGGCGTCAGCACCAGTTCGGCGCCATACGCGCGCAGCAGGATGCGCCGCTCGCGGCTCATGGTGTCGGGCATGACGAGGGTGCAGCGGTAGCCGCGCGCCGCGCACACCATCGCCAGCGCGATGCCGGTGTTGCCGCTGGTCGGCTCGACGATGATGGTATCCGGCTTGACCAGGCCGGCCTGTTCGGCGGCGGCGATCATCGCCAGGCCGATGCGGTCCTTGACGCTGTGCGCGGGATTGTAGAATTCGAGCTTGGCCAGCAGCGTGGCTGGCGCGGCGCCCGCCATGCGGTTGATGCGCACGAGCGGCGTGTTGCCGATCAATTCAGTGACGTCGTTGGCGATCTTCATTGGTGTCTCCTGGTTACGGAAACGCCAGTCTACGCGTTTTTCCGACGCTGGCGGGAGCCGGCATGGCGCCAGGCCCCGCGAATGTCGATTTAGTTCACATCGAGCAACTGATTACTTCAGCTTACTTCACATCCAGTAATTGATTACTTCACATCCAGTAATTCGACATCGAAAATCAATGGCGAATTCGGTGGAATTTCACCGCCGCCGGCGCCGCGCGGACCGTAAGCCATTTCGCTCGGAATGATCAACGTGCGCTTGCCGCCCACTTTCATGCCGGCCACGCCCTGGTCCCAGCCCTTGATGACCATGCCCTTGCCGAGCGGGAAATCGAACGGGCCGCGACCGATCGAGCTGTCGAACTGCTTGCCATGGAAATTCTTGGCCATCGGACGGTACAACCAGCCGGTGTAATTGACGACGACGGTGCTGCCGGCGGTCGCTTCCTTGCCACTGCCGAGCTTGACGTCGGTGATGATCAGCGTCTCGGCGGCCGGGCCGGGACTGGCCGACGACACGGCCGGCGCGGCCTTGCTTGCAGGCACCGGGTCGGCGGCTTGCGCCATCGAGGCCGCAACGGCGCAAATGAGAGCGAATAAAACGGAAACACGCGTCATGATGGTTTCTTTCTATGAGATTCGATAAGGTCCCCGCCGGTACACGTACACCTCCGGCCAGAGTGCGCCGTCATGATAGCAAACCCGCGCCCGAAAGGCGGCTTTCGCGACGTCGGCGGCGGCGATTTGTTGCCAGCCGACAGCTATAGCGTCGGCTGCACAATATCTTGCGCCATCGCCTGGTCCGCCAGTCGGCGCAAGATATGCGACGCCGCCACCATGCCGAACGTGGCCGTGACGACCATGCTGGAACCGAAGCCGGCGCAGTTCAAGCCG
>JANYGW010000048.1 GCA_025359245.1 Massilia sp.
CCAGAAATTCTCTCTAAGTCCTTCATTTTGAATATATAATCGACAGGCGGCGGTCAAACCTCTGCTGGTGTAAGAATTAAAACGATATTTTACACAGGGGCGTCTCCATCGGCCTCGCCAAATTGCAAATTCGATGGAAAATATGTGTACGCACATCCCTGCGCGGGTCAAGGTTGCACCGTTGTTGTAATCGGATAGCGCGCAAGGCTGCTGAAATGGAATGCTTGGAATTGTAAGGATAAGTACTGGCAAGCTGGCCGGCATATCAGGTCAGCTCGCCGGATGTTGGCGTCGATAACGCTTGTCGTTTTCGCCCGACCCGATGTAAGCCTCATCCTGAAGGCTTGAGAATAAAGGCTGCAGCACAGGCCTGGGTATCGAAGTCTTAGGTTGTTCGCTGGCTACGGAAGGGCTCACTGAATTGCTCACCGCCTGGCTTTGTCTGTGCCCCGGTTTTGACTGGGCCAAACCAGAGAAGTTGCAGGTGATGCGTGCACTCGGCATGTCGATCGACCTCACCGCGCCCTAGTTGCGGCCGTGACGCTTTGCGTCGCTGCGCCCAACAAAAAAGGCATACCCACCCTCCGGCACTCCCCTTCTCGCGTACATCCCCTGTACTTTTTGCCGCTTTGACACAGCGGCACTGGAACGACCCCCGGGTCGCGGAGTCTACAAATGAAACGCATGTTGTTTAACGCTACGCAGCAAGAAGAATTGCGCGTCGCCATCGTCGACGGTCAGAAACTGATCGATATCGATATCGAAACCGCCGGTCGCGAACAGCGCAAGTCGAATATCTACAAGGGCGTGATTACCCGCATCGAGCCGTCGCTCGAAGCGTGCTTCGTCAGCTACGGCGAAGACCGCCACGGCTTCCTGCCATTCAAGGAAGTGGCGCGCACCTATTTCCGCGAGGGCGTCGATGTGCGCACCGCGTCGGTCAAGGAAGCGCTGCGCGAAGGCCAGGAAATCATGGTCCAGGTCGAGAAGGAAGAACGCGGCAACAAGGGCGCGGCCCTGACCTCGTTCGTGTCGCTGGCCGGACGCTACCTGGTCCTGATGCCGAACAACCCGCGCGGCGGCGGCGTATCGCGCCGTGTCGAAGGCGAAGAGCGCCAGGAACTGCGCGAAACGATGGACAAGCTGGACCTGCCGCAAGGCATGTCGGTGATTGCCCGCACCGCCGGCATCGGCCGCAACGTCGAAGAACTGCAGTGGGACTTGAATTACCTGATGCAACTGTGGCGCGCGATCGAAGGCGCCGGCAAGTCGGCCAACGGCGCTTTCCTGATCTACCAGGAATCGTCGCTGGTGATCCGCGCGATCCGCGACTACTTCCAGCCCGACATCGGCGAGATCCTGATCGACACCGACGACATCTACGAGCAGGCGCACCAGTTCATGAGCCACGTGATGCCCGACATGGTGCACCGCGTAAAACGTTACAGCGACGATGTGCCGCTGTTTTCGCGCTTCCAGATCGAACACCAGATTGAAACGGCGTACTCGCGCACCGTGCCCTTGCCGTCCGGCGGCGCGATCGTCATCGACCACACCGAAGCGCTGGTGTCGGTCGACGTCAACTCGGCACGCGCCACGCGCGGCTCCGACATCGAAACGACCGCCTTCAACACCAACTGCGAAGCGGCCGAAGAAGTGGCGCGCCAGTTGCGCTTGCGCGACCTGGGCGGCCTGATCGTCATCGACTTCATCGACATGGAAGTGGCGAAGAACCAGCGCGAAGTCGAACAGCGCTTGAAAGACGCGCTGCACCATGACCGCGCACGCGTCCAGATGGGCAAGATTTCCCGCTTCGGCCTGATGGAACTGTCGCGCCAGCGCCTGCGTCCTTCGCTATCCGAAGGCAGCCACGTGACGTGCCCGCGCTGCTCCGGCACCGGCCACATCCGCGACACCGAATCGTCCGCACTGCAAGTCCTGCGCATCATCCAGGAAGAGGCGATGAAGGAAAACTCGGCCACCATCCACGTCCAGGTGCCAGTCGACGTCGCCGCTTTCCTGCTCAACGAAAAGCGCGGCGAAGTGCTCAAAATCGAGAACCGCCACCGCATCAGCGTGATCCTGATCCCGAACAAGCATCTGGATACCCCGCACTACAAGCTCGAGCGCATCAAGCACGACGATCCGCGCCTCGAAGACAGCCAGGCCAGCTACAGCCTGGCCGAGTCGGCCGAAACCGACATGGGTTACGCCAAGCGCGAAAAGGAAGAAGCCAAGCCGCGCCAGGAAGCCATGGTCAAGACCATCACCCCGGCCCAGCCGGCGCCGATGGTCGACCGCACCGAAGCGCCGAAGCCGGTCGCCGCACCGGCACCGGTGCTGACCGCGCCGGTCGAAGAGAGCTTCTTCGGCAAGCTGAAGAACTTCTTCTTCGGCAAGGAAGAAGCCGTCGTCGTGGCGCCTGCGCCAGTGGCGCCAGCCAAGCCAGCGGCAGCAGCCGACCGTGGCGGCGACCGCAACAACCGTGGTCCGCGCGGCCGTAGCCGTGGCAGCAAGCCAGGCGAACGCGGCGAGCGTGCCGAGCGCGAGCCGAAAGCGGCCGCAGGCCAGGACGACAGCGCCAAGGCCGCCGACAGCGACAAGCCGGCCCGTCCGCCGCGCCCACCGCGTCCGCCGCGTGAACCACGCGAGCCGCGCGAGCAGCAAGGCGATGTGGCAGCCGCAGCGCCACGCGCCGAACGCGGCGAACGCCCGGAACGTGGCGAGCGCCCTGA
The DNA here is from genome assembly GCA_025359245.1 of Massilia sp. Classification (GTDB taxonomy): domain Bacteria; phylum Pseudomonadota; class Gammaproteobacteria; order Burkholderiales; family Burkholderiaceae_D; genus Telluria_A. Next base: position 2,736 of record JANYGW010000048.1, read on the forward strand.
GCGCACCCCGCGTCCACCGCGCGAACGTGCCGATTACCGTACCCCGGTGGCCGACAGCAAGGTTGACGAGATGGCAGCCGCCCCCGTGGTCGCCGCAGCAGCGCTGAACGCCGGTCCGGTTGGCGACGAGGTCGAAGTCGCGCCGAAGATGGTCACCACCATCGGCCCGAATGGCGAAGAAATCGAAGTCGAAGCAGGTGGCGACGAGCCGCGCCGCCGCCGCCGTCGCGGTGGCCGCAACCGCAACCGCCGTGACCGCGAAGGCGGCGAAGGCGTCGAAGGCGCAGACAACGAAGGCGGCGAAGAGGGCGACAACGCCAGCGAAGCCGCGTTCACGGTCGAAGCTGCACCGGCCGAAGCCGCTGTGGTTGCACCGGTGGCGGCATTTCCGCATGTCGAAGCGCCTGCCGTCGTCGAAGCCGTCGCCGCACCAGCGCCAGTGTCGGAATACACGCCGGCTTCGGTCGAAGCTGCGCCAGCACCTGCACCAGTGATCGAAGTGCCAGCGCCGGTAGTCGCTGCTGCTTCGGCACCGATTGAAGCTGCGCCGGTGGTTGCGCCAATGGTCCAGCAAACGATGTTCACGCCGGAAGCCGAACCTGATCCGGAGCCAGCGCCAGTTGCTGAAGCAGTACCTGCGCCAGTTATCGCAGCAGCGCCTGCTCCGGTAGTCGCAGCAGCACCTGCGCCCGTCGTTGCCGCACCAGCACCAGTGGTGGCGCCTGCGCCAGTGATGGCCGCGCCAGCGCCGGTCGCACCAGCGCCAGCACCAGCACCAGTGGTGATCAAGCCAGTCGCGGATCTGAACGAGATCCTCAATTCGGCCGGACTGACACTGGCGGCAACCGATCCTGAAAAGCTGCGTGCAGCCCAGGAAGCGGCAGCCAAGGCGGCCCAACCGGTCCGTGTGCCACGCGAGCGCAAGCCGCTGCCGCCGCCGGTCGATGAGCCCTTGATCCAGGTCGACACCAGCAGCCGTCAATAAGCAACAGGCAGCATAGAAAAGGGAAGCCGTGTGCTTCCCTTTTTTACGCCGTCAGCACATGCGCGCGCCGCGCTTTGCAGAACATCGCGGCGCGATTTATTGCGCAATTCCGATACCGTACAATGACATGACCATGCCCCTTCCCCGCGCCGTCCGCCCCCTTCCGGTGACCATCAAAGTAGCGTTCTGGTACTGGCTCAAGCTCGGCTTCATCAGCTTCGGCGGCCCGGCCGGCCAGATCGCCCTGATGCATGCCGAACTGGTTGAACGGCGGCGCTGGATTTCCGAACAGCGCTTCCTGCACGCGCTGAACTACTGCATGCTGTTGCCCGGCCCCGAAGCGACCCAGCTGGCCATCTACATTGGCTGGCTGATGCACAAGACGCGCGGCGGCGTGATGGCCGGCGTGCTGTTCGTGCTGCCCTCGCTGCTGATTCTGATCGTGCTGTCGTGGATCTACCTGGCCTACGGCAGCCTGCCGCTGGTGGCCGGCATCCTGTACGGCATCAAGCCGGCGATCGTCGCCGTGGTGCTGGGCGCGGCCTGGCGCATCGGCAGCCGTACCCTGAAAAATCCTGTCCTGATGGGCATCGCGCTGGCCGCCTTCGTGGCCATCGCCGTGTTCCAGCTGCCGTTCCCGCTGATCGTGCTGGCCGCGGCCCTGGTCGGCGCCATCGGCGCACGCGCACTGCCGGCCTATTTCCAGGTCGGCGGCCAGCATCCCGACAGCCGCGTTTCCTACGGCGCCGCGCTGATCGACGACGACACTCCGCCCCCGCCGCATGCCGCATTTTCATGGCGGGGCCTGGCCAAGGTTGGCCTGGGCGGCGGCCTGCTTGGCGGCGCCGCCTGGCTGCTGCTGGCGCGCCAATTCGGCGCCAATGACGCGCTGGCCCAGATGGGGTGGTTCTTCACCAAGGCCGCGCTGATGACCTTCGGCGGCGCTTATGCCGTGCTGCCCTATGTCTACCAGGGCGCGGTCGAACACTTCCACTGGCTGAGCGCGAGCCAGATGATCGACGGCCTGGCGCTGGGGGAAACCACGCCCGGCCCGCTGATCATGATCGTCGCCTTTGTCGGCTTCGTCGGCGCCTCGGGCGCGTCCAAACTGCTGCTGGCCGGTGCGGCCGGCGCCTGCGTTGCGACGTTTTTCACTTTCCTGCCATCGTTCATTTTCATCCTGGCCGGCGGGCCACTGGTCGAGGCGACGCGCGACAATGTGCGCATGACGGCGCCGCTGACGGCCATCTCGGCCGCGGTGGTGGGCGTCATCGTCAGCCTGGCCGTGTTCTTCGGCCAGCACGTGTTCGTGGTCGGCGCCAAGCCCGACTGGACCGCGATCGCGATCAGCGCGGCCGCCTGCATCGCCCTGTTCCGCTTCAAGGCCGGCACCATCAAATTGATCGCCGCCTGTGCGCTTGCGGGGCTCGTGCTATCGTACTGGCATGGCTGAAAAAATCATCATGCTGGGGGACGCGCGCTCGCCGTCTCCCGCCATTCCCGCAATCCTGGAAGCGCCCACCGGCCTGCTCGGCGACGCGCTGGGCCGGCCCCTGCACGACCTGCGCATTTCCGTCACCGACCGCTGCAATTTCCGCTGCGTGTACTGCATGCCCAAGGAAGTGTTCGACAAGGACTATGCCTACCTGCCGCACACGGCGCTGTTGTCGTTTGAAGAAATCACCCGCATCGCCCGCCTGTTCGTGGCCCACGGCGTCGAGAAAATCCGGCTGACCGGCGGCGAGCCGCTGCTGCGCAAGAACCTGGAAAAACTGGTCGGCATGCTCAGCGCGCTGCGCACGCCGAGCGGCGCCGCGCTCGACCTGACCCTGACCACCAATGGCTCGCTGCTGGCCAAGAAAGCCCAGTCGCTCAAGGATGCCGGCTTGAACCGGGTTACGGTATCGCTCGACGCGCTCGACGACGCCACCTTCAAGCGCATGAACGACGTCGACTTCGCGGTCGGCGACGTGCTCGAAGGGATCGCCGCCGCGCACCGCGCTGGCCTCGGCCCGATCAAGATCAACATGGTCGTCAAGGCCGGCATGAACGACCAGGAAATCCTGCCGATGGCGCGCCATTTCAAGGGCGGCCCGGCCATCCTGCGCTTTATCGAATACATGGACGTGGGCGCCTCGAATGGCTGGAACCTGGCCGAAGTGATCCCGTCGGCCGAGGTGGTGCGCCGCATCGCGGCCGAGATGCCTTTGGACCCGGTCGGCGCCAACTACGCCGGCGAAACCGCCGCGCGCTGGCGCTATGCCGACGGCAGCGGCGAAATCGGCCTGATCTCGAGCGTGACGCAAGCGTTCTGCAAGGACTGCTCCCGGGCGCGCCTGTCCACCGAGGGCAAGCTGTATACCTGCTTGTTCGCCACCCGCGGCCACGACCTGCGCGCGCTGCTGCGCGACGGGCGCAGCGATGCCGAAATCTCGAACGCCGTCGCCCAGCTGTGGCGGGTGCGCGCCGACCGTTATTCCGAAACCCGCACCATCAACACCAGCGGCATCGAACGCGGCGACAAGAAGGTTGAAATGTCCTACATCGGCGGCTGACATGGCGGACATGAGCATCACGGGGTTGATCCTGGCCGGCGGGCGTGGCAGCCGGATGGGCCAGGTCGACAAGGGCCTGCAGCCGTTGCGCGGCATCGCCATGGCGCAACATGCGCTGCAGCGTCTCGCTCGGCAAGTGGGCAGCATCGCCATCAACGCCAACCAGAACCTGGACGCCTACGCAGCCTTTGGCGCGCCGGTCTGGCCGGACGACCTCGCAGGCTACCAGGGCCCGCTGGCCGGACTGGCAACCGGCATGCGCCGCTGCGCCACCGAACTGCTGGCGACGGCGCCGTGCGACTCGCCGTTCCTGCCGCTCGACCTGGTGGCGCGATTGCATGCGGCACTGCGCGCCGGCGGCGCCGACCTGGCGCTGGCCGAAACTGAAGAAGCAGGTGACGACGGCACGCTGCGCATCCAGCCGCAGCCCGTGTTCGCGCTCGTCAAGACCAGCGCCCTGGCGCACTTGTCGGCCTACCTGGCCGCAGACGGCCGCCGCATGGATGGCTGGCACACCGGCATCAAGGTGGTGCGGGTGCGCTTCGATGACGCCAGCGCTTTCCGCAATATCAACACGCTGCGTCAATTGCAGCAGTTCGAAGAAGAACAATGAGCACTCCTACATTGAATGACGTCGCCAGCTGCCTGTCCGGCTACGATCCGGATGCGCTGCCGGTGCGCGATGCGCAGCGCATCATCAACGACTTCGTCACGCCGCTTGCCGGCATCGAACTGGTGCCGCTGCTCGCCGCTTTGGACCGGGTGCTGGCCGAAGACATCATCTCGCCGATCAGCGTGCCGGCGCACGATAATTCGGCGATGGATGGTTACGCCCTGCGCGGCGCCGACCTCAATGACGCGGCGCCCACCACGCTGGCAGTGATCGGCACCGTGTATGCCGGCCGCCCTTCCGATGTGATCGCGGCGAGCGGCCAGTGCGTGCGCATCATGACTGGCGGCGTGATGCCGGCCGGCTGCGACAGCGTGATCCCGCAGGAAAACGTGGCGAGTATCGCCGACGACGCGATCACGATCGCGCCCGGCGTGGTCCAGAGCGGCGACAACCGGCGCTTCGCCGGCGAAGACCTGATGGCAGGCAGCCCGGCGCTGCGCCAGGGCAAACTGATACGCCCGGCCGACCTTGGCTTGCTGGCCTCGCTCGGCATCGCCAGCGTGCCGGTGCGGCCGCGCCTGCGGGTGGCCTTCTTTTCGACCGGCGACGAGCTGCGTTCGATCGGCCAGCCGCTCGACGCCGGCTGCGTCTACGACAGCAACCGCTACACCCTGTTCGGCATGCTCACCCGGCTCGGCTGCGAGATCGTCGACATGGGCATCGTGCGCGACGAACCGCAGGCGCTCGAAACGGCGCTGCGCGAGGCCTGCCGGCAGGCCGACGCAATCGTCACCTCGGGCGGCGTCTCGGTCGGCGCGGCCGACCATACGCGCCAGATCATGGCCAAGCTGGGCGACGTCGCGTTCTGGAAGCTCGGCATGCGCCCTGGCCGCCCGCTCGCGTTCGGGCGCATCGCATCGGACGGCGCCAGCGCCTACCTGTTTGGACTGCCCGGCAATCCGGTGGCGGTGATGGTGTCGTTCTACTTCTTCGCGCGCACCGCCCTGCTGCGCATGATGGGCGCGCAGGCGCCGCAGCTGCTGCTCAAGGCCAGGTCGGGCGCGGCGATCCGCAAGAAACCGGGACGCACCGAATACCAGCGCGCCATCCTGGCGCTGGACGCCAGCGGCCAGCAGGAAGTGCGCATCACCGGCTCGCAAGGCTCGGGCATCCTGCGCTCGATGACGGAGGCGAACTGCATGGTGGTGCTGCACGACGAACAGGGCAGCGTCGGCGCCGGCGACATGGTCGACGTGATACTGTTTGAAGGCCTGATTTAGAAACTCCGTAGCGTGTCATCGCTTGCGTCAAAATCGTAATTAGCTAAATAACTAATTAGCTAATCGAGACAATCAAGCGTATGATCAGGATATGAAAAACACACTTCCTGCCAGCCGTACGCCACACAGGACCCAGTCCGGCAGCGACGTCCTCGCTGGCGAAGTGCGCTACGGCGCGGCCAAGTCCTTCTGGTTCAGCGCCATGCTGGTCGCGTCCGTGATCGGCGGTGCGGCGACCATCAGCGCGGCGGCGGTTCTGCTGTTCGTGACCAGCACCGGCGCCGTACTCCTGCTCGGCCACTCGCTCGGCAACCACCGCAAGCTGATACACAACAGCTATGCCTGCCCGAAATGGTTCGAATACCTGCTGGTGTACCTGGGCGTGCAGGTCGGACTGGCAGGTCCGCTGGGCCTGATGCGCCAGCACGAACTGCGCGACTTCGCACAACGGCAAGCGCGCTGCCATGCCTATCTGCGCCACGGCGGCGGCATGCTGACCGACGCCTGGTGGCAGCTGCATTGCGAGCTGGCGCTGGCCAGGCCGCCCGCCATCGACATCGAAGCGTCCATCGCCAACGACCGTTTCTACCGTTTCCTCGAGTACAGCTGGATGCTGCAGCAGCTGCCGGTGGCGCTGCTGTTCTATTGGTGGGGCGGCTGGGCCTTCGTGTACTGGGGCGTGTGCGCGCGCGTCGCGGCGGGCGTCGCGGGTCACTGGCTGATCGGCTATCTTGCGCACAACCACGGCGCACTGCATGTCACCGTGCGCGGCGCGGCCGTCCAGGGCCGCAATATCCGCTTTACGTCGCTGCTGACGATGGGCGAATGCTGGCACAACAACCATCACGCGTATCCAGGTTCGGCCCGGCTCGGCCTGCGGCCAGGCGAGTGGGATCCGGGCTGGTGGACCCTGCGCCTGCTCGAACGCGCGGGCCTGGTGTGGGACCTGGTGCTGCCGGCCGATTTGCCTTGTCGGGCCGAACTGGCGCCCTGCGCGCCGCGATGCGATACGGCCTGAAGACCATATTGAAGTTATTCGTATCGGATTATTTCAGCACTCGCTGTCGTCGACGTCCGGTCCCAGCATCATTTGCGCCGCCTCGCTCGGCAGCGCCTCGACCGACTTGAGCTTGCGCGCCATCTGGCGGCTGCGCACTTCGGCATTCTCGATATTCTTGGCCGCCCGCTCCAGCGTCAGCTTGGTCTGGGTCAGCACATCGCCAAATTTGCCGAACTCGGTCTTGACCGCGCCCAGCACCTGCCACACTTCGGACGAGCGCTTCTCCAGCGCCAGCGTGCGAAAGCCCATCTGCAGGCTGTTCAGGATGGCCGACAGCGTCGACGGCCCCGCGATCGACACGCGCAGCTGGCGCTGCAGGTCGTCGGCCAGGCCGGGCCGGCGCATGACCTCCGCGTACAGGCCTTCGGTGGGCAGGAACAGGATCGCGAAGTCGGTCGTGTGCGGCGGCGCCAGGTATTTTTCGCAGATGGTCTTCGCCTCCAGGCGCACCGCGCGTTCCAGTTCGCGCCCGCCCTGGGCCACGCCGTCGGCGTCGGCCCGGTCGGCCGCCTCGACCAGGCGCTCATACTGCTCCTTGGGGAACTTGGCGTCGATCGGCAGCCACACCGGGCTGCCGCCGTCGACCTGGCCGGGCAGCTTGATCGCGAACTCGACCCTTGCGCCGCTGCCGGGGATGGTCTCGACGTTCTTGGCGTACTGGTCGACCGTGAGCACCTGCTCGAGCAGCATCTCGAGCTGGACTTCGCCCCAGGTGCCGCGCGTCTTGACGTTGGTGAGCACCCGTTTCAGGTCGCCTACGCCGATGGCCAGCTGCTGCATTTCGCCCAGGCCCTGGTGGACTTTTTCGAGCCGATCCGACACGTGCTTGAACGATTCGGACAGGCGCGTCTCGAGCGTGGCGTGCAGCTTCTCGTCGACCGTCTTGCGCATCTCTTCCAGGCGCGCCGCATTGTCGGTCTGCAGGTCCTTGATCTTCACTTCCAGGGTGGCGCGCACTTCGAGCATGCGCTGCGCGTTCGATTCGGTCAGCGTCGACAGCGCATGGCCCATGCTGTCGGCGAAGCGCTTGAGCGTCTGCGCCTGCTCCTCGCGCCCGCTCGATCCGGTCAGGTGGATCTGCTGGCTCAGCTCCTGGCGCGTGGCCTGGGCGCTGGCCTGCAGTTCGAGGCGCAGCTCGCGTTCGATGCGCTCGAAACGGGTGCCGTCGCGCCCGCGCAGCAGCGCGATCACTTGCAAGACAAGCGCCGCCAGGACTGCCCCCAGCAGCAGCAGGAATTGGAGCTGGGTCATCAATCGGCCTTGTTCCGCATCCAGTCGGCGGTCTGGAAGAACGACGCCATCAGGCGCAGCCGCAGGGCTTCGTCGATGCCGATGTCCTCCATCGCCCAGGCCATCGCGCGCAGCCACTGATCGCGTTCGCTGGTGCCGATCGCGAACGGCAGGTGGCGCGCGCGCAGGCGCGGATGGCCGTAGCGCTCGACGAACAAGTCCGGACCGCCCATCCAGCCGGACAGGAACATGAACAGCTTGTCGCGCGAGCTGTCCATCGGCACCGGATGCAGCGTGCGTATGCCCGCGAACTCCGGCTCCAGTTCCATCAGGTCGTAAAAGCGGTCGACCAGTTCGCGCACGCGCGCTGCGCCGCCGATCACATCGTATAAAGTTTGAGGTTCATCCATGGGCGCCATGATACCCCGGGCGCCCATCTCATACCAGCGTCAGGCGGCGCGAACGGCGGGTCGACGACCAGCCATCGAGGTCCACTTCGGAACGCATGTCGGCGCAGGCCTCCAGCAAGCGTTCGACCTGGCCCTCGTCCAGCCCCGCATTGAGGGTCAGGCGCACCAGCGAACGGTTCTTGGCGGTGGCCGGCGCGCAGAACACCGCGCCGTAGATGCCGCGCGTTTCGAGCGCCTTGCGCAGCACCAGCGTCTTCGGTTCCGGGCCCGCTTCGAGCGCGATGATCTGCTCGGTGCCGTCGTCGACGTTGTAGCCCAGATCGCGCAGGCCTTCGCGCACGCAGCGCGCGGTGCGGTGCAGCGCGGCGCGCCGGTCGTCGGCGGCGGCGATGAAGTCGAGCGCGGCGTCGAACCAGGCCAGCTCGTGCTCGAGCAGGCAGGAACTGAAGATCGCCGGGCGCGAGGCCGACAGGAAGTAGCCTTTGAAATGGCTGGAGCAGGTCAGGAAACCGGCCCTGCCGGCGAACGCCTTGGCCAGCGACGCGGTGCGAAAATGCACGCGCTCGGACAAGCCCATCTCGGCCACCAGGCCGGCGCCGCCGGGCCCGTGGGTGCCCAGTGAATGCGACTCGTCGACGATCAGGATGCTGCCGCTGCGTTCGGCGATCTCGACCACGGCATGCAGCGGCGCGATGCTGCCGTTGGTGCTGTACAGGGCATCGACCACGATCACGCCGGGACCGTGCTTGTCGACCTGGCGCGCCAAATGGGCCGCATCGTTGTGCAGGAAGGGCACGCCGACCGCCTGCGCCGACTGCACCCCTTCCCACAGCGACGCGTGGGCCAGCATGTCGAGGTAGACCGGCACGCCCGGCTCGGCGATGGTCTGCAGCAGGCCGACGTTGGCGGCCCAGCCGGACTGCGCCAGCACGCCATCTTCGGCGCCCATGAAGGCCGCCAGTTTCGCCTCCAGCCGGTGCTGGCTGCTGCCCTCCTGCAGGAACACCGACGACATCAGCATCCCCGATTGGTTCAGCGTCAGCGCGCGCGCCTGCGCCGCCAGCAGCGCGCGCTGGCCGGAAATGCACAGGTAATCATTGCCCGCGAGCATGATCGCGTCCGCTGCGGCAGGCTTCCATATGTGCAAATGTTCGCCGCCCAGCAATTGCTGGACCCGGGTCACATAGTGCTCGTCCATCCGGCGCGACACGAAGGCAGGCATGCGTTGTTCGGCACGAACGGGGGTAGCGTATTGATTGGCAGCAAATGACATGGTTTCTCCTGAGAAAAAATATTCATTTTCTGCCTACATCCATTAGCATTTCCTCAACATGAGCAGACATTGATCTAGATCAAATTGCGCTACGTCAACTTGCGACAAGATGGCCTTGATCGCATTGATTTGAGAAATGTCAAGAACCTACGAAACGGCCGAGATGGGCGATTTGCGCAGCATCATAGACAAGACCAGCCGCCGGCTGCAGCAATTCCTGCTGCGCAGCCTGCAGCGTTATGAACGCAAATTCGACCATGCCACCTGGCGCTACATCGTGCTGGCCTGGATCGGCTGCCTGGGCATGCCGGCTTATTACCTGATCTGGACCTACTGGTTCCCGCAGCAGTACGAAAGCCTGCCGCTGCGCCTGGCCGGCGCCGCCCTGTGCCTGCCCGCGCCCTGGGCCGCACGCCTGTTCCCGGGCCGCGCCCGCGCGCTCTACCTGTTCGTGGCGGCGACCTATGTGCTGCCGTTCCAGTTCACCTTCCTGTACCTGATGAACCACGGCTCCTCGGTCTGGACCCAGTCGCTGCTGATTGCCCTGATTGTGCTGTTCCACTTCGCCACGCTGTGGGCGCTGGCCTCGTTCGCGGCCGGCGTAGTGCTCGCCTGCGCCCTGTTCGCGCTGGTGGGCGACGCTGCGTTCATAAGCAGCCGCGCGGTGCTCGAACACCTGCCGGTATATGCCTTCACCATCGTCGTCATCTCGGTGTCGAAGGTAGGGCGGCGCGTGCTGGCCAACGAAAAGCTGGCCGGCATGGCGCAGGCGCTGGCGACGGTCTCGCACGAACTGCGCACGCCGCTGGTGAGCGTCGACGCCAATGTGCGCGGCATCAACCGGCGCCTGGCGCGCGGCGCGCAGCCGACGGCAGCGGACTGGCACGAGATGGGCGAAGCCATGTCGCGCATCCAGTACGAAGTGCGCCACATGAACCACATGGTCGACCTGTTCCTGCTGTCGGCGGCGGCGGTCAGCGAGCAGCTCGAAGCGGACGAACAGGTGTCGATGCAGGAAGTGGTCGACTCGGTCATCAAGCGCTACCCGTTCACGGCCCAGTCCCAGCGCGACGCCGTGCGGGTCGAAGTGCGCACCGACTTCACCTTCGCCGGCAAGCACGAACTGTCGGTGGTGATCCTGCTCAACCTGCTGCGCAACGCGCTCAAGGCGCTGCACCGGGCCGGCAAGGGACGGATCAGGATCGTCATCGACGGCCAGCGCGCCGTCCCGCGCCTGCTGTTCATCGATACCGGCTGCGGCATCGCCGCTCCCCAGCTGCCGCTGATCTTCAAGCGCTTCTATTCCTACCCGCCAAACTCCGGATCGGGCATCGGCCTGGCGCTGTGCAAAGAGATCATCGACGCCTGGAAAGCCAACATCCGCTGCGTGTCGCGCGAACTGGCTTACACGATCTTCGTGCTTGAATTCCCCCAGCTCCAGGCGCCGCCGGCGCGCTGAAGCAGAACGCCCACACCGATCCGGAAAGCTGCCATGTCACTGCCGATCTACCACCACCCGAGCCTGACCGTCCTGATCGACGACAGCGACAGCTTCCTCAAAAGCCTGTCGTTCCAGCTCGATCCTTCGCTGGCCAGCAAGGCCTTCCACGACACCCGCACAGCTATCGAATGGCTGGACCAGCAAGGGCCGCGCGACGGGCCGCACGACGGCAAGCTGCACGCCAGCTTCGATACCTATCCCAACTCGCACGACGAGTGCAACGTCGCGCTCGACATCGAACAGATCCACCACATCAGCTTCCAGCGCAAGCGCTTCATGACGCCGTCGGTGCTGGTGGTGGACTACTCGATGCCGCAGATGAACGGGGTCCAGCTGTGCGAAGCGCTGCGCCACCTGCCGTGCAAGAAGATCCTGTTTACCGGCGTGGCCGACGAAAAGGTCGCAGTCGACGCCTTCAACCGCGGCCTGATCGACCGCTACATCAAGAAGAGCGACGACGACGCGCTCGACAAGCTCGAAATCGAAATCGTCGCCCTGCAGCGCGAATACTTCGCCGCGCGCACCGACCCGCTGCGCGACATGCTCACGCTGCACAACTACAGCTTCGTCGACGACCCGGCCTTTGCCGCGCTGGTGCGGGTGCTGCTCAAGGAGCACCGGATCGTCGAACATTATGTGTATTCGAATCCGGCCGGCATCCTGATGTACGACGCCGACGGCCAGGCCCAGCTGATGGTGGTGGAAACCGAGACCAGCATGAATTCGCACTACGAAATCGCGTGCGACAACGACGCCCCGCAATCGCTGCTCGAAGCGCTGCGCGAGCGCTGCATCATCCCCTGGTTCCGCGAAGGCGACGGCATGTACTCGACCGCGTTCGCCAGCGGCTGGCACAAATACATCGCCCCGGCACAAGTATGCCGCGGCGCCCAGAATTACTACTGGGCGCTGTTCAAGCTGGCGCCGGGCGAACTGGCCGAGCCGGCCAGCTCCTTTGCCGACTTCCTGCGCGAACGCGAGCCGGCCCTGTAAGGCGTTGCCCCCGTGGCGGCGATGGTCAGGCTTCGCGCAGGGTTTGCAGCGGGGGCTGGCTGAGCACTTTGCGCAGGCCGAGCCAGCCGCCGATCAGCGCGCACAATGCGCCCACCGCGATGCCGGCCAGCCACACCAGCGGGCTGAAGGTCCAGGGGAACTTGAACTGGTAGGTGGCCAGCGCCCAGCCCAGCGCCGCCGCGCCGGACGCGGCCAGCAATCCCGACAGCCCGCCCACCAGCGCGAATTCGATCCATTGCGCCTGCGACAGCTGCTTGCGCGTCGCGCCCAGCGCGCGCAGCAGCCCCGCTTCGCGCGTGCGCTCGTCCTGCGATCCCATCAGCGCCGCGTACAGCACCAGCACGCCCGAGGCCAGCGTGAACGCAAACAGGAACTCGACCGCCGTCACCACCTGGTCCAGCACGTCCTGCAGCTGGCGGATGATGCCGCTCACGTCGATCACGGTCAGGTTCGGAAATTCGCGCGCCAGCTCGTTGGTCAATCCACCCGCTTGCGGCGGCAGGTGGAACGCGCTCATGAACGTCTGAGCGCTGTTGGCCATCGCCGCCGGGTTGATGATGACGAAGAAGTTGGCCCGCATCGAGCCCCATTCGAGCTTGCGCAGGCTGGTCACCCGGGCCTCGACGATGGTGCCGCCGACCTCGAAGCGCAGCATGTCGCCCAGCTTCAGGCGCAAGGTCTTGGCGATCCCCTGTTCGACCGAGGCCTCGGCCACGCCGGGCCCGTCGACATACCATTTGCCGGCGATGACCTGGTTGGTGGCCGGCAGAGCGGCCGTCGCCGACAGGTTGAATTCGCGGTCCGCCAGGCGCTTGGCGTCGTCGGCCTGGTAGGTCTGGTCGGTCAGCGGCGCGCCGTTGACCGCCGTCAGGCGTCCGCGGATCATCGGGTACAGCAGCACGTCGCGCACCTTGGCCGCGGCCAGGCGCTGCTCCACTTGCGCTTTCTGGTCGGGCATGATGTTGATGACGAAGCGGTTCGGCGCGTCGGCCGGCGTGGCGCTGCGCCAGGCGTTCATCAGGTCGCCCCGCACCACCGTCAGCAGCAGCAGCGCCATCAGCCCGAGCGAGAGCGACACCACCTGCACCACGGTGGCCCCCGGCCGCCGCTGCAGCGAGGTCACCGCAAAGCGCCAGCCCTGGTGGTCGATCGCGCCGCGCAGCCGCTTGAGCGCGCCCAGTCCCAGCCAGCCGGCCAGCGCGAACACGCCCAAGCCGCCCAAGAATCCGGCCGCCGTCACCAGCGCCAGCATCATGTCGCCCGCCTGCCACAGCATCAGGCCGAAGAACACCAGCAGCCCGAGGCCGTAGGTGGCCAGCGCCATCGGCTTGGGCGCGGCCTGCTCGCGCCGGATCACGCGGTTGTGCGGCACGTTGCGCAGCTGGAGCACCGGCGGCAGCGCGAAGCCGACCAGCAGCAGCATGCCGGTGGCCACGCCTTGCAGCGCCGGCAGCAGCGACACCGGCGGCAGGTCGGTCGCCAGCAGTGAGCCGATCAGCTGCAGCAGCACGAAGTGGCCGCCAAAGCCGAGCAGCACGCCCAGCGCGCTGCCGGCCAGCCCGACCAGCGCAAATTCGACCAGGTACAGCACGCTGACCTGGTTCTGGGTCAGCCCCAGGCAGCGCAGCATCGCGCAGGCGTCCAGGTGGCGCTGCATGAAGCGGCGCGCCGCCATCGCCACGGCCACCGCCGCCAGCATCGCCGAGAGCAGGCCGACCAGCGACAGGAAGCGCTCGGCGCGGTCCAGCGTGGCGCGCATTTCGGGCCGCCCGGTTTCGAGCGACTCGACCCGCACGCCCTTGATGGCGCCGGCCTCGATGCGTTCCTTGACCCAGGCTTCGTAGGCGCTCACGCGCGCCAGGTCGTTGTTCGACGGCGCCGCCACCTGCAGCCGGTAGGTCACGCGCGCGCCGTTCTCGAGCAAGCCGGTGGCTTTCAAGTCGCCCAGCGCCAGCATCACGCGCGGCGCGAAGTTGGCGAACGAGGGCCCGCGGTCCGGCTCCGACGCAATCAGGCGCGCCACCACGAAGGCCTTGTCGCCGACCCGGATGGTGCCGCCCACGCCGCTCTTCAGCGCAGCGAGGATGCTGGCGTCGACCCACACGGTGCCGGGGGCCGGCGTGGCATCGGTGGCCGCGCCGATGGCGGCGCTGGCCTGGACCGGATCGGTGCTGGTCTTCAGGTGGCCGCGCAACGGATAGCCGGGCGAGACCGCCTTGACCGACGCCAGCTGGGCCAGCGACGCGTCGCCCTGCCCCGCTTGCGCCATGCTGGGAAAGGTGACGGTGTCGGCCAGCAGCAGGCCGCGCCGCTGCGCTTCGCTGCGCCACGCGGGCGGCAGCGGCTGGTCGGCGTTGATCAGCAGGTCGGCGCCGAGCAGCTGGTGCGCGTCGCGATTCAAGCCGGCGCGCATGCGGTCGACGAAAAAGCCCACCGCCGACAGCGCCGCCACGGCGACGATCAGGGCGACCAGCAGGAAGCGCAGTTCACCGGCGCGCCAGTCGCGCGCGCTCATGCGCAGGGAGAGTCTGAGCATCGTCTACAGCGTCGCGAAGTAATGGTCGAGCTCGTCAATAAAGCCCTGCTTGGCGCCCGCATCGAGGAAGGACGCGCTAAAGCTGTTGTGCGCCAGCCGGTAGGCTTGCTGCACGCTCAGCGGCAGGGCTTCGGCCACGGCCAGGAAGTTGGCATTCATATAGCCGCCGAAATAGGCCGGGTCGTCCGAATTGACGGTCGCCACCAGGCCGGCGTCGAGCAGGGCCAGCAGGTTGTGCTGTCCCATGTCGCCGAACACCCTTAGCTTGATGTTCGACAGCGGGCACACCGTCAGCGCAATGTGCTCCTGCGCCAGGCGCTGCGTCAGCGCGCCGTCTTCCAGGCAGCGCACGCCGTGGTCGATGCGCTCCACGTTGAGCAGGTCGAGCGCGGTTTCGATATAGGCGGGCGGGCCTTCCTCGCCGGCATGGGCGACCAGGTGCAGGCCCAGCTGGCGGCAGCGTTCGAACACGCGCGCGAATTTTTCGGGCGGATGGCCCAGCTCGGACGAGTCGAGGCCGACCCCGATCAGCTTGTCGCGGTAGGGCAAGGCTTCTTCCAGCGTGGCAATGGCTTCTTCTTCGGGCAGATGGCGCAGGAAGCACATGATCAGGCTGGCACTGATCGGGCCTTCCTGGCAGGCGCGCCAGATGCCGTTGACCACGCTGGCAAACGGCACGCCGCGCGCGGTGTGGGTTTGCGGGTCGAAGAAGATCTCGGCGTGGCGCACCTGGTCGGCATGCGCGCGCGCCAGGTAGGCCGCCGTCATGTCGTAGAAATCCTGTTCGGTGAGCAGCACGCTGGCGCCCGCATAATAAATATCGAGAAACGATTGCAAATCGCTGAAGGCATAGGCGGCGCGCAGCGCCTCGACCGACGGGTAGGCCAGCGCCACGCCGTTTCTTTGCGCCAGGGCAAAAATCAGCTCGGGTTCAAGCGAACCCTCTATATGGATGTGCAACTCGGCCTTGGGCATCTGCTGGACGATGTCTCGGATATTCGGCATGCTGGGTTCTCCGTCAGGTTGGTAGCGGCTAGTGTAGCGCAAGCGCCGCGCACAGTTTTGCGGCACGGAAAAAGTGTGACACGCGCGCGTTTCTCGTGCGCCACGCCAATGCGAGTTCGTGCAATATCCGTGCACCCGCGGCAGATGCGCTGCACAAATTGGCGAGCATCGGGAACACGCGCTAAAAGTGCATATGAAAGCGTCATCGGCCTCCTTAAGCGAACCCGTCAAATCGACAATAACATTCGTTTATTTCCTTACAAATCAACCACTTAAATTGTTACATTCACTCACACGACATTGCTTTGACTTCCGCAACCATTAAGCACATAATAAATTTCATAGGCGTAAGAATACCTTGCGGTACATGAAAATTGCCGGAGAAATCCGGAACAAAATAAAACATCGTTACACGGTTTTTTTGTTTCAGAAAATCGGGGTAAGGGTTCAAAAGGGAGTACGCCAAGGCAAGCGGCCTGGACACGTCCAGCGGCGCGCATGCCAGTGACAGTGATGTCGTGTTAGCCCATTAAAGGACATTCAAATGACCATTTTTGACAACTACGCCGCTCGCTACGAGCGTACCCGCGAGGAAGAGTATTCCCTCTCCGAATATTTGGCACTGTGCAAGAAGGACAAGCTGACCTATGCCAGCGCCCCCGAGCGCATGCTGGCCGCGATCGGCGAGCCGGCCCTGATCGATACCCGCAACGACACGCGCTTGTCGCGCATCTTTGCCAACAAGATCATCAAGGTCTATCCCGCCTTCAAGGAATTCTACGGCACCGAGGAAGTCATCGAGCAGGTCGTCGCCTACTTCCGCCATGCCGCGCAAGGGCTGGAGGAGCGCAAGCAGATCCTCTACCTGCTGGGACCGGTCGGCGGCGGCAAATCGTCGATCGCCGAGAAGCTCAAGGTGCTGATGGAGCAAGTGCCCTTCTATTGCCTGAAGGGCTCGCCCGTCAACGAATCGCCGCTCGGCCTGTTCAACGAGGACGAGGACGGCGTCATCCTCGAGGAAGACTACGGCATCCCGCGCCGCTACCTGCGCACCATTCCGAGCCCGTGGGCGGTCAAGCGCTTGCACGAGTTCAATGGCGACATCAATCAGTTCCGCGTGGTCAAGCGCTACCCGTCGGTGCTCAAGCAGATCGCCATCTCGAAAACCGAGCCGGGCGACGAGAACAACCAGGATATCTCCTCGCTGGTCGGCAAGGTCGACATCCGCAAGCTCGAAGACTACGCCCAGGACGATCCGGATGCCTACAGCTATTCGGGCGGCCTGTGCCTGGCCAACCAGGGCTTGATGGAATTTGTCGAGATGTTCAAGGCCCCGATCAAGGTGCTGCACCCGCTGCTGACGGCCACCCAGGAAGGCAACTACAAGGGCACCGAGGGCTTCGGCGCGATCCCGTTCGACGGCATCATCCTGGCCCACTCGAACGAGTCGGAATGGAAGACCTTCCGCAACAACCGCAACAACGAGGCTTTCCTCGACCGTATCTATATCGTCAAGGTCCCGTACTGCCTGCGCGTGTCCGACGAGATCAAGATTTACGACAAGCTGATCCGCAACTCCTCGCTCGAGAATGCGCCGTGCGCACCGGGCACGATGAAGATGATGGCCCAGTTCGCCATCCTGTCGCGCCTGAAGGATCCGGAAAACTCGTCGATCTTCTCGAAGATGCTGGTCTACGATGGCGAAAACCTGAAGGACACCGATCCGAAGGCCAAGTCGATGCACGAGTACGTCGACTATGCCGGCGTGGACGAGGGCATGAACGGCCTGTCGACCCGCTTCGCCTACAAGATCCTGTCCAAGGTGTTCAACTTCGACAACACCGAAGTGGCGGCCAATCCGGTCCACCTGCTGTATGTGCTCGAGCAGCAGATCGAGCGCGAGCAGTTCCCGCCCGAAACCGAGCAGCGCTATTTCTCCTACATCAAGGAGCACCTGGCCCAGCGCTACGTCGAATTCATCGGCAAGGAAATCCAGACCGCCTATCTTGAAAGTTACTCCGAATACGGTCAGAATATTTTCGACCGCTACGTGACGTTCGCCGACTTCTGGATCCAGGACCAGGAATTCCGCGATCCCGACACGGGCGAGAGCTTCGACCGCGATTCGCTCAACAACGAACTGGAGAAGATCGAGAAGCCGGCCGGCATCAGCAATCCCAAGGACTTCCGCAACGAGATCGTCAACTTCGGTCTGCGTGCCCGGGCCACCAACGGCGGCAAGAATCCGGCCTGGACCAGCTACGAGAAGTTCCGCACCGTGATCGAGAAGAAGATGTTCTCCAACACCGAGGAATTGCTGCCGGTGATTTCGTTTAACGCCAAGGCGAGCGCCGAAGACGCCAACAAGCATGCCGATTTCGTCGCCCGCATGGTCGAAAAAGGCTATACCGCCAAGCAGGTGCGCCTGCTGTGCGAATGGTATCTGCGGGTACGCAAGTCGTCCTAAGGCGGCCGCCGGCCGCCCCGCTGTTGCGGGCGCGGCGGGCGGGTCGTGACCAGTTTCAGGCAGGAGGCCCGTTTTGACTTATCTCATCGACCGACGCTTGCAAGGCAAGAACAAGTCTGCGATCAACCGAGAGCGCTTCCTTCGGCGTTACAAGAGCCAGATCAAGGATGCGGTCGGGCGCGCCATCAAGGGACGCTCGATCACCGACATCGAGAACGGCGAGAAGGTGTCGATACCCGTCAAGGATGTCAACGAACCCAATTTCGGCCACGCCCACGGCGGCGTGTGGGAAACCATCAACCCCGGCAACAAGGAATACCAGAAAGGCGACCAGTTCAACCGTCCGCGCGGCGGCGGCGGCGCCGGACGCGGCAAGGCGGGCAACAGCGACCAGCAATCCGAAGACGATTTCATCTTCGAACTGTCGCGCGAAGAATTCATGAATTATTTCTTCGAAGACCTCGAGCTGCCCAATATGGTCAAGACCCAGCTGACCGCCACCACCGAATTCAAGAACCAGCGCGCCGGCTACAATATGTCGGGCACGCCATCGAACATCCACGTGCTGCGCTCCTTGCGCGGCGCGCTGGGACGGCGCATCGCCGTCGGCGGCAATTCGCGCAAGAAGCTGATCCACGCCGAACGCGAACTGGTCGAACTGCTCGAAGAGGGCGTGCCGCTGGACGATCCGCGCGTCGTCGAACTGAAGCATCTGATCCACCACCTGCACACCAAGCTGCTGGCGATTCCCTTCATCGACCCGTTCGACCTGCGCTACAGCAACCGCATCAAGGTGCCCAAGCCGATGACCCAGGCCGTGATGTTCTGCATCATGGACGTGTCGGGCTCGATGGACGAATCGCGCAAGGACACCGCCAAGCGCTTCTTCATCCTGCTGTATTTGTTCCTCAAGCGCGCCTACGACAAGATCGAGGTCGTGTTCATCCGCCACCACACGGCGGCGGCCGAAGTGGACGAGGAAGAATTCTTCCATTCGCGCGAGTCGGGCGGCACCGTGGTGTCGTCGGCGCTGCACATGCTGACCAAGATCATCGGCGAGCGCTTCGGCAGCGGCGAGTGGAACAGCTATGTCGCCCAGGCCTCGGACGGCGACAACTGGGACAACGATTCGCTGCTGTGCAAGCAAATGCTGATCAACACCATCATGCCGGCGGTGCAGTACTACTGCTACGTCGAGATCACCGACGGCCCGCCGCAAAACCTGTGGGAACAATATGCCGAGGTGGGCGACCACCACCAGAACTTCGCGATGCAGAAGATCGTCACGCCGGCCGATATTTATCCCGTCTTCCGCGAGCTGTTCAAGAAGCAGCCCAAGTAGAGAGGCATCTTATGCCACGAGATCCCAACAACCCGCGCGCCCTGCCCGAACAGTCCGAATGGACGTTCGACCTGATCGAGCATGCGCACGAGGAAATCCGCCGCGTGGCCAAGAATTTCGGCCTCGACACCTATCCGAACCAGCTCGAAATCATCACCGCCGAGCAGATGATGGATGCCTACACCTCGGTCGGCATGCCGGTCTCGTACAACCACTGGTCGTTCGGCAAGCACTTCCTGTCGACCGAGAAAAGCTACAAGCGCGGCCAGATGGGCCTGGCCTACGAAATCGTCATCAACTCCAATCCCTGCATTGCCTATTTAATGGAAGAGAACAGCCTGACCATGCAGGCGCTGGTGATCGCGCACGCCGCCTACGGCCACAACTCCTTCTTCAAGGGTAACTACCTGTTCCGCACCTGGACCGACGCCGACGCCATCGTCGACTACATGGTGTTCGCCAAGAACTACATCGCCGAATGCGAGCAGCGCCACGGCATCGATGCGGTCGAACTGCTGCTCGACTCCTGCCACGCGCTGCAAAACTATGGCGTCGACCGCTACAAGCGCCCGGCCAAGCTGTCGCTGGCGCAGGAGTATGCGCGCCAGAAAGAGCGCGAGGAATACGCCCAGTCGCAGGTCAATGAATTGTGGCGCACCGTGCCGCGCCGGGACGAGGAAGAGGACGAAGTCGTGGTGCCGCGCTTTCCGCCCGAGCCCGAGGAAAACCTGCTGTACTTCATCGAGAAGTACGCGCCGCTGCTCGAGCCGTGGCAGCGCGAGATGGTCCGCATCACGCGCAAGATTTCGCAGTACTTTTATCCGCAGCGCCAGACCCAGGTGATGAACGAGGGCTGGGCCACGTTCTGGCACTACACCATCTTGCAGGAGCTGTACAAGGAAGGCATCGTCGGCGACGGCTTCATGCTCGAATTCCTGCAAAGCCACACCAACGTGGTCTACCAGCCGTCGGCGACCAGCCAGTACTACAACGGCATCAACCCGTACGCGCTCGGCTTTGCGATGATGAGCGACATCCGCCGCATCTGCGAAGACCCGACGCCCGAGGACCGCGAATGGTTTCCCGACATCGCCGGCAGCGACTGGCGCAAGACGCTCGACTTCGCGATGCGCAACTTCAAGGATGAGAGCTTCATCGCCCAGTATCTGTCGCCCAAGCTGATCCGCGACTTCCATTTCTTCGCCGTGCTCGACAACGACGCCAACGAGAAGCTGACCATCTCGGCGATCCACGACGAACGGGGCTACCGCGAAGTGCGCCAGAAGCTGGCCGACCAGTACAACCTGGGCAACCGCGAACCGAACATCCAGGTCTGGCAGGTCAATACCCGCGACGACCGCGCGCTGACCTTGCGCCACGCGCAGTACCAGCGCCGGCCACTGAACCAGCATGCGCAGGAAGTGCTCAAGCACGTGGCCCGGCTGTGGGGCTTCGACGTGCGCCTCGATACGGTCGACCCGGACGGCGAGGTGGTCAGCACGCTCGAATGCAAGCGCGAAAAGCGCAGCCGCAACTAGCGCCGCCCGCGCGCCGGCGCGCGCCACGCCCGTGGCGCGCGCCGGATACGGCCTCGCAACAGGCCGGGCAAGCTCCCACGACGGCCTCTACCACACTCCCGCAAGAACTTTTACCAGTGCCTCGCAAAAAACGCTGGGGTAGACACGCCAATATGCTATATTGTCAGCGTGATGACGGTCATTCCCCTGGCGAATAGTTCGGTCCGTCTGACGGCCTCCGGCGGCCCTCCGCGAAAGCTTGCAAAAAGACTCAGCAAGCGCCTCGCAAGGTCCCCACAAGCCCGCAAATCATGACTTTTCAATCGAAAATACCGTTTGTGCAAGATTGGTTATAGTGAGATATTCGACACGGCGACTACGAACAATCTTCTGCAGAATTTGATTATTTCGGTTTTAACGTCTGGCTGAAGACTAATTTTCAGAACATTCTCTCGGTAGAGGGAAAGCTCCAGATTAGCGCAGGCTTTTTGTATTGCTTTTTTTATCAGAAGATGCAGGTCGGGGCAAACTTTACAGCTTCGCAACCCGTTTTTACCCATGAATCGAACCGATTTGGAGGTGCAAAAAAGGGATGGTAAAAAACGAATACGTAGGTATAATTCGCCGACGTCCCGGATACGGCTCAAGTAGTCGTCGTATTTTGTGGGTTTAGTCGCTACAGAAGAGTTGGTATTTGGAGAAAGCAGGCATGAATTTTTCGCACGAGAAGAACCCCGGGAAGAATTTCACTGGCATTGCAGCCGTCATCTTGATTCACGCGTTGGTTGCTTGGGGGATCCTCAGCGGTCTCGGCACGCGCATGGTCGCGAAAATGGCTGATGCGGTGGAAACCAAGATCATCGAGGAAGTCAAGCCTCCTCCGCCAAAGGAAGTGCCGCCGCCGCCGCCGCCGCCGGAAATGAAGGCCCCGCCGCCTCCATTCATCCCGCCGGTCGAGGTGAACGTGCAGCAGACTCCGCCGCCGATCAACACGATGGCCAACACCAGTAACGTTGCGCCAAAGACGACCGAATTGGCACCGCCGCGGGCAGCACCAGCGCCGGCGCCGGCTGCAGCCACCGGTGTGCGCATCGCGGCAGTGGCGGATTTTAATACCTGCGCCAAGCCAGAATGGCCAAAAGCATCGATCCGCAACGAAGAGACCGGCACCGTGTCGCTGTCGTTCCTGATTGGCGTCGATGGCCACGTCGTCGAGTCGAAGATCACCAAGACCAGCGGTTTCCGCGAGTTGGACAAAGCGGCAATGGCAGGTATCGGTAAATGCAAGTTCAAGCCAACCATGGTTGACGGCAAGCCGGAACAAGCGTGGATGCAAATGCAGTACGTCTGGACGCTGGAATAAAGACCGAGGGTAGTCTCGCCTCACACCGTGAATTTCGTTGTCATTACGTTCAGCGAACTGATTATTTTATAAAATTTGGAGGAAGCATGTTTAAGAATACCCGTTTGTCCGCTGTATTGGCGGCTGTCCTGTTCTCGGTCACCGCAGCTTCGGCGCTGGTTTCCGCTCCTGCATTCGCTGACGCGCCTGCTTCGGCTGCCGCATCGGCTGCTGCCGCTCCAGCCGCATCCGACGCCGCCGCCGCGCCAGCTCCTGAAGCTGCCGCACCAGCCGCACCAGCGGTCGCTCCTGGCGCCAAAGAAGAAGTCTCCAACCCATACGGCCCCCAGGCACTGTGGAACGAAGGCGACTTCGTGTCCAAAGGCACGCTGATCATCCTGTCGCTGATGTCCATTGGTTCGTGGTACATCATCATCACCAAGCTGATCGACCAGATGAAAATCTTCAAGCAATCGGCTGAAGTGCAGCAGAAATTCTGGAAAGCTTCGTCGATCGCCGCAGGTTCGGCTTCGCTGAAAGAAGGCAGCCCATTCCGCTTCATCGCTGAAACCGGCACCAAGGCTACCGTGCACCACGACGGCGCCCTGCTCGAGCAAATCGACCTGTCGACCTGGGTCACGATGTCGATCGCCCGCGCTGTCGAAAAAGTCCAGTCGCGTCTGCAAGATGGCCTGTCCTTCCTCGCGACCGTCGGTTCGACCTCGCCGTTTATCGGTCTGTTCGGTACCGTGTGGGGCATCTACAATGCACTGACCGCCATTGGTATGTCGGGTAACGCATCGATCGACAAAGTTGCTGGTCCAGTTGGTGAAGCACTGATCATGACCGCCTTCGGTCTGTTCGTCGCCGTTCCTGCCGTGCTGGGTTACAACTGGCTGGTGCGCCGCAACAAGTCGGCCATGGAAGATGTACGCTCGTTCAGCGCCGACGTTCACTCGGTACTGATCTCCGGCGCCATGTCGACCAGCGAAGCTGGCCGCGCTGCCGGCGCTAAAAAGATCGGATAAGCCATGTCCATGAACGTCGGCTCCGAGAGCGGAGACGAAGATGTAGTCATGTCAGAAATCAACACGACGCCGCTGGTCGACATCATGTTGGTTCTGCTGATCATCTTCCTGATCACGAGCCCGGTTGTTCTGAAGCTGCAAAAGATTGCGCTGCCTTCCGAAACCAACCAGGCCCTGAAGCCTAAGCCAACCACGGTAAACATCACCGTGAACAAAGATGGCGACATGTACTGGGACCAGAAGCGCCTGGCCGATACGAACGAACTGTTCGAATTCCTGAAAAAGGAATCGGTCAAGCTGCCGCAACCTGAGGTGCATGTCCGTGGCGACCAAGAATCACGCTACGAATTCATCGGCAAGGTCATCTTCACGGCACAACGTGCTGGTATCCAGAAGGTCGGCTTCATTACCGAACCGCCAGATAAAATTCCTGGCACGAAGTAATCAGGCTTCCTTCAGCAGTGCGCGGGGTGCGGTTTGCCCCGGCGCTGCGGGTTCCAACATTAGAAAGGAAACACCATGAGTATGAACGTCGGTTCTCCCAAGGCAGCCAATGCCGATCCGGAACCAATGATGGAAATGAACATGACCCCCTTGATCGACGTGATGTTGGTCTTGATTATCATGTTGATTATCACGATTCCGAAGCAGCAACACTCGGTCAACCTGAACATGCCTGTCGGTACGCCACCGCCTCCGACCGTTGAACCTGTCGTCGTCACCATCGACGTCGACTTCGACGGAACGATCTTGTGGGATGCTGAAGTTGTTCCTGACCGCAAGGCTTTGGATGCGAAGCTGTCTGGCGTCGCCGCCATGGCAGACCAGCCGGAAGTGCATTTGCGTCCGAACAAGTTGGTGTCTTACAAGTATGTGGCTGGCGTGATGGCCTCTGCCCAGCGTCTTGGCGTGACCAAGATCGGCATGGTCGGCAACGAGCAGTTCCAGTAAGCGCTCCGCTAACAGACGAACGGCAGGTATCCCACCTGCCGTTTCGCATTTGATTGAAAGAATTCTAATGATCAAGATTCGCCTCGCACAGCTCGGCCTTGCATTGGCCGCCATCGGATTTACCGCAGTGTCTCCTGTCCTAGGCCTGTCCACCGCGTACGCCGCTGAAGCGCTGCGACCGGAAATCGGCAAACCCTTGCAAGCTGCGCAGCAAATGATGAAGTCCGGGCGTGCCCGTGAAGCGCTGGCCGAGCTGCGCAAGCTCGACGGCGTGTCCGGCAAGACCCCGAACGAAAACTACCTGATCGAGCGCGTGCGCGCCTCGGCGGCATCATCGGCAGGCGATTACGAGACGGCAGCGCGCTCGTTCGAGACCCTGATCGCGTCCGGCAAGCTGTCGGCCGGCGAAAGCGAAAATTTCTCCGAAGGCTTGGTTGGCATCTACATGCGCGCCCGCGACTTCGGCAAGGCCAATGCCGCCATCAACAAGCAGCTGGCCAAGGGCAGCAATCCACGCCTGCGCGCCTACCTGATCCAGAACTATGTTTCGATGGGCAACGTCAAGGAGGCCACGCGCCTGCTCAACGCCGACATCGGCGCGGCCAAGACGCCGCAGGAAGACCAGCTCAAGATGCTGGCCAACCTGCAGAACCTGAGCGGCGACAAAGTCGGCTATGTGTCGACTATCGAAAAGCTGGCGGCCAATTACCCGCAGCCGAGCTACTGGGCCGACCTGCTCAACCGCGTCACCCAGAAGCCTGGTTTTGCCTCGCGCCTGTCGATCGACGTGCTGCGCCTGAAACTGGCCCACAACCTGCTCAAGAAGCCGAACGACTACATGGAACTGGCCCAGCTGGTTCTGCGTGACGGCGCCGGCGGCGAAGCGGTCAAGGTCATCGAGCGCGGCTACAAGAGCGGCGCGCTGGGCGTAGGCCCGGACGCGGCGCGTCACCAGCGCCTCAAGGACCTGGCTGACAAGACGCTGGCCGAAGCCAACAAGAACCAGGCCGTCACCGAAGCGGCCCTGGTCAAGTCCGGCGACAACGACGGCTTGCTCAACCTCGGCTACGGTCTGGTGCAGGCTGGCCAGGCCGACAAGGGCCTGAAGATGATGGAAACGGCAGTCAAAGCCCGTCTGAAAAACCCCGAAGACGCGAAACTGCGCCTGGGCGAAGCCTACGCGGCGGCTGGCAAGAAGCAGCAAGCCATTGCGACCCTGAAAACGGTCGGCGGCGCCGACGGTACCGCCGAACTGGCGCGCTACTGGATCATGGCCATCAACCATCCGATGGCTTGATCGTTCCGCTGCTGCAGTAATCCGAAAAGCGCTGTCTGCATCTTGCAGGCAGCGCTTTTTAGCTTTGACCGTATAATCTCTATTTCCAGTATTTGACAACAGGTCTCACTTTCCAGCCCATGAAGGTATTTCGCGGACTTCCCAACGACAGGGCGCGCGCGCCCTGCGCGCTCACGATCGGCAACTTCGACGGTGTCCACCGCGGCCACCAGGCGTTGCTGGGACGCGTGCGCGCCGCCGCCGGCGGACTGGGACTCGAGGCCGCCGTGATGACGTTCGAGCCGCATCCGCGCGAATTTTTCGCGCAGCGTTCGGGCGACCTGTCGCGCGCCCCGACCCGCATCGCCAACCTGCGCGACAAGCTGCAGTCGCTGGCCGACAACGGCATCGACCGCGTCATCGTCAAGCACTTCAACAGCCATTTCGCCAGCATGGCGCCCGAGGAATTCACCGAACGGGTGCTGGTGCACGGCCTGCACGTCAAGTGGCTGATGGTGGGCGACGATTTCTGCTACGGCGCCAAGCGCGCCGGCACGGTCGCCATGCTGATCGAGGCCGGAAGAAAGCACGGTTTCCACGTCGAGACGCTGCCCACCGTGATGCTCGGCGAACAGCGCGTGTCCTCGTCGGCGGTGCGCGCCGCGCTGGCCGCGGGCGATTTTGTCCGCACCGGCGAACTGCTGGGCCACTCGTACGCGATGTCGGGCCATGTGATCCACGGTCAGAAGCTGGGCCGCACGCTCGGCTTCCCGACCCTCAATTTGCGCGTCGCGCACCGCCCCGCGCTGGCCGGGATCTTCGTGGTGCAGGTGCATGGCCTGGCCGCGCAGCCGCTGCCGGCCGTGGCCAGCCTGGGCATGCGCCCCACCGTCGACGACAGCGGCCGCATGCTGCTCGAGGTGCACGTGTTCGACTTCGCCGAGGCTTGCTACGGCAAGATGGTGCAGGTCGAGTTCCTCGCCAAGATCCGCGACGAAGAAAAATACGACGACCTTGCCACGCTGACCGACGCGATCGCGCGCGACGGCCAGGTCGCGCGCGCCTGGTTCAGCGAGCGCACCAGGGCCCTGACCGCCACCGACCGAATTTGACCCGGACCCGCCCCGCGGCGCGCCTGTCCCCGTCACCGAACATCCAGATACACACCTTTGAAGAAGAATATGTCCGACACCAAACCAGAACAGAACCAGCCATCGGCCAAAGCCGGCAAGAAGCAGGACGCCAAGCCGGCCAGCAAGTACCCGGTCAACATGACCGACACCCCGTTCCCGATGCGCGGCGACCTCGCCAAGCGCGAACCGGGCTGGGTCAAGCAGTGGCAGGACAAGAAGATCTACGAACGCGTGCGCAAGGCGGCCAAGGGCCGTCCGATGTTCGTGCTGCACGACGGCCCGCCGTACGCCAACGGCGACATCCACCTGGGCCACGCGGTCAACAAGATCTTGAAGGACATGGTGGTCAAGTCGCGCTCCATCGCCGGCTTCGACGCGCCGTACGTGCCGGGCTGGGACTGCCACGGCATGCCGATCGAGATCCAGATCGAAAAACTGCACGGCAAGGGCTTGCCGACCGCCGAAGTGTTGACCAAGGCGCGCGCCTACGCGCTCGAGCAGGTCGACCGCCAGCGCGCCGGCTTCATCCGCCTGGGCGTGCTGGGCGAATGGGACAATCCCTACATGACGATGGCCTACAAGAACGAGGCCGATGAACTGCGCGCCCTCGGCACCCTGCTCGAAAAGGGCTATGTGTACCGCGGCCTGAAACCGGTCAACTGGTGCTTCGATTGCGGTTCGGCGCTGGCCGAAGCCGAAGTCGAATACCAGGACAAGAAGGATCCTGCGATTGACGTCGGCTTCCCGTTCGCCGAACCGGCCAAACTGGCGGCCGCCTTCGGCCTGCCGGCGCTGCCGGCGGGCGACGGCTTCATCGTCATCTGGACCACCACGCCCTGGACCATCCCGTCCAACCAGGCGCTCAACGTCAATCCCGAAATCAGCTATGCGCTGGTCGAGACCAGCCGCGACGGCAAGCCGCTGCTGCTGATCCTGGCGCTCGACCTGGTCGAAGCCTGCCTGGCGCGCTACAAGCTCGAAGGCCAGGTCGTCGCGACCTGCCTTGGCGCCGCGCTCGAAGGGATCTCCTTCAAGCACCCGCTGCACGCGTCCGACGCCTTCTATGACCGCCTGTCGCCGATGTACCTGGCCGACTACGTGACCACCGAAAGCGGCACCGGCGTGGTCCACTCGGCCCCGGCCTACGGCCAGGACGACTTCATTTCGTGCAAGGCGCACGGCATGAAGGACGACGAGATCCTGACCCCGGTGATGGGCGACGGCCGCTTCGCCTCGACCTTGCCGCTGTTCGGCGGCATGACCATCTGGGAAGCGTCCAAGCCGATCTGCAGCGCGCTCACCGAAGCGGGCGCCCTGTTCGAGCTGAAGATGTTCAACCACAGCTACATGCACTGCTGGCGCCACTAGACCCCGATCGTCTACCGCGCCACCTCGCAGTGGTTCGCCGGCATGGACATCACGCCGAAAGACGGCGGCAAGACGCTGCGCGAGACGGCCCTGCAGGGCATCGCCGACACCAAATTCTTCCCCGACTGGGGCCAGGCGCGCCTGCACGGCATGATCGAGAACCGTCCCGACTGGACCCTGTCGCGCCAGCGTCAGTGGGGCGTGCCGATGGCCTTCCTGCTGCACAAGGAAACCGGCCTGCTGCATCCGCGCACGCCGGAGCTGCTCGAGGTCATCGCCAAGCTGTTCGAAACGCAGGGCATCGACGCCTGGCTGAACGTCGAAGTGAGCGACCTGCTGGCCGAGGACGCCGACATGTACGTCAAAAACAAGGACACGCTGGACGTCTGGTTCGATTCGGGCTGCACCCACCAGACCGTGCTGCGCGGCTCGCACGCGGCGCAATCGCACTTCCCGGCCGACCTGTACCTGGAAGGCTCGGACCAGCACCGCGGCTGGTTCCATTCGTCGCTGCTGACGTCGTCGATGCTGAACGGCTGCCCGCCGTACAAGGCCCTGCTCACGCACGGCTTCACGGTCGACGCCGAGGGCAAGAAGATGTCCAAGTCGCTCGGCAACACGCTGGCCCCGCAAAAAATCTCCGACACGCTGGGCGCCGACATTCTGCGCTTGTGGGTCGCGGCCACCGACTACACGGGCGAACTGTCGATCTCCGAAGAGATCTTGAAGCGCGTGACCGAATCGTACCGCCGCATCCGCAACACGCTGCGCTTCCTGCTTGCGAATACGTCCGACTTCGACCACGCCAGGCACGCCGTACCGGTCGCCGACATGCTCGAAATCGACCGCTACGCCGTGGCCAGCATGGCCGCGCTGCAGGCCGACATCGCGGCCCACTACGAGCGCTACGAATTCCACCCGGTCGTGTCGAAGCTGCAGAACTACTGCTCCGAGGACCTGGGCGGCTTCTACCTTGACATCCTCAAGGACCGCCTGTACACGTCCGCGGTCGATTCGCCGGCGCGCCGCTCGGCCCAGAGCGCGCTGTGGCAGATCACCCAAAGCCTGCTGCGCGTGATGGCGCCGATGCTCTCGTTCACCGCCGAGGAGGCGTGGGCGGTGTTCGCCAGCCCGCAAGCCTACGCCGCCAGCGACGAGACCATCTTCACGCAGACCTTCTGGACCCTGCCCGAAGTGCCAGGCAGCGCCGCCCTGCTCGACAAGTTCACGGCGCTGCGCGCGGTGCGCACCGACGTAACCAAGCAGCTCGAAGAGTTGCGCGTGTCCGGCGCGATCGGCTCGTCGCTGCAAGCCGAACTGACCATCAAGGCCGCCGCCGACAAGTACCAGCTGCTGGCGAGCCTGGACGACGACCTCAAGTTCGTCTTCATCACCTCGCAGGCCGAAGTGGTGCAAGTGGCCAGCGAGACCGACGAGGCGATCACGGTCACCGCCTCGGCAGCGCCGAAATGCGAGCGCTGCTGGCATTACCGCGCCGACGTCGGCACCCACGCCGACCATGCGGGCCTGTGCGGCCGCTGCGTCAGCAACCTGTTCGGCAGCGGCGAACAACGCGCCTTCGCATAATCAATAACAACGACAATCCATGGCAATCAAGAAAAAACAGCTGTTCTCCACCGCCCGCCCGGCCAGCAACAATCTGCTACCCTGGCTGGGCATAGCCTTCATCGTCATCCTGTTCGACCAGCTTTCCAAGATCACCATGGAAAAGCTGTTCGTGTATGCGGAAGAAAAGGTCATCACCAGCTTCTTCAACCTGACGCTCGGGTATAACAAGGGCGCCGCCTTTGGTTTCCTGAACAACCAGCCCGGCTGGCAGCGCTACTTCTTCACCGCGATCGGCATTGCCGCCGCCACCTTCATCATCTACATGCTGCGCCGCCATTCGGGACAGCGCCTGTTTTGCTGGGCCCTGGCGCTGATCATGGGCGGCGCGATCGGCAACGTCATCGATCGCGTGATGTACGGCCATGTGATCGATTTCCTCGATTTCCACGCCAACGCCGCGCACTTCCCGGCGTTTAACCTGGCCGACAGCGCCATCTTCCTCGGCGCCGTGCTGTTTATCTTCGACGAGCTGCGGCGCGTGAACAAGAACTAGAAGGAGCTGCCATGCCGATGGATTTGAAGGGTAAGAAAATCGTGCTCGGCCTGTCCGGCGGCGTCGCCTGCTACAAGGCGGCGGAGCTGTGCCGCGCGCTGACCAAGGAGGGTGCCAGCGTGCAGGTCGTCATGACCGACGCGGCCACCCACTTCATCACCGCGGTGACCATGCAGGCGCTGTCGGGCAACGCCGTCTACACCGACCAGTGGGATGCGCGCGTGGCCAACAACATGGCCCACATCGACCTCACGCGCGGCGCCGACGCTGTGCTGATCGCGCCCTGCTCGGCCGACTTCATGCGCAAGCTGGCGCATGGCGTGTGCGACGACCTGCTCTCGACGCTGTGCCTGGCCCGTCCGCACCTGGTGCCGCTGCTGGTGGCGCCGGCGATGAACGTGGAAATGTGGCAGAACCCCGCGACCCGGCGCAACACGGCCCAGCTGCGCGCCGACGGCGTGCGCATCCTGGGGCCGGCTGCCGGCGACCAGGCCTGCGTCGAAACGGGCATGGGGCGCATGCTCGAGCCGCTCGACCTGCTCGATGAACTGATCGCCTCGTTCCAGACTAAGGTCCTGGCCGGCAAGCGCGTGTTGATCACCGCCGGCCCCACTTTCGAAGCCATCGATCCGGTGCGCGGCATCACCAATCTGTCGTCGGGCAAAATGGGCTACGCGATCGCGCGCGCCGCGCGCGAAGCCGGCGCCGAGGTGCTGCTGGTGTCCGGGCCGACCACGTTGCCGACGCCGCACGGCGTGCGCCGCATCGATGTCCAGAGCGCCCAGCAGATGCACGACGCGGTCATGGCGGGCATTGCGGGCCAGCACATCTTCGTCGGCGTGGCCGCGGTGGCCGACTGGCGGGTGGTCAACGCCAGCGACCAGAAAATGAAGAAGCAGGACGGCGCCATGCCCAGCCTGCAGTTCGAACAGAATGCCGACATCCTGGCCGCGGTCGCCGCGACCACCTCGCTGTCGGGCTGGCCGTTCTGCGTCGGCTTTGCCGCCGAATCGGAAAACCTGCTCGAATACGGCGCCGTCAAGCGCGAGAAAAAAGGCATCCCCTTGTTGGTGGGCAATATCGGCCACCATACATTCGGGCAGGATGACAATACCGTGGTGCTGTTCGACGAGAGCGGCCATACCGTGCTGCCGCGCGCCGACAAACTGACGCTGGCGCGCCAGCTGGTATCGGAAATCGCCAAACGCATCGAACAGCGCTCCCTGCTCAAATAAATCTTACGCATCATTTTACGAATAAGAACAAGACCCATGAAGACCATCGACATCAAGATCCTCGACCCGCGCATGCGCGACCAGCTGCCGGCCTACGCCACCGAAGGCAGCGCCGGGCTCGACTTGCGCGCCTGCATCGACCAGCCGATCACCATCGAAGCCGGCGCCACCGTGCTGATCCCGACCGGCCTGGCGATCCACCTGGCCGACCCGGGCTACGCGGCCATGATATTGCCGCGCAGCGGCATGGGCCACAAGAACGGCATCGTGCTGGGGAATCTGGTAGGCTTGATCGATTCCGACTATCAGGGACAACTGATGGTGTCGACCTGGAACCGCGGCCAGGCCGCCTTTACCTTGAACCCCATGGAAAGGCTGGCGCAACTGATCGTGGTGCCGGTGCTGCAGGTCGGATTCAATGTCGTCGACGAGTTCGACACCAGTCTGCGCGGCGCCGGCGGTTTCGGCAGCACAGGCAAACAATAAAAAATGGAGATTCCCATGACCCGCATTCGTGGTCTGCGGCCGGCTGTGCCGGCACTGATGCTCGCGCTACTCTTGTCGGCCTGCCAGAGCAGCGGCCCGGTCCTGCAGGGACCGGTCGCGGCGCCGGCCGCGCCGGTCGCCGAAGTGCCCGCGATTTCTCCGCGCGTGGCGGCGGCGGCCGAAGCGCTGACCAAGATGGCGGCCATGCAGGATCGCCTGTACAAGGTCGCAGCGCCGCTGCTGATCAACAACGCGGAACTGTGCAAGTCGCAGGCGCGCAACCTGCTCGGCTTTACCGCGCGCAACCGCTACTGGTATCCGGGCGACTACAACGAAGCGGCCCACGTCGCCTTCGACATGGGCGAACGGCTGCAGGTGACGGGCGTGCTGGCCGGCAGCGGCGCCGCGCGCGCGGGCCTCAAGCGCGGCGACGAACTGATTTCGGCGAACGGCAAGACGCTGCCGACGGGTCCCAACGCATCGAGCTCGGTGGGCGCCATTTTCGGCCCGCTGGTCGCTTCGCACGCCAACCTGGCCATGGTCGTCGAGCGCGACGATAAGACCCGGCAGCTGTCGATCCCGGTCACGCGCGCCTGCGGCTTCGTGATCGAACTGGGCAACACCGACAACATCAATTCGTATGCCGACGGCCAGCGCGTCATGGTCACGCGCGGCATGCTCCATTTCGCCCAGTCCGACGACGAATTGGCGGTGCTGCTGGCCAAGGGCATGGCGCACAACATCCTCGGCCATGCCACGCTCACGCGCAGCACCGGCACCATCGGCAGCGTCATCGACAATCTCGGCAACGTCCATCCCGACACCTCCATGCTGATCGGCAGCGCCGGCATCAAGGCGATGCCGGCCGACCTGGACACGGCCGCCGACCATCTGAGCCTGTACCTGCTCACGCGCGCCGGCTACAGCATCGACGCCGCCGCGCCGTTCTGGAAACGGCTGGCCGGCTCCTACCCGGCGACAGTGCTGAACAGCTACGTGGCCAACCATCCCGGCACCGCCGTGCGCCTGGCCGGCATCGACAAATCGGTCGCCGAGATCAAGTCCAAGCAAGGCAGCAAGAAGACCATGACGCCATGAAAAAGCTGCTGCTGCTCGCATTGATGCTGCCCCTGCTGGCGCAAGCGGCCACCTGGGTCGGCGTCGGCACGCAAGCGGGCAGCCGCGCCTACATCGACCAGAGCTCGATCATCAAGAGCACGGCCGGCTACAAGGTGTGGTCGATGGTCTCGTTCGACAAGGAGCAGGCCACGCCGGACGGCACGACCTACCTGTCGGTGAAGGCGCTGCACGTGTACGCGTGCGCCGCGCGCAGCGTGACCTTGCTCGGCCAGGTGTATTACGCCGAAGCGATGGGCAAGGGGCCGGTGGCCCAGAACATCAAGTACGAAAAATTCTCGCCCGAGGATATCGTCCCCGACAGCGCCGACGACGGCGCCTTGCAGGCCATTTGCAAGCGCGGCAAAAGCACCCATGCCCCCAAGCGCGCCAAAAGCGCCAAAAGCGCCAAGAGCGCCGCGAAAAAGTAAGCCTGCGCGCGGCCGGGTTCCCGGCGCCCGCTCAGCCCGGAAAGTTCGGAAAAAACGAGCCCATCACCCACGTCAGCACGCCGCAAAACACGACTGCGCCGATCAGCACCACCAGCAAACGGCCGAATTTCGGCGTGCCGTCGTCTTTTTTTGTATCATTCGTCATCATTCCCCCACGCGCAATCAGCAAGGACGCCAGTATAGGCGATCCGGTCCTATTCCAAATCAATAGCAAGAACTGGCTTGCCGCGCGCCGGGACGCACGTCACACTCGGCTTTTCGACACCGGAAACACACCATGACTACAGCGAACATGCTGCGCCTGATCCTGCTGGCCGCCATCTGGGGCAGTTCCTTTTTGTTCATGCGCATCTGTGCGCCGGTGCTGGGGCCGGCGGTGCTGATCGAATACCGGGTCGCTTTCGCGGCGCTGTTCCTGGCCGGCGTCGCTCTGCTGCTCAGGAAGCGCCTCGACCTGCGCGCCAACTGGAAGCACTACCTGGTGCTCGGCTTTTTCAATTCCGCCTTTCCGTTCCTGCTGTTCGCCTACGCGGCCAGCACCCTGACCGCGTCGGTGCTGTCGGTGCTCAATGCCACCGCGCCGATGTGGGGCGCGCTGATCGGCGCGCTGTGGTCGCGCCAGCCGATCTCGGCCAGGCAGGGCCTGGGCCTGGTGCTGGGCACCTGCGGCGTGGCGCTGCTGGTCGGCTTCGACGCCGTCACCGCGCGTCCCGGCGCCGGCCTGGCGATCGGCGCGGCCCTGGTGGCCGCGATCAGCTACAGCGTCGCCAGCGCCTACGCCAAGTCGGCCAAGAGCGTCGACCCGTTCGCCAACGCGCACGGCAGCATGTGGGCCGCGACCATCCTGGTGATCCCGGCGCTGGCGTTTTTCCCGTCGCCGGGCCAGCCGAGCGCCGGCATCATGGGCGCCGCGCTGGCGCTGGGCGTCATGTGCACGGGCGTCGCCTACATCCTGTATTTCAAGCTGATCGAAGACGTCGGCACCACCTCCGCGCTGACCGTCACCTTCCTCAATCCGCTGTTCGGCATCTTGTGGGGCTCGCTGTTCCTGGGAGAAGTGGTGGGCTGGTACACCATCGCCGGCGCCGCCATCGTCATCACCGGGACCGCGCTGGTGACCGGATTCGCGCCGCGCCTGCGATCCCGTGCTATGGTCGCGGACTCCACCCGCCGCCGTTAAGGATCCCGTTTGCAGAAGTCGATTCCCCTGCCGCCAGGCTACCGCACCAGCGACGTGCTGGCCTTCCATGGCCGCGACGCGGAAGGCCTGGCCGAACAGGTCGAGGCCAGCCGCATCCGCAAGGGCGTGCTGATCGGCGGCGTGCCGGTGCTGCTCGATGTCGCGTTCGGCCTGGAAGCCGCCAGCTGCCGCATCGACGCCGAGCGCACCCTGCCGGCGCAGGCAGCAGCACAGGTGGACGACGCCCTGCTCAACATCCTGGGCCTGCGCATCGATCCAGTCCCGTTCCTGGAGGCGGTGCGCGGCGACGCACTGCTGGGCGACCTGGCGCAGCGCCAGCCGGGCTTGCGCATCGTGCAGTCGGCCACGATCTTCGAAGCGCTGACCTGGGCCATCATCGGCCAGCAAATCAACCTGACCTTCGCCATCGCCCTGCGCCGCACCTTCATCGCGCAGGCGGGGCGCGCGCACGGCAGCGGCCTGTGGTGCTATCCGGAAGCGGCCGACGTGGCGCGGCTGGACGTGGACGACCTGACCACACGCAAATTCTCGCGCGCGAAGGCTGAAACGCTGCTGCGCCTGGCGCGCCTGGTCGACAGCGGCGCGCTCACGCTCGCGCGCGACAACGACGTCGAGGCCATCTCGGCTGCGCTGCTGGCGATCAAGGGCATCGGCCCGTGGACGGTCAACTATGCGCTGCTGCGCGGCTACGGCTATGCCGACTGTTCGCTGCATGGCGACGTCGCGATCCGGGCGGCCTTGCAGCAGCTGCTGGGCGAAGAAACCAAGCCGGACATGGCGCGCACCGAAGCGCTGCTGGCGCGCTACAAGCCGCACCGGACCATGGCTGCGGCGCATTTGTGGGCCAGCCTGCACCCGCGCGCCGACGAGTGAATCAAGCGCTTGACCCTGACCCTGCGTCAGGCGCCATCCTTGCCTTGCGCTTGAAGACCAGGAGAGACAAAAGATGAAGTTAAAAGTAGGCGAGCTCGCCAAACGTGCCGGACTGACGGTGCGCGCGCTCCACCATTACGACAGCATCGGCCTGCTCTCCCCTTCGGCGCGTTCCGACGCCGGCTACCGCCTGTACGACCGCGCCGACATCGCCCGCCTGCACCAGATCCAGGCTTTGCGGCGCTTCGGGGTGGCGTTGGCCGACATCGGCACTTTCCTCGCAAGTCCCGGCACACGCCTGCCGGCGATCGTGGACCAGCAGATCGCAGCGCTGGACCAGCAGATCGCGCAGGCAGGACAGCTGCGCGGCCAGCTGGCGCAATTGCAGCGCCAGCTGGCCGCCGGCGACGAGCCGGACCTTGCCGACTGGCTGACAACTTTGGAGCTGATGACCATGTACGACAAATACTTCACAAAAGAACAACGCGAGCGGCTGGCTTTCTTCGCCGGCCCGGACGGCACAAAAGCCGAATGGGACGCCCTGGTGGCGGACATGCACACGCTGATGGCGGGCGGCACCCCGCCATCGGACCCGGCGGCACAACAGCTGGCGCTCACCTGGATGGACATGATCGTGCGCGACACCGGCGGCGAGGCCCAGCTGCTGGTGCAGCTCAACGAGATGAATGACAAGGAGCCGGCGGTGCGCGAGCGCAACGGCATCACGCCCGCATTGCAGGGCTATGTGCTGCAAGCTTTCGGCGCCTACCGGCTGGGCCTGTATGAAAAATACCTGTCGCCGGCCGAATTCGCCTTCACCAGGGCCAACTATGGCCGCCGCGCGCAAGAATGGCCGGCGCTGATCGCCCGCGTGCAACAGGAAGTCGATGCGGGCACCTCGCCAGCCGGCCCGGTCGCGGCGCAACTGGCGCAGGAATGGATGGACCTGTTCTGTTCGTACGCGGGGACCGACCCGGCCACCCACGTCAAGATCCGCCGGGCGCACGCCGTCGAACCGGCGCTGCGGCAAGGCACTTACGTGACAGAAACCTTGCTCGACTTCCTGCGCCCGGCCCTGGCCGCCGCCGCGCAGCGCGCAGCCCGGTAAAACCGGCGGCCCACGGCGCCCAGACGCCAAAAAGCCGCTGATCTCTTGCGAAATCAGCGGCTTTGGAATTGGTTGCGGGGACAGGATTTGAACCTGTGACCTTCGGGTTATGAGCCCGACGAGCTGCCAGACTGCTCCACCCCGCGTCTGTGCAAGCATTATAGGGGCCTTTCGGGTTTTAGGCAATCTTAATCCATACCGGATGTGCGATAGCAGCACCAATATCGCGCCCGCCGCCCCTGCGCCGCCATTTCCGGAACCGCCACAGGCCCCGCATTCGGTGTAAAGTAGGCGAAATCCCTACTGACGGTCTTCTATGAAATTTTGCTCCGAGTGCGCCCATCCGGTCGCCTTGCTCATTCCCGAGGGCGACAACCGGCCCCGCTATGTGTGCGCCCACTGCGCGACCATTCATTATCATAATCCCAAGCTGGTGGTCGGCTCGATCCCGGTCTGGGATGCCGATGGCCAGGTGCGCGTGCTACTGTGCAAGCGCGCCATCGAGCCGCGCCTCGGCTACTGGACCTTGCCGGCCGGCTTCATGGAAAACAATGAGACCACGGCCGAGGCCGCCATCCGCGAAACCGAAGAGGAAGCCGGCGCCGACATCGCCATCGGCGAGCTGTTCAGCCTGCTCAACGTGGCCCAGGTGCACCAGGTCCATCTGTTCTACCTGGCCCGGCTGCGCAGCCTCGACTACCAGGCCGGCATCGAAAGCCTGGATGTCCAGCTGTTCGCCGAGCACGAGATCCCGTGGGATGAGCTGGCCTTCCCCACCATCCGCACGACGCTGGAACTGTTCTTCGCCGACTGCGTCCAAATACGGGAGGCGGGCGGACGCTTCGGCTTTCACACGCACGACATCGTGCGTCCGATGCGCATATCGAGCCCGCCCAACGACACATGATCCCCTGGCTAGAGACCCATTCGCCGTTTCCCGACGTGTCCGAGGCGCTGACCCTGGACGCGCCCGGCCTGCTCGCCGCCGGCGCCGACCTGTCGCCGCAGCGCCTGCTGGCCGCGTATCAGCGCGGCATCTTTCCGTGGTTCTCCGAGGGCCAGCCCATCTTGTGGTGGAGCACCGACCCGCGCATGGTGCTGATGACGGCCGATTTCCGCACCAGCGACAGCCTGCGCAAATCGCTGCGCCGGGTCGAACGCAGCATGCACGAGGGCGGCCGCTGGCAAGTGCGCTTCGACAGCGCGTTCGAGTCCGTCATGCGCGCCTGCGCCGGCCCGCGCCGCGACGGACCGGGCACCTGGATTTCCGAAGACATCATCAGCGGCTACACCGGCTTGCACGCGCTGGGCCATGCCCATTCGTCCGAGCTGTGGCTCGACGGCGAACTGGTCGGCGGCGCCTACGGGGTCTGCATCGGCCGCATGTTCTACGGCGAATCGATGTTCGCGCGCGTGACCGACGGCTCCAAGATCGCGCTGGCCTATCTGGTCGACTTCCTGCGCAGCCAGGGCGTGGCGATGATCGACTGTCAGCAGGAAACCGCGCACCTGGCCTCGCTGGGCGCCGCGCCGATTCCGCGCGCCGCTTTCCTGGCCCATTTGCGCGCGGCGATCGGCCATCCGGCGCTGCGCGGATGGGATCAGGCGCCGCGCCTGCGCAGTCCTTCCCCCGACTTGCGGAACACGCAGTAGGAAGTCCAAACTTTCGTTACAATGGTAAAAACAGGAAGCAACCACGTCGCGGAAAGCCCATGCATGACGCATCTCAACGACCTGCCTTTTTCGACCTTGCAGTTCTACACGACGGCGCCCTATCCGTGCAGCTACCTTGACGCGCGCCAGGCCCGTTCGCAAGTGGCCACGCCTTCGCACCTGATCAACGCCGACGTCTATTCCGAACTCGTCAAGAGCGGTTTCCGGCGCAGCGGCATCTTCACTTACCGCCCATATTGCGACGGCTGCCACGCCAGCATCCCGGTGCGCGTGCAGGTGGAGCAATACAAGCCGAGCCGCGGCCAGCGGCGCGCGTGGGCGCGCCACGCGGGGCTGCAGACCACGGTCGCGAACCTGAGCTTTTGCGACGAGCACTACGCGCTCTACCTGCGCTACCAGACCACGCGCCACGTCGGCGGCGGCATGGACCAGGACAGCCGCGACCAGTACGCCCAGTTCCTGCTGCAAAGCCGGGTCAACACCCGGCTGGTCGAATTTCGCGAACCCGATGGCGTGCTGCGCATGGTCTCGATCATCGACGTGCTGTCCGACGGCCTGTCGTCGGTGTACACCTTCTTCGACCCCGACGTGGCGGGCGCGTCGTTCGGCACCTACAACGTCATGTGGCAGATCGCCCAGGCGCGCGACCTGGGCCTGTCCTATGTCTACCTGGGCTACTGGATAGAACAAAGCCCCAAGATGGCCTACAAGACCAACTTCCGGCCGCTCGAAGCGCGCATCGACGGCGCCTGGGCCATACTCGAAAAATAGGGCCACCCGGGCGGCGCACGGTAAAATGCCGCACCTGTTCCAATCCGAGCCTGCCCAATGTCCGAAAAACTGCTGTATGCACTGACCCGCCCCCTGCTGTTCTCGCTCAATGCCGAAACGGCGCACAACCTGACCCTGCCCGCCTTGCGCCGCGCCGCGAAGCTCGGCCTGATGCGCGCCGTGCGCAAGCCTTTGTCCGATCCGCGCACCGTGATGGGACTGACCTTTCCCAACCCGATCGGCCTGGCCGCGGGCCTGGACAAGGACGGCGCCTACATCGACGGCCTGGCGGCGCTGGGATTCGGTTCGATCGAGGTCGGCACCGTGACGCCCAAGGGGCAGCCCGGCAATCCGAAGCCGCGCATATTCCGCATTCCGGCCAAGAGCGCGATCATCAACCGCATGGGTTTCAATAACGGCGGCGTCGATGCCTTCGTGGCCAACGTCCAGTCATCCAAGTTTTACCAGAACAAGGAAGGCATACTCGGCCTGAACATCGGCAAGAACGCCGCCACGCCGATCGAGAACGCGGTCGACGACTACCTGCACTGCCTCGAAAAAGTATATCCGTACGCGAGCTATGTGACGGTCAACATTTCGTCGCCGAACACCAAAAACCTGCGCCAGCTGCAAGGCGCGTCCGAACTCGATGCGCTGCTCGGCCAGTTGAAACAGGCGCAGCTGCGCCTGGCCGACCAGCACAAGCGCTACGTGCCGCTGGCGCTGAAGATCGCGCCGGACGTCGACGGCGAGCAGATCAAGAACATCGCCGACGCGCTGCTGCGCCACCGGATCGACGGCGTGATCGCCACCAATACCACGCTGAGCCACCGCGACGTCGACCGCTACAAGCACGGCAACGAACAGGGCGGCGTCTCGGGCGCGCCGGTGCTCGAGCTGTCCAACATCGTGATTCGCGCGCTGAAGGCCGAACTGGGCGACGCCGTGCCGATCATCGGCGTGGGCGGCATCCTGCGCGGCAAGGATGCGGTCACCAAGATGCGCCTGGGCGCGTCGCTGGTGCAGCTCTACACCGGCCTGATTTACTCGGGGCCGGCGCTGGTGCGCGAATGCGCCGAAGCGGTCAGGAAGAAGAATGCGTACGAATAAACTGGGCGCCACCGGCCTGCGCGTGTCCAGCATCGCGCTCGGGACGATGACGTTCGGTGAGCAGAACAGCGAGGCGGACGCGCACAGCCAGCTCGATTATGCGCTCGAACGCGGCATCAACCTGGTCGACACGGCCGAAATGTATCCGGTCATGCCGCGCGCCCAGACCCAGGGATCGACCGAACGCCTGATCGGCACCTGGCTGAAAAAAAGCGGGCGCCGCGCCGACATCGTGCTGGCCACCAAAGTGGCCGGGCCGAATGCGGCGATGCACTGGATCCGCGGCGGCAAGAACAACCTGGATGCGGCCAACATCCG
This sequence comes from Massilia sp., assembly GCA_025359245.1. Classification (GTDB taxonomy): domain Bacteria; phylum Pseudomonadota; class Gammaproteobacteria; order Burkholderiales; family Burkholderiaceae_D; genus Telluria_A. The sequence continues at coordinate 43,088 of JANYGW010000048.1, forward strand.
CGCCGCCGTCGAAGCGAGCCTGACGCGCCTGCAAACCGAGCATATCGACCTGTACCAGATCCATTGGCCCAGCCGCAACGTGCCGGTGTTCGGCGCCAGCGCGTTCGAGCCGGCCAAGGAGCGCGCCTGCGTGGCGATCGAGGACACGCTGGCCGTGCTCGGCCAGTTGATCGACGAAGGCAAGATCGGCCACATCGGCGTCTCGAACGAGAGCGCCTGGGGCGTAAGCGAATACATCAAGCAGTCCGAAATCAAGGGGCTGCCGCGCATTGCCTCCATCCAGAACCTGTACAACCTGAGCGCGCGCACCTTCGAGACCAGCCTGCTCAACGAGACCTGCTACCGCGAGGACGTGAGCCTGCTGGCCTACAGCCCGCTTGCGTTCGGCCAGCTCAGCGCCAAGTACCTGGACCATCCCAAGGCCGCGGGCAGGCTGACGATCTTCCCGCCCAACTGGAGCCCGCGTTACCTGCGTCCCAGCGTGCTGGCGGCGGTCAAGGAGTACGCCGGGCTGGCGCGCGCGCACGGCATGACACCGGCCACGATGGCGCTGGCGTGGTGCTATTCGCGCTGGTTCGTGGCCTCGACCATCATCGGCGCGACCACGCTGGCGCAGCTGAAGGAAAACATCGATGCGGCCGAGGTGACGCTGTCGGCCGAGGTGGCCGCCGCGATCGATGCAATCCACGCGCGCATCACCAATCCGGGCGCCTGATCAGTCTTCCGCGCTGAGCGCCTTCTCGATGTCGGCCCGCTTCAGCTCAGGCGCAAACTGCGAAATGAAGTGATACGCGTAGTCGCGCAGATACGCCCCGCGCCGCACCGCCAGCCGCGTCACGTTCGGCGCAAACAGGTGCGATGCTTCGACCGCGCGCAGGCCCTTGTCGCGCCCGTGGTCGAACGCCATCGATGCCACGATCCCCACGCCCAGCCCCAGGCTGACATACTGCTTGATGACGTCCGAGTCCATCGCCGTGAGCACGATGTCGGTCTCGACGCCGGCCACCGCGAATGCGTCATCGATATGGCCGCGCCCGGTAAAGCCGACATCGTAGGTAATCAGCGGAAAAGCGGCCAGGTCGGCCAGCCGGATTGGCGAACTATTCAACAGCGGGTGCCCGTCCGGCACCACGATCAAATGGCTCCAGCGGTAGCACGGGAACGACACCAGGTCGGGAAACTGCGACAGGCCCTCGGTGGCGATGCCGATATCGGCCTTGCCCGACAAGACCCATTCGGCGATATGCAGCGGCGCGCTTTGCTGGAGCGCGATGCGCACTTCCGGGAAGTCGCTGCGAAACGACTGCACCACCTTCGGCAGCGCATACCTGGCCTGGGTGTGGGTGGCCGCGATGGTCAGCGTGCCGCTGTTCTGGCCCGCGTAATCGAGGCTGGCCTGCTGCAGGTTCTCGGCCTCGACCAGCAGGCGTTCGATGATCTTGAGAATGCCCTTGCCCGGCTCGGTCATGCCGGTCAGGCGCTTGCCGTTGCGTTCGAAAATGACGACTCCGAGTTCGTCCTCGAGCTCGCGGATCTGGCGGCTCACGCCGGGCTGAGACGTGAACAGCGCGTTGGCCACCTCGGTCAGGTTGTAGCCGCGGCGCGCGGTCTCGCGGATCGAGCGTAGTTGTTGGAAATTCATATGGAGGCTCCCTGGTCGACAAACACGTGCATGCGGCGCGGGCGCACCAGCAGCGTGTCGCCTTCCTTGATGTGCAATTGGCTGTAACGTTCATTCGGTATCACGGCATCGATCATCTCGGCGGTGTCGGCCCGTTCCAGGTCGAGCTGTGCCAGCGGCCCGATCGCATGCGCGCGGCGCAGCGTGACGACGATGCCCTCGCCGCCCGGCGTATAGCGCTCGATCTCGAGATCATGCGGGCGCACGTAGGCGATGCCCGTGCCATTCCGTACCGCGGCATGGTCGGGCACCGTGAAGCTGGCGTCGCCGCTGGCCAGCACGCCCTCGTGCACGCGGCCGTGGAACAGGTTGACGTTGCCGAGGAAGCTGTACACGAAGGGCGAGGCCGGATGGTTGTAGACATCGGCCGGCGCGCCCAGCTGCTCGACCCTCCCCTTGTTCATCAGCACCACCTGGTCGGCCACTTCGAGCGCCTCTTCCTGGTCGTGGGTGACGAAGATGCTGGTCACGTGCAGCTCGTCGTGCAGGCGCCGCAGCCAGCGCCGCAGTTCCTTGCGTACCTTGGCGTCGAGCGCGCCGAACGGTTCGTCGAGCAGCAGCACGCGCGGCTCGACCGCCAGCGCGCGCGCCAGGGCGATGCGCTGGCGCTGTCCGCCCGACAGTTGCGGCGGGAAGCGGTCGGCCAGCCAGTCCAGCTGCACCAGTTCGAGCAGCTGCTGCACCTTGTGCCGGATCTGCTGTTCGCTCGGGCGTTCCTTGCGCGGCTTGACGCGCAGGCCGAAGGCGACGTTTTCGAACACGCTCATGTGCTTGAACAGCGCATAGTGCTGGAACACGAAGCCGACCTGGCGCTCGCGCACGTGGCGCGCCGAAGCATCAAACGCGTCCAGCAGCACCTGGCCCGAGTCCGGATGCTCAAGGCCGGCGATGATGCGCAACAGCGTGGTCTTGCCGCAGCCCGATGGCCCCAGCAGCGCGGTCAGTTCGCCCGCCGGGAACTGCAGCGACACATCGTCGAGGGCGACAAATTCGCCGAAGCGCTTGTTGATGTTCTTGACTTCGATAGTCATGTCAGTGCTCCAGGTTGCGTGCTGCGGCGTCGACCGGGTCGGTCTGGTGCAAACGCCATTCGATGAACGATTTGATGGCCAGCGTCGCCAGCGCCAGCAATGCCAGCAGCGAGGCGACCGCGAAGGCGGCGGCGAAGTTGTATTCGTTGTAGAGGATCTCGACCTGCAGCGGCATGGTGTTGGTCTCGCCGCGGATGTGGCCCGACACCACCGATACCGCGCCGAACTCGCCCATCGCCCTGGCGTTACACAGGATCACGCCGTACAGCAGGCCCCATTTGATGTTCGGCAGCGTCACGCGGCGGAAGGTGTTCCAGCCCGAGGCGCCCAGCACCAGCGCCGCTTCCTCTTCCTCGTTGCCCTGCGACTGCATCAGCGGTATCAGCTCGCGCGCGACGAACGGAAAGGTAATGAACACGGTGGCGAGCACGATGCCGGGCACCGCGAACAATATCTTGATGTCGTGCTGCTGCAGCCAGGGCCCGAACCAGCCCTGGGCGCCAAACATCAGCACATAGATCAGGCCCGAGATGACGGGCGAGACCGAGAACGGCAGGTCGATCAGCGTGAGCAGGATGCTCTTGCCGCGGAACTCGAACTTGGCCACCGCCCATGACGCGGCCACGCCGAACACCAGGTTCAGCGGCACCGAGATGAAGGCCGCGATCAAGGTCAGCTTGATGGCCGACACCGCATCGGGATCGGTGATGGCGGCCAAATAGGCTTGCCAGCCCTTCTTGAACGCTTCGACGAACACCGCCACCAGCGGCACGAACAGGAACAGCGTCAGGAAGGCCAGCGCCACGAAAACCAGCACGACGCGCACCCACGCCGGCTCGAGCGCATTGGACGAGTTCTTCATCGCTTGCCCGCCCGTTTGCGCGTCCACGCCTGCAGCAGGTTAATCGTCAACAGCAGCAGGAACGACGCTACCAGCATGACGACCGCGATCGCCGTGGCGCCCGCGTAATCGTATTGTTCCAGCTTGGTGATGATGAACAGCGGCGTGATCTCGGATACCATCGGCATGTTCCCGGCGATGAAAATGACCGAGCCGTACTCGCCGGTGGCGCGCGCGAAGGCCAGCGCAAAGCCGGTCAGCATGGCCGGCATGATGGTCGGGAAGGTAATCCGGATGAAGGTCTGCAGCGAGGTGGCGCCCAAGCTGGCGGCGGCTTCCTCGAGCTCGCGCTCGGCGTCTTCGAGCACCGGCTGCACGGTGCGCACCACGAACGGCAAGCCGATGAAGGTCAGCGCGACGACCACGCCGGCCGGCGTGAACGCGACCTTCCAGCCCAATTGTTCAAGGTAGCGCCCGATCCAGCCGTTCGACGAATACAGGGCCGTCAGCGTAATGCCGGCCACCGCGGTCGGCAGCGCGAACGGCAGGTCGACCAGCGCGTCGACGAGGCGTTTGCCAGGAAACTGGTAGCGCACCAGCACCCAGGCCACGATGCCGCCGAACACGACGTTGATGGCGGCGGCGATCAGCGAGGCGCCGAAACTGAGCCGGTACGACGCCATCACGCGTTCCGACGTGACCGCGTGCCAGAACGCTTCCCACGTCATCGTGAATGTCTTCAGGAATACCGCCGACAGCGGGATCAGGACGATCAGCGCCAGGTAGAAGATGGTAAAGCCCAGCGACAAGCCGAATCCGGGCATGACCCGGTACGGCGCGCGTTGTGGCTTGGGGAGTAGTGACATGCCGCCCTCTTATTACATATTGATCTAAGAAGATGCAATTATCTAGCTAGACTGTAATAAAGGAAACGAAGTAATTGGCATTTGCATAGACGCTTTCCGATCTTAGGAAAGCGCCCAGGGATCAGTAAATGAGTTTGGCAGCGACGCCGGTCAGGGTCAGCGCCAGCAGCACGCGCAGGAATTTTTCGGGCACGGCGCGCGCCATCCACGAACCGAGCGTAATGCCGGGCACGGAGCCGAGCAGCAGCATCGCCAGCAAGGTCCAGTTGATCGAGCCGAGCCACCAGTGGCCGAAGGCGGCGATCGCGGTCAGCGGCACCGCGTAGGCAATATCGGTGCCGGCCACTTCAGCCGAAGACAGGCGCGGATACAGCATGACCAGCAGGGTGGCGCCGATTGCGCCGGCGCCGATCGAGGACACGGTCACCAGTGTGCCCAGCAACAGGCCGGCAAGGACGGTGGCGGTGCTCAGCCTGGCGCCTTGCAGGTGGCGTTCCGGATGAGCATTCAGCCAGGCCAGCATTTTCCCTTTAAAAATGAGCGCGACCACGGTCAGCATGACAGAGCAGGCGATCGAGTAGCGGATCACCTGGCCGATATTCTTGTCGAGTGTGCCAAAATGCTTGAGCAGCAGCGTGGTGACGATGGCGGCCGGCAAGGCGCCGATGCACAGCAGCTTGACGATGTCCCAGCGCACCGTGCCGCGCAGGCGGTGGGTGAACGTGCCGGCGCTCTTGGTGATCGCGGCGAAGGCCAGGTCGGTGCCGACCGCCACCGACGGCGGCACGCCGAACAGCAAGGTCAGCAGAGGCGTCATCAGGGAACCGCCGCCGACGCCGGTCATGCCGACCAACAGGCCGACGGCAAAACCGGAAACGATATACGTGATAAGCATGGCAGCACCCCTAAAGAGCTATCACAGTATAGGGGCTCAGCCATATATCAAACGACAGTATCCTTATTTGCTTATGCGCGCGCGGCGGAACTAGCGGTTCGGTTGCGGCGTGACGCGGAGATACGGCCGTGCCGCCGTATAGCCCTTCGGATACTTTTGCTTGATGACCTCCGGATCCTGCACCGTCAGCGGGATGATGACGTCGTCGCCATCCTTCCAGTTGCCGGGCGTGGCCACGCTATGCGAGTCGGTCAACTGCAGGGCGTCGATGACGCGCAGCACTTCGTCGAAATTGCGCCCGGTGCTCATCGGATACGTGATCGACAGGCGGATCTTCTTGTTCGGATCGATGACGAACAGCGAGCGCACCGTGGCCGTGGCCGACTGCTCCGGGTGGATCATGTCGTACAGCGTCGCCACCTTGCGGTCGGCGTCGGCGATGATGGGAAAGCCCACCACGGTATGCTGGGTCTCTTCGATATCCTTGATCCAGCTCTTGTGGGCCTCGGCCGGGTCGACCGACAGCGCGATGGCCTTGACGTTGCGCTTGTCAAAGGCGGGCTTGAGCTTGGCCGTCAGGCCCAGCTCGGTGGTGCAGACCGGCGTGAAGTCGGCCGGGTGCGAAAACAGCACGACCCAGGAGTTGCCCGCCCATTCGTGAAACTTGATCCGGCCCAGCGAGGAATCCTGCTCGAAATCAGGGGCGGTGTCGCCCAAGCGTAATGTCATGGTTCTCTCCGTGAATTTTTAGAAAAAGTTTATCGGATATCAATCATGCCGGAACTGCCAGCACGCCATTGTGCGCCCGATCAGCCAGCCGATGCAAGAGGGTTGTCCCGGCCGGCCACGCGCCCAGGCCGGAGTCGGCGTTGATGTGGCCGACCCGCCCTGCCTCGACCAGTTCGCTGTCCCAGCGCCCGGCCCAGGCGGCGGCGTGCTCGGCGCGCATCCACGGGTCATTGGCGCTGGCCACCAGGATCGACGGGCAGGCCAGCGGCAAGGCCGGCAGCAGCGCAGCCACGCCAAACTTGTCCGGATCGGCCGGCGCGACCAGCAAGGCGCCGGCCAGCTTGCGGCCGTCGCGCGCGATGCTGTGCACCGCCGTCAGGCAGCCGAAGCTGTGCGCAACCAGCAGCGCCGGGCGCGGATCGCTGGCGCGCAGCTGGTCCAGCCGCGCGGCCCAGGCCGGCAATGCGGGATGTTCCCAGTCATCCTGGCGCAGCCGGGAAAACTCGGGATGGCGCCGGTGCCAGCGCGATTGCCAGTGCGCCGGACTGCTGTCATGCAGTCCAGGCACAATAATGACGTGAAAATCGGGGAAAAGTGGTGTCGCCATGCCGCCTCCTGAAGTCACAGGATACGGGCACGGGTGCGGAAAACGAAGGAAGCCTTTCGTGCTTGGATATGCGCGCGCCGCATGGCGCAGCGGCGCCGGCTCAGTAGAAGCGGTTGAACAGCACCACGGCCCAGCTCGCGCCGGCGAGGAACACCGACAGCATGACGGCGGCGCTGCCCATGTCCTTGGCGTTTTTCGACAAGGGATGACGTTCGAGCGACACGCGGTCGACCACGGCCTCGATGGCCGAATTGAACAGTTCGACGATCAGCACGAACACCAGCACGCCGATCAGGAACAGTTTCTGCAGCGCGGAAATGGGCAGCAACAGCGCCACCGCGCTGGCGATCACCACCACCACCAGTTCCTGGCGAAACGCATGTTCGTTCTGCCAGGCCGCCTTCAGGCCGGCGATCGCATACATCATGGCGGGCAAGATGCGCTGCAGGCCGCTGGTGCTCTTGAATTCGCTGACGGGTTTGGTCATGTTGTTTTTCCATTGTTCTGACGATGGCGCATTATGCCCCGCCCATGGCGCGACATCCAGAAAAGTGTGGCCGTGCGCAGAAATTGCCACTCCTTTTCACATTATGGTATAAAGTAAGCACATATACTGCACCGCACCAACCACATTATGAAAATTGACTCCCTCGAAGCCCCGAAAACCTCGATCCAGGTGATCGAACGCATGGTGGCCCTGCTCGACGCGCTGGCCAACTACACCGATCCGGTGAGCCTGAAGGAATTGTCGAAAGTGTCGGGCCTGCATCCGTCGACTGCGCACCGCATCCTCAACGACATGGTCATCACGCGCTTTGTCGACCGGGTCGAGCCGGGCACCTACCGGCTCGGCATGCGCTTGCTGGAGCTGGGCAATGTGGTCAAGAGCCGGCTGTCGGTGCGCGAAGCGGCGCTCGACTTCATGCGCTCGCTGCACAAGAAGACCCAGCAAACGATCAACCTGTCGGTGCGCCAGGGCGACGAAATCGTCTACATCGACCGCGCGTTTTCGGAGCGTTCCGGGATGCAGGTGGTGCGCGCGATCGGCGGGCGCGGCCCGCTGCACCTGACCTCGACCGGCAAATTGTTCCTGTCGGTCGACGAGCCGAAGGCGATCCGCGCCTATGCGACGCGCACCGGCCTGGCCGGCCACAACAAGAATTCGATCACCGACCTGGCCAAGCTCGAGCGCGAGCTGAGCCTGGTGCGCACGCGCGGCTATGCGCGCGACAACGAGGAACTGGAACTGGGCGTGCGCTGCATGGCAGCGGGCATCCACGACGATACCGGCAAGCTGATTGCCGGCCTGTCGATCTCGGCGCCGGCCGACCGCCTGCAAGAGGAATGGCTGGAAGACCTGGTCAGCACCGCCAACCAGATTTCAGCCACCCTGGGCTACACCGGGGCGCTCTAGTACCGGGGCCGCGCCCAGGCCAGCCGGCTTGAGCGCTTCGAGCCAGCGCCGCACGCGGCCCGCATCGGCGATGCGCGACTGCTTGCCCTTGGAATCGAGAAACACCATGATCACGGCGCGACCCTGGATCATGGCCTGCATCACCAGGCAGCGGCCCGCCTCATTGATGAAACCGGTCTTTTGCAGGCCGATGTCCCAGTCGGACGAGGCGACCAGGTGGTTGGTGTTGTGGTAACTCATCATGCGCCCGCCGGCATCGACATCCGATTTCGGATCCGTCGAATATTGGCGCAGCAGCGGTTCGTGATAGGCCTCCATGGCCAGCTTGGCCAGGTCGCGCGCGCTGGCCACGTTCTGGCTCGACAAACCGCTCGAATCGACATAATGGGTGCCGGTCATGCCCAGCTCATGCGCCTTGGCATTCATGGCGGTGACGAAACCGGCCACGCCGCCCGGATAATTGCGCCCCAGCGCGGCAGCGGCGCGGTTTTCCGAACTCATCAGCGCGATATGCAGCAAATTGGCGCGCGTCATTTGCGAACCGACGCGCAGGCGCGAGCTGCTGAATTTCTCATGATCGACGTCGTCGTCGGTCACCGTCAGGATTTCATTCATGTCCTGCTTGGCCTCGACCACGATCAGGCCCGTCATCAGCTTGGTGATGGAGGCAATCGGCAGCGCCACGCCGGCATTTTTTTCGAACAGTACTTCGGCATTGTTCTGGTCCAGCACCAGGGCCACGCTGGAGGCGAGGTCGAGCGGATCGCGCGTCAGGTTCAGGCCGGCGCGGTCGCCCACGCTCATGCGCGGCGCCGCTTCCACCACGGGGCGCGTGATCAGCACGCGCTGGTACACGGTCTTGCGCTTGCCGTTGACAATGATGGTGCGCCGGATCAGCTGCTTGTGCGAACCGGCCGTCACGCGCAGCGCCGGATCGCGCTGCTTGAAGCGGGCCTTGCCGGCGTGCGCCTTCTTGGTCTTGCTGACCTTGGCGCGCCCATCATGACGGGCGGCACTGGCCGGTGGCAGGACCAACAACAAGGAAACGAAAGCACCTAAGACAAGCTTATACATCTGAAAATCCTTTGCAGCGAACAGACACATCTTTAATGCAGTGTAACAAAGCAAGCGCGGCGCGCAAGCGAATCCGGCCAAGTTTTGCGCAGGGGCGCAACGCCCGCCTGCGCCAACGCTAGTTGCCTGTGAACAGTGTACGCTTATTCAAAATAACGGGTAAAGCCCGACGCCGGCTCGCGTGCGGTGACCAGGCTGTTTTCTATCTTGGACGGATCGGCATAGCCGAGCGCCATGCCGCACACCACCATTTGGGTCGCCGGAATCGCCAGTTGCGCCGCAATGATCCGATGGTACTGGGTGAAAGCGGCCTGCGGGCAGGTGGCCAGGCCGCGCCCGCGCGCGGCCACCATGATGTTCTGCAAAAACATGCCGTAGTCGAGCCAGGAGCCCTGCTCCATGATGCGGTCGATGGTAAAAATGAAGCCCACCGGCGCGTCGAAAAAACGGTAGTTGCGGCCATGCTGGGCCGCCATGCCGGCCTTGTTCTCGCGCGTCAGTCCGAGCAGCGCGTACAGGTCCCAGCCGACCTTGCGGCGCCGCTCGATATACGGCGACACCCACGCGGTCGGGTAGTAGCCGTATTCCTCGGTGTGGGTGCTGGCGAGCTGCGGATCGTTGTGCGCGGCCAGGATCGCTTCGGACAGGCGCAGCTTGCTCTGGCCGGTCAGCACATGGACTTTCCATGGCTGGGTATTGGTGCCCGACGGCGCGCGCGCGGCCACCTCGAGGATGGCCTCGATATCCTCGCGCGCGACCGGGTCGGGCAAGAAGGCGCGCACCGACATGCGGCTGGTGATGGCGGCGTCGACGATCTGCTGCTGTTGGCTTGCTATCATGATTTCCCTATTTTTTAACGACACATATCACGCCAATCACGGCAATCACCATGCCGGCCAGGCCGAGCAGGCTGAACGCCTCGCCAAACACCAGCCAGGCCATCAGCGCCGTGGTGGGCGGGGTCAGGTACAACAAACTGGTGACCTCGGTCGCATCGCGCCGCTGCAGCAAACGGAACAGCAGGAAGATCGCGCCAATCGACAGCGCGAACACCGACCACAGCAAGGCGCCGATGAAGCGTGGCGTCCAGTCCACCGTCGACAAGCCGGAATCGAGATGCTCAAACAGCATCGCCAGCGGCAGCAGCAGCGCGACAGTCGAGCCGAATTGAATCACAGTGCCGGACCGTAAGTCAAAGCGAGGACAAAAACGCTTCTGGTACATGGTGCCGGCCGTGATCGACAACAGCGCCAGCACGCAATAGCCGAGCGCCAGCGGCGACAGGCCGACCAGGGTCAGCTTGGCATACACGACCAGCGCCACGCCGCCCAGCCCGAACAGCAGGCCGAGCCACTGGCGCGGCCGCACCGTCTCGCCGATCAAGGGCGCGGCGACCGCCGTCAGGATGGGCTGCATGCCGACGATCAGCGCGGTCACGCCGGCCGGCATGCCCAGCTTGATTGCGCACCAGACCCCGCCCAGGTAGCCGGCCTGCAGCAGCAGTCCGGCGACGGCGACATGGCCGACGATGCCGGCCGGCCATGGCGCCTTGCACACCAGCACAATCGGCACCAGCACCAGCAGCACGGCGCTGCAGCGCAGCAGCAAGAACGTCAGCGGCGGCGCCGACGGCAAACCGAATTTGGCGACGATGAATCCCGTGCTCCACAGCAAGACAAAAAACACGGGCAGCGGCGATAGCCAAAATCCAGCTTGGCGCGTCGCAACAATTTTTTGAGTATTGTTTGACATTAATCAATAGAAGGCAGGTTTGCCGGCGCGTCATTGCGCCAAATCAGGAAGAATGCGGGGCAGGTTGGCGAGTCTAGCATGGGCGGAAAAATGTCGTTCCTCCAGACCATTTTCCCTATGAAAAGTGTGTCTTGGCAATGCCCGCCCCGGCACTTGGCGTACGACATGAATTCTTGATTCTCGAGAATTAAAATGGATTTGGTGCACTGCACAAAAAGCGCTTGACTCACTGGCAGAAATCAGTAGAATAGGCTTTGTTGCGCTGCACAAACCACCGTCAGCCTGAGTTGTGGATGTACCGCCTTACCGTTTAAGTCGCATTTATTGCTTGATTAATCAAATATTGGAGAACACACATGTTTGCAATCCCAGAACAATTTTCGAACGCCACCAAAGCCAATTTCGAATCGCAATTCGCGATCTTCTCGTCGCTGACCGCCAAGGCGTTTGAAGGCATGGAGAAGCTGGTCGAACTGAACCTGACCGCTGCCAAGGCATCGCTGGAAGAGTCGTCGATCACCACCCGCCAGCTGCTGGCCGCCAAGGATCCACAAGAATTTTTCTCGCTGAGCGCTGCACAAGCGCAGCCGAACGCTGAAAAAGCCATGTCGTACAGCCGCCAGGTTGCCGCCATCGCCGCCGGCACCCAAGCTGAATTCACCAAGGCCGCTGAAGCCCAGATCGCCGAAACCAACCGCAAGGTCATCACCCTGGTTGACGAAGTGACCAAGAACGCACCGGCCGGTTCGGAAAACGTGGTTGCCGCCATCAAGGCCACCATCGGCAATGCCAACGCTGGCTACGAGCAACTGACGAAGACCACCAAGCAAGCTGTTGAAGCCATGGAAACCAACGTCAACGCCGCGGTCACCCAGTTTTCGCAAGCCGTACCGAAAGCCGCCAAGAAGTAATTCTTGCGCCTGCTGAAGTAAAAAAACCCGCTGCGGCGGGTTTTTTTTCGTGCGCGAAAACATCGCTTATTCGCCCAGGTAGGCCGCCTTCACGCGCGGATCGTGCAGCATGTCGTCGGCATTGCCGCTCATGATGATCGCGCCCGAGTCCATCACGTAGCCGCGGTGCGCCGCCTGCAGCGCCAGCTTGGCGTTCTGCTCGACCAGCAGGATCGTGATGCCCTGCTTCGAGACGTCGCGGATCACTTCGAAGATTTTCTCGACCATGATCGGCGACAGGCCCATCGACGGCTCGTCGAGCAGCAGCAATTCCGGGTGGCTCATCAAGGCGCGCGCCATGGCCAGCATCTGCTGCTCGCCGCCCGACAAGGTACCGGCCATCGCCGAGGCACGTTCCTTCAGGCGCGGAAACACGCCGAACCACTTGGCGATATCGTCCGCGATGCCGGCCTTGTCGTCGCGCGTGTAGGCGCCCACCATCAGGTTTTCGTGGATCGACATGCGGGTAAACACGCCGCGCCCTTCCGGCACCATGGCCAGCTTGCGCTGCACCAGCTGGAACGACTTGCTGTCCTTGAGCGACTGCCCCTTGTAGCTGATCACGCCGTCGACGCTGCAATGCGGCAAGGTGCCGGTGATCGCCTTCAGGGTCGTGGTCTTGCCGGCGCCATTGGCGCCGATCAGCGTCACCAGTTCGCCCTTGTGTACTTCAAGGTCGATCCCCTTGACTGCCTTGATGCCGCCGTAAGCGACCTTCAGGCCGGAGATTTTCAGAATTGCTTCACTCGTCATTGATGCCCACCTCCCAGATAGGCTTCGATCACAGCCGGATTTTTTTGTATGTCGGCTGGCAGCCCTTCGGCGATCGGCTTGCCGTATTCGAGCACCGTCAGGCGGTCGCACAAGCCCATCATCAGCTTGACGTCGTGCTCGATCAGCAGCACCGTCTTGCCTTCATTCTTGATTTTCACCAGCAGCTCGCGCAAGCCCAGTTTTTCGGTCGCGTTCATGCCGGCCGCCGGCTCGTCGAGCGCCAGCAATTGCGGATCGGTCGCCAGCGCACGGGCGATTTCGAGGCGCCGCTGGTCGCCGTACGACAGCAGGCGCGAGGTGCGGTTGGCAAACTGGCCGATGCCGACGAAGTCCAGCAGTTCCTGGGCCCGCTGGCGGATCGCGGCCTCCTCGGCGCGCGCCGCCTTGTGGCGGAACACGGCGCCGAACACGCCCTGGTGGCTGCGCACGTGGCGCCCGACCATGACGTTTTCGAGCGCCGTCATTTCGCCGAACAGGCGGATATTCTGGAACGTGCGCGCGATGCCCGCCTTGGCCACCGCGTGCGGGGCCGACGGCGAATAGGCCTTGCCGGCCAGCTCGAACGTGCCGCTGTCGGGCTGGTACAAGCCGGTGATGACGTTGAAGAAGGTGGTCTTGCCGGCGCCGTTCGGGCCGATCAGGCCGTAGATCTGGCCCTGCATGATTTTCAGGCTGACGTTGGTCAGCGCCTGCAGGCCGCCGAAGCGCTTGTTGACGCCTTCAATATTGAGGAGTATTTGTTCGCTCATCTGTCTATTCCTCAAGCCGGAAAGGCGTCGGTCTTGTTGGTTTCAGCCGCATCGGGTCGGTCTTCATGCTGCGGTGACGGCCACAGGCCGGCCGGCCGGTACAACATGGTCAGCACCAGCGCCAGGCCATACAGCAGCTGGCGCAAGATGGCCGTGTCGATCACCACGTGGCCGAAGATGGCTTTCTGGGCCGGCTCTACAGCGAAGCGCAAGATTTCGGGCAGGGCCGCCAGCAGCACGGCGCCCACCACCACGCCGCGGATGTGGCCGATGCCGCCCAGCACCACCATCGCCAGGATCAGGATCGACTCGTTGAACGAGAATGCCTCGGGCGTAATCGAGCCGATGAACGAGGCATACATGGCCCCGGCCACGCCGCCGAACGAGGCGCCCATCGAGAACGCCAGCAGCTTCACATTGCGCGTGTTGATGCCCATGGCCTTGGCCGCGATTTCATCCTCGCGGATCGCGACCCAGGCCCGTCCCAGGCGCGAATGCTGCAGGCGCGACGTGACGAACACCACGGCCACGCACAGGAACAGGAACAGGAAGTAGTAGGCGTTCACCGACGGCATCGAATAGCTGCCGAACATCAGGTTCGCCTTCGAGCCCGCCTCGCCGCTGAGCGAGACGCCGAAAATGCGGATCGGATCGATCATGTTGATCCCCTGCGCGCCGTTGGTGAAGTTGACCGGCCCGTCCAGGTTGTTCATCAGGATACGGATGATTTCGCCAAAGCCCAGGGTCACGATGGCCAGGTAATCGCCGCGCAGCTTGAGCGTGGGCGCGCCCAGGATGGCCCCGGCCAGACCGGCCAGCGCCGCCGCCAGCGGCACGATCACCCACACCGACAGGTGGATGCCGGTCTCGAGGATGCCCTTGCCCATGAGCGACACCAGCGCCGCCCCCAGCGCCGGGTACTCGTTGACCGTCGACTGCAGCAGCAGCGCAAATTGCGGCGAGGCCAGCAGGCCCACCATGTAGGCGCCGAGCGCGTAGAAGGCCACGTAACCCAGGTCGAGCAAGCCGGCGAAGCCGACCACGATGTTCAGCCCCAGCGCCAGCATGACGTACAACAGCGCCATATCGATGATGCGCATCGGCGAGTTACCGAACTGCATGCCGATATACGGCAGGATCAGCAGCCCGAGGACCATGGCCACGCGGCCCAGGATGGTCTTGCGGCCGGAGTCGGCGGTGAAAAATTGCAGAGCCATGTTATTCCTTGTGTGCGTCAGGCGCGGTCGGCGACGCGTTCACCCATGATGCCGGATGGACGGATGGTCAGGACCAGGATCAGCACCACGAAGGCGAAGATGTCCTGGTAGTTACTGCCGAAAAAGCCACCGGTCAGGTCGCTGATATAGCCGGCGCCAAACGCTTCGATCAGGCCCAGGGCGATGCCGCCGATCATGGCGCCGTAAATGTTGCCGATGCCGCCCAGCACGGCGGCCGAGAAGGCCTTCATGCCGGGCAAGGTCCCCATGCCGAACACGATGGTCGAATAATTGGCGCCCCACATGACGCCGGCGACGGCCGCCAGCGCAGCCCCGATGGCGAAGGTGGCCACGATCACCTTGTTCGAGTCGACCCCCATCAGGCCGGCCACGCGCGGGTTCTCGGCCGTGGCGCGCATCGCGCGGCCGAGTTTGGTTTTTTCGACCAGCAACACCAGCGCGCCCATCGACAGCACGGCCAGCACCAGCAGCAGCACCTGGGTTTGCGAAATGACGGCGCCGCCGACGGCGATCGGGGTGGTCGGCAGCAGTTGCGGGAAAGACAGCGGCGCGTTGCCCCAAATCACCTGGGCCGACGTCGTCAGCAGGTAGGAAATGCCGATCGCGGTAATCAGGGGGGCCAGCCGCGGCGCATTGCGCAGGCGGCGGTAGGCGACCCGTTCGATCACGATATTGACCAGCACGCACGCGGGAATGGCGGCCAGGATGGCGATCGCCAGGCTGGCATAGCCGGACAGGCCGGGCGCCACCACGGTGAGCACCTTGAGGATGGACAGGCCGACCATCGCGCCGACCATCATCACGTCGCCATGGGCGAAGTTGATGAGGTTGAGCACCCCGTACACCATCGTGTAACCCAGTGCCACCAGCGCATACATACTGCCCGTCACCAGACCATTGATCGTCTGCTGGAGCAGTGTGTCCAGTATCTGTTGGAGATGTGGATCCATGTGTTTTTACGCGCCTCTTTTAATTCGTTCTAACAAAAACGGCACCCGGAGAAGATCCCCGAAGTGCCGCTCCTTGTTTCTTGGTTCTACTGCAACCGCGCACCGCGTTGGCATATGTACACTTGCCAGCGCGACAAAAATTCCGAGCGTCGCCATGATAGCGAGGTTTGGTAAAAACTAATATCGGAAAATTACAACGGTTCCAAATAAAATTTGGTCTAAAACCCATCCCCGGCGTCAGGCTGCCCCGCTGCCAGCCTTGTCCAGCCCTTTCGGCAGCGGAAACGTCACATGCTCTTCGACGCCTTCGAGCGTGCGCACGCTGCGCGCGCCGAGCGCCTTGAGACGGTCGATCACGGCCTGCACCAGCACTTCGGGCGCCGAGGCGCCGGCGGTGACGCCGATGCGCAGCTTGCCGACCAGCCAGGCCGGGTCGATTTGCGAGGCATTGTCGACCATATAGGCCGGCGTGCCCTTCTTTTCGGCCACTTCGCGCAGCCGGTTCGAGTTCGAACTGTTGGGGCTGCCGACGACGATCACCACTTCCACTTGCGGCGCCATGAACTTGACCGCTTCCTGGCGGTTCGTGGTGGCGTAGCAGATATCGCCCTTCTTCGGCTCGACCACGTTCGGATACTTTTGCTTGATGGCGGCGATGATGTCGGCCGTATCGTCGACCGACAGCGTGGTCTGCGACACATAGGCGAGCTTGTCGGGACTGCTCACCTGCAGCGCGGCGACATCGGCCACCGTCTCGACCAGGTACATGCCCTGCTCGGTCTGGCCCATCGTGCCCTCGACTTCCGGATGGCCGTCGTGGCCGATCATGATGATCTCGCAGCCCTGGCGGCGCATCTTGGCCACTTCGGCGTGGACCTTGGTCACCAGTGGACAGGTGGCGTCGAAGATGGTCAGCCCGCGCGCTTCGGCTTCGGCCCGCACCGCCTTCGAGACGCCATGCGCCGAAAACACCAGCGTATTGCCGGCCGGGACATCGTCGAGTTCTTCGATGAAGATCGCGCCCTTGTTGCGCAGGTCGTCCACCACATAGGCGTTGTGCACGATTTCATGGCGCACATAGATAGGCGCGCCGAACTGGGTCAGCGCGCGTTCGACGATTTCGATGGCGCGGTCGACGCCGGCGCAAAAGCCGCGCGGCTGGGCCAGGAGAATTTCACTAGTCATGAGGGTTCCTTTACAACACCGAAATCAGTTTGACTTCGAATTGCAGCGACTGGCCGGCCAGCGGATGGTTGAAGTCGAAAGTGGCGCCATCGTCGCGCAGTTCGCGCAGGATGCCGGCGAAGCGGCCCCCGCCGGGCGCGGCGAAGTCGACCAGGTCGCCGACCACATAATCATGGCCCGGCGCCGAATTTTCTGCCAGCGTGGCGCGCGACACATCGCGCACCAGCTCGGCATTGCGTTCGCCGAAAGCCTGGCCTGGGGCCAGGTCGAAAGTCTGGTGCGTGCCTTCGGCCATGCCCATCAGCGCATCTTCGAGGAAAGGCGCCAATTGGCCCTGCCCCAGCATCAGCGTGGCCGGGTTCCCCGCGAAAGTAGTGATGAGATCAGTACCGGCGGCGGTAGCGAGCCGATAATGCAGGGTCAGGTAGGCGGAAGGCGTGACGACTGCCGGAGTTGCGTTGGACATAATTTTCGTGAAAGCGTGCAAAGCGACATTGTACCCCGTCAGCGGCAGCGCCCGTTTGCCAAGGGGTCGGCCCCCGGTTCTTCTTTTGGGGGACGACGGCGACGCCGAGTCCCTGGTTAAGTTAGCGCCGGCATCCCGGAGATCCAAGCATGACCATCAAAGACTGGCCCGCCCAGCAACGCCCCCGCGAACGCCTGATCAGCCAGGGCGCCGCCGCCCTGTCCGACCCCGAACTGCTGGCACTGTTCCTGCGGGTCGGCGTCAAGGGCCGCAGCGCGGTCGAACTGGGACGCGACTTGTTACAGCATTTCGGCTCGATCCAGGGCCTGTTCGGCGCCACGCTAAGTCAGTTCTCAGCCGTGCACGGCATGGGGCCGGCCAAGTTCGCGCAGTTACAGGCCGTCATGGAACTGGCCCAGCGCGCCATCGGCGAACAACTGCAGGCGGGCCCGTCGCTCGGCTCGCCCGACGCGGTGCGCCAATACCTGCGCATCAGCATGGGCCGCCAGCAGCACGAATCGTTCGTGGTGCTGTTCCTGGATGTCAAGAACCGCCTGCTGGCGTGCCAGGAAATGTTTCGCGGCACGCTGACCCACACCAGCGTCTATCCGCGCGAAGTGGTCAAGGCCGCGCTCGGCCACAACGCCGCCAGCGTCATGCTGGCCCACAACCACCCGTCCGGCGTCTCCGAGCCGAGCGACGCCGATTTGCTGCTCACGCGCGCGCTGGTGCAGGCGCTCGCCCTGGTCGACGTGCGGGTACTGGATCACTTCGTGGTCGCCGGCACCTGCGTGCATTCGTTTGCCGAGCATGGGCAGATGTAAGTTATCCGCCAACGACCGAATACTGCTGTGCATGCGCCTTGAGCCAGACTGAAGAGCGCTGACTCTCTTGCTGGCTCGGATGGAAATCGGCGCGGCTGTAGTTGCGCCACTGGCGTAAGCCAAACCGCAACAGCCCGCGCTTGCCGAACAGGAAGCGCGCCGCGCTGGTCCAGGTACGGAGCTGCCACAGCGTGCCGTCGCGCTTGAGATTGGCAATCGTCTGGCGCTGCAGGTCGCGTCCGAAACTGAGGCTGACGCGCTGCATCCAGGTCACGCGCCAGTCATGGTTGCCGCCCAGCGCCTGGTACAGGTCGAACGCCGTGGCCCGGTGTTCCGATTCCTCGGCGCAGTGCCACAGCCACATCGTCGCCAGCCGCTCCTCGCTGCCGTCAAACCATGCCGGATAGGTCAGCAGCCACTCGGCGAAGATCGCTGTGAAATGTTCATGGGCCGCCGTGATCGCCAGCGCATGGCGCAAGTCGGTCCCGGCAAACGTCGCCTGGTTCTTCAAGTTGCGCACTTCCCAGTCGTTGACCAATCCCTGCTGCGCCAGCTGGGCATTGAACAGCCCGTGGATGCGGCGATGGGTCGCTTCCTGGCCGACGAAGCCCTGGACTTCAGCCTGCAAGCGCGCCTGCTGTGCTGCCGGCAGCGTCTTGTGCGCGGCGCGCACGGTGTCGATGAAAAACTGCTCGCCCGTGGGAAAGCTCATCGACAGGGCATTGAAGAAGGCGGACCGGAACGCATCGCCGCCGCACCAGTGGCGCGCAAACGGGGTTGCCAGGTCGATATGCAAACGCCTGACGGGCAGCTCGGTCATGCTCGACTCTCCGGAAAGGACAAACCTTGTGTGACACTGAATCTACCGTG
>JANYGW010000106.1 GCA_025359245.1 Massilia sp.
GCGGCTATGACGGCTGCCGGCCCTATGCCGTCGCTGTCGCCGACGGCGCGGCCGACATCAACCAGTGCCCGCCCGGCGGCATCGAGGGCGTTGCGCGCCTCGCGCATTTGCTGGGCCGCAAGGTCATCCCCCTCAATCCCGTCAACGGCGTCGAGCGCCCGCGCCCGCTCGCCTTTATCGATGAGGCCTTGTGCATCGGCTGCACACTGTGCATCCAGGCTTGCCCGGTCGACGCCATCCTCGGCGCGGCCAAGCAGATGCACACGATCTTGCCGGGCTTGTGCACCGGCTGCGACCTGTGCGTGGCGCCCTGCCCGGTCGATTGCATTGCGATGATTCCGGTCACGGGCGAGCGCACCGGCCGGGACGCGTGGTCGCAGCAACAGGCCGACGCGGCGCGCGAACGCCACGATCGGCGCACCGTGCGCCTGCAGCGCGAACGCGAGGAAAACGATGCGCGCCTGGCCGCCAAGGCGGTCGCGAAGATGCGCGAAGTGACCGCCGAAATCACCAACACGCCGGAACAGCTGGCGGAAAAAGAGCGCAAGCGCGCCATCATCGCCGCGGCGATGGAACGCGCACGCCTGAAAGCACAAGGACAATGAACCCAGCCAAACGCCAGGAGATTTTCGAGCGCTTTCGCAAAGCCAATCCCGCCCCCAAGACCGAACTGGAATACACGACGCCGTTCGAGCTGCTGATCTCGGTGCTGCTGTCGGCCCAGGCCACCGACGTCGGCGTCAACAAGGCAACCCGCAAGTTGTACCCGGTGGCCAATACGCCGCAAGCGATCCTGGCGCTTGGCATCGACGAGCTCAAGTCGTATATCCAGACCATCGGCCTGTATCCGACCAAGGCCAAGAATGTGATGGCGACCTGCCAGATCCTGGTCGATCAATTTGGCGGCGAAGTGCCGCGCACGCGCGAGCAGCTCGAGTCGTTGCCGGGCGTGGGCCGCAAGACCGCCAACGTGGTCTTGAATACGGCGTTCGGCGAACTGGCGATGGCGGTCGACACCCACATTTTCCGCGTGTCGAACCGCACCAGGATCGCGCCCGGAAAAGATGTGGTCGAGGTCGAGCACAAGCTGATGAAGTTCGTGCCGAAGGAGTTTTTGCTCGATGCGCACCACTGGCTGATCCTGCACGGGCGCTACACCTGCGTCGCGCGCAAGCCGCTGTGCTGGAACTGCATCATCGCCGATCTGTGCGAATACAAGGACAAGACGCCGGCGCCGGCAGGCGCGTAAATCAGGTCGGCGTATCGACCTCGTCCCAGCCGGCGTGCTGGAAGCGCACCAGCCAGTTGAGCGCGTGGTGGCGTTCCATGACGACGTCGGCATCGACGCCGGCCGCCTCGCCGCCCTTCCTCAGGCGCGATTCGCGGATATGCCAGTGCAGCCGGTAATGCAGGTCGAGCGCGTCGAGGATTTCGCCGGCCGAACGCAATTGCGGTCCGCGCATCTCGATCAGTGTGGCGACCGCGGCGGCCGAATCGACCGGCGCATCAGGGTATGGCAGCTGGCCGACCAGCCCCAGCGCCCATTCGAGCAAGTTCAGGCTTTCATAGCGCCAGATCAGTTGCGCGCAGTCCTGCTGCGATGGCGCTTCCTGCGCCAGGAAAGCGCGCTCTTTCGGCGACAGCGCGTCGTCGGCAAGCGGCATTTTCGACAGCAAGGTCTCGACCGGCATCGCCTCTCCCGAGGCGACCGATTCGGCGCGCAAGGCCACCAGCAGCAAGGCACGCGCGCGCTCGACGGCCTCGTCTTTGCTGCGCAGCGCCAGTTCGTCTTCACACACCAGCGGCGGCAGCGTCAGCGGCACGTCGATGCCGCGCGCCGCCAGCTTGGCTTCGCTGACCGCCTTGCGCGCCAGCGCCTTCTCGGGGTAAGGCACGCATGCATCGGCAGCGGCCTTGCCGTCGGCGGCATTGACCAGCACGCGCCCCTGCGGGTCGGTCACATGGCCGTCCGTCGTGAACAGGATCGCATTCGCGCGCGCCGCCCATTCGTACAGCGCGCCGGTATCGCTGGCGGCGACGCCGATGCTCAGGTGCTGCTGCACCCGCTGCAAATGAAGGATCACGTGATATTTATCGCGCGACATCGCGCCGTCGCCGCGCGCCAGCACGTAGCCGCAAAAATCGTTCAGGTGCTCCAGCAGCTCCGGGTCGGACAAGTCGCGCCGCGCATGCAGCGTGTGCGCGAAGGCCGGCTGCGCGATGGTCAGCCTGGTGCAGTAGGCATTGAACAGCAGCGTCTCGCCAGACGGCTCGGGCGGCGCGCTTTCGGCCTTGCGGGAAAACAGGGACTTGAGTCGTTCGATCATGAAGCGCGCCTTATACCAGCACCAGGTTATCGCGGTGAATCAGCTCGGGGCCTTCCAGGAAGCCGAGGATTTTCTCGATCTCCGAGGACGGCTTGCGCATGATGCGGCGCGCTTCCGAACTGGTGTAGTTGCTGATCCCGCGCGCGATCGCGCTGCCGTCCTCGGACAGGCAGGTAATGACCGCGCCGCGCCCGAATTCACCCTTGACGTCGATCACGCCGATCGGCAGCAGCGACTTGCCTTCCTTGGTCAGCTTGGCCACCGCGCCCGCATCGAGCACTACTTTGCCGGCCGTGTGCAAGTGATCCGACATCCACTGCTTGCGCGCCGTCAGGCGCCCGGTCTGCGCGGACAGCTGGGTGCCGATCGCCTCGCCGGCGGCCAGGCGCGTGAGCACGTCGCTGTCGCGGCCCCACGCGATGATGGTATGGGCGCCGGTGCCGGCCGCGCGCTTGGCCGCCAAAATCTTGGTCAGCATGCCGCCGCGCCCGATGCTGCTGCCGGCGCCGCCGGCCATCGCTTCGAGCGCCGGGTCGCCAGCCTTGCCTTCGGCGATCAGGACCGCATTCGGATCCTTGCGCGGATCGGCGGAAAACAGGCCGTGCTGGTCGGTCAGGATGATCAGCGCGTCGGCCTCGATCAGGTTGGCCACCAGCGCGCCCAGCGTGTCGTTGTCGCCGAACTTGATCTCGTCGGTGACCACCGTGTCGTTCTCGTTGATGATCGGGACCACGCCCAGCCGCAGCAGCGTGGTCAGCGTCGAGCGCGCGTTCAGGTAGCGTTCGCGGTCGGCCAGGTCGGCGTGCGTGAGCAGCACCTGCGCCGTGCCCAGCCCGTGCGCGCGAAAGCTGGTTTCGTAGATCTGCGCCAGGCCCATTTGCCCGACTGCGGCGCAGGCCTGCAGTTCGTGGATGTCGGTGGGACGCTTCTCGAAGCCCAGGCGCAGCATGCCCTCGGCGATCGCGCCCGAGCTGACCAGCACGACTTGCTTGCCCAGCGCGCGCAGCGCGGCGATCTGGGCGGCCCAGCGCGCGATGGCGGCATGATCGAGCCCGCGCCCGTCATTGGTGACGAGCGAGGAACCCACTTTGATGATGATGCGGTGTGCGGTCTGTATGACGGATTTCATCGGCGTTTTTCTCTGCGCGGGCGCAAGGCCAGCAGCGTCACGCCGCCGAGCAGTTGCAGCCCGCTTAGTTCCAATACGTCCCCATGGGGCATGCCGATCGCGAAGGCCGCGATCATCTGGCCGAACGGCTGCGCCAACAGGAACACTGCGGTGATATCGCCGAGGAGTGGCTGGTCGCCATTCATTGCTGCCAGCAGCGCCAGGGCCGCGATAGCGATCCTGACACCGACATAGATGGCGTAAAACTGGCTGTAGCCGTTGACGCCAACGAGTAGCATACCGTATTGCGTGGCTACGCGATCCGGGTCCAGCAGCGCCAGCAGCACGCCCAACGAACTGATGAGCGCAATGAGCATCAGCAGGTTGGCGCGCAGCAGCGCCCGGGACAGGGGCGGTGCCAAGTTATTCGAGGATCTTGAAACGCGGATCGTCCGGATCGATCGACGCAATGCCGCGTGCTTCTTCGGTCATTTGCGTTTCTTCGGCGCGGTGTTCGCTGTTTTTCTTCGCCTCGAGGTGCAGGTAGATTGCGTTGACCAGCTCCTGGCAGCCTTCGCGGTTCAGTGCCGAAATCTCGAACACGGGACCTTTCCAGGCCATGCGCTTGACGAAGTCCTTGACCAGCTTCTTGCGGTCTTCGTCCGGCACCACATCGAGCTTGTTGAGCACCAGCCAGCGCGGCTTGTCGACCAGCGCTTCATCGTACTTCTGCAGTTCCTTGACCAGCGCCTTGGCTTCCTTGACCGGATCGACGTTCGTTTCGAACGGCGCCATGTCGACGATGTGCAGCAGCAGGCCGGTGCGCTGCAGGTGACGCAGGAACTGGTGACCCAGGCCCGCGCCTTCGGAAGCGCCTTCGATCAAGCCGGGAATATCGGCGATCACAAAGCTCTTCTCGTGCGACACGCGCACCACGCCCAGGTTCGGGTGCAGCGTGGTAAACGGGTAGTCGGCGATCTTCGGCTTGGCGTTCGAGACGGCCGTAATGAAAGTCGACTTGCCGGCGTTGGGCATGCCCAACAGGCCGACGTCGGCCAGCACTTTCAGCTCGAGGCGCAGTTCGCGCCGTTCGCCTTCCTTGCCTTCGCCCTTTTGGCGCGGGGCGCGGTTGGTCGAAGACTTGAAGTGGATGTTGCCCCAGCCGCCCTCGCCGCCCTTGGCCAGCAGCTCGACCTGGCCGTGTTCGGTCAGGTCGGCGATGATCTCGCCGTTGTTGTTATCGACGATCAGCGTGCCGACCGGCATGCGCATGTGGATGTCGTCGGCGCCCTTGCCATAGCAGTCCGCGCCGCGGCCAGGTTCGCCGTCTTTGCCCTTGTGCATTTTGGAGTAGCGGAAGTCGACCAGGGTGTTGATGTTGCGGTCCGCAACTGCCCAGATGGACGCGCCCTTGCCGCCGTCGCCGCCGTCCGGTCCGCCGAACGGGCGGAACTTTTCGCGGCAGAACGATGCGCAGCCGTTTCCGCCGTCGCCGGCGATGACTTCAATTTTTGCTTCGTCGATAAACTTCATAATTTTGTGCCGCCATAAAACTAAAAAGGCTCCACCGTGGGCAGAGCCTTTCGATTGAAGGCTTGCGCCTTACAAATGTGCGCCTTGCGGCGCAGGGTATTACTTAAGCTGCGACTGCGGCAGCTGGTGCGTTAGGGACCACGGTGACGAATTGCTTCGAACCGATACCCTTGACGACGAACTTGACTTTGCCGTCGACCAGCGCGAACAAGGTGTGATCCTTGCCCAGGCCGACGTTTTCGCCTGCGCGCACCGGAGTGCCGCGCTGACGGATGATGATGCCGCCGGCATTGATAGCCTGGCCGCCGTAAACCTTAACGCCAAGGCGTTTTGATTCTGAGTCACGGCCGTTGCGCGTTGTGCCGCCGCCTTTTTTGTGTGCCATTTAATGCTCCTAGATAGCTGGGTTAACCGGGCAAACAGCGATTAGCCGTTGATCGATACGATTTGGATTTCAGTGAAATTCTGACGATGGCCTTGGTGTTTCTGGTAGTGCTTACGACGACGCATCTTGAAAATCTTCACTTTATCGTGACGACCGTGTGCCACAACAGTTACCAGTACCGTTGCACCTTCGACCAATGGCGCACCAAACTTAATGGTGTCGCCCGCGCCTACTGCGAGGACTTGATCGATGGTGAGTTCGGAACCAATGTCTGCCGGTATCTGTTCTATTTTAAGTTTTTCGCCAGCGACAACTTTATACTGTTTGCCACCGGTTTTTATGACCGCGTACATGATATGAA
>JANYGW010000122.1 GCA_025359245.1 Massilia sp.
CGCCGGAAAGCTACCCATGGTCGTGATCGGCGCCATGATGCGTAAGCTCGTCACCGTCACCTACGGCGTGCTTCGGTCGGGGAAAAAGTTCGATCCCGCCCTCCACGGGGCTTGACACCGTTCACAGTATCTACGGTGCGCGGGTGTCAACGTCCGGTGCGCGAATGTCAACGTCAGGTGCGCGAATGTCAACGTCAGGTACACAGGTGTCAACGTTCGGTGCGCGAGCGACACCGTCCGGTGCGGTCAGCGGCGCGCCTGGATGCGGCGTAGCTGCGCGGCCTGGTAGGCGCCGAAGCTGTCGTTGTAGAGGCAGCGGATCAGCGGGTCGTCGATGATGTCGGCCAGGTCGAGTTCGGCGTCGGTGGCGGCGTCGAACGCGTGGTCGTTGATGCGCATATACATCGACGTGAGCGACTCGCCCAGCTCGAGCGCGGCGTACAGTTTGGCTGCGGGGATCTCGGTGGTCCACGCAAGCGGCGCCGCATCGCCATCGCCATCGCCATCGCCATCGCCATCGCCAAGCAGCGTCGCGCGCGCGCCATCAAGCCGGTAGCGGTAATGCGTGCCCTCGCCCGCATGATCGAACACCGACAGGCGCCACACGCGCGGCACGTCGAAATAACTGTCCTCAGGCGGCTCCAGCGCCTCGTAGCGCAGCGCGAGGCCGGCCTGGCACCACGCGCGCACCCGCGCCGCGTGCGCTGCCGGCAAGGCCGGGAAATGGCGCGCGATGGCCGCCGTGGTGGGCGGCGTGGCCTGCGCATGATAAT
The DNA here is from genome assembly GCA_025359245.1 of Massilia sp. Classification (GTDB taxonomy): domain Bacteria; phylum Pseudomonadota; class Gammaproteobacteria; order Burkholderiales; family Burkholderiaceae_D; genus Telluria_A. Next base: position 774 of record JANYGW010000122.1, read on the forward strand.
CGTAGTCGACATCTTGCGGGCCGACCGGCAGCACCCAGGCCAAGGGCGGCGCCGCGCGCGCGCCCGTCGCATCGAGTTCCACCGACACCGAGGGATTCAGGCGCAGCAGCGTGGCCTCGGGCAGCCAGCCGGCCACCTCGTCGGCGAACTGGCGGTAGGTCACCGGGAACAGCGCGTGGTTGTACCAGGACCACGGCTCCTGCACGAACTGGCAGGAACTGGGCACCACGTAGCGCGGCCGCAACGCTTGCAGTTGCGCGGCCCATTCCTCGGGCAAGCTCACAGGCGCGCGCGGCGCACGCGAGGGCGCGAGAACGTCGGTCTCGCGCATGGTCTGGAACGGCCACAGCACCATGTCCCACGGCGCGAACTGCGCCAGCACGGGCAGCGTCGCGGGCGCGATCCAGGCGTCGACCACGTTGAGCACATTCAGGCCGGCTGCCTGGATCTGGAACAGCGAGTCGACGTCGGCGTCTTCTGCGCGGCGCGCGGTTACGGTGATGGCGCCGATGCACACGGGGACGTCGAGCTTGAGCGCGTGCACGTTGAGGAAGCCGAGTTCACGCAGCATGACGAACAGCTCGTCGAAGATGCAGTAGACGTAGAGCGGCGTGGCGCGGTCGATCAGGTCGAGGCTGTCGAACGAGCAGTGGTCGTCGTGGAAGTGGGAGATGAAGACGGCGTCGAAACGCTGCGCGCGAAACTGCGCGAGGTCGAACGCGACGTCGGGGAAGGCGTGGCAGTTGCGGCTGAACGGATTTTCGACGATGGGGTCGAAGGCGATGCGCGTGGCGTCGCAGGCGAATACGTAGCCGGCGTGCAGGATGCGGGAGATGGTCAGTGTCATGGTGCGTCAACGGGACAGACCCGCGGGGCTGTCCCTGGTGCTGCTGATGTCGCGGGAACGGTCGCGCCGAGGGGACAGACCTGGGGTGCGGGTCTGTCCCCGCCGCTTAGTCGGCGGCGGCAGCCTTGGCCGGCGCCTTTTTCACCGCCGCTTTTTTGACGGCGGGCTTCTTCGCGGCCGGCTTCTTGGCCGCGGCTTTCTTGGCCGGCGCCTTCACGGCGGCGGCCTTCTTCGCTGCCGCCGTCGTCGGCGCTGCGGCGGCGTCGGCCTCGTCGCCCTCCTTCGCGCCGGCCTTCGGTTTCGCGCCCGGCTTGGCCTTGCGCTCCTCGAACTCGAAGCTGATCTTGCCGTCCTTGCCGCGCACGAGGAAGGCCTTGAACGGACGCCGCGTGCGCTGCGACACGAAGCCCGGCATCAGGTCCGTCTTGCCTTCGCCGAGCAGCTTGACCATTTGCTCAGGCAAAATCTCCTGCTGCAAAATGATGCGGCCGCTGCGGAAGTCGCAGGTTTTCGGCTTCGCCACGCTGTGTTCGCACACATAGGCCAGGCCCATTTCGTAGACGCCGCCCGCGCATTTCGGGCACGGTCCGAGCGCGCTCTGGCCGGTGAAGTCGACCGGTTCGGCGTTCTCGTCGTCGTTCTGGCCGAAGTCGAATTCGAGCTTGCAATTGTTGATGTCTTCATCGCGCACGATGCGCAAGATGGCGGCGAACGGCCGTCCCATCTTCGAGCGGAAGCCCTGCATCGGACCGATGGTGCGGTTGGTCAGCAGTTCTTCGACTTCGGCGATTTCAAACTGCCGGCTGCCCGGCGTCTTGCTCATATTGAATTCGCACTTGGTGCAGGCGAAGCGACGGTAGTTTTCCTTGACCACACCGCCGCAATTCGGGCACGGCGTAACCAGGGTCGCGTAGTCGCCGGGAATCGTGTCGTTGTTGTATTCCTTGGCGCGCTTGACGATGATTTGCGTCATCTGGGCGATCTCGCGCATGAATTCCTCGCGCGAGATTTTGCCTTTTTCCATCTGCGACAATTTGTAT
>JANYGW010000159.1 GCA_025359245.1 Massilia sp.
ATAAGTCTGTCCTTGTCCTGATCGGACAGATGAGTAAGGTCGGGGCGCGGCGGTTTTGGTGGCATGCACGCATGATGCGTTATCGCGGATCTGTTTACAACAACTTTCTACGCTGTGCGCTCAGGCTGAATAGTCACGAAATGAGCAAGGTTTGATACAAATCAAATGTCGTAGTTTAATGTTTTATAGTCAAAATTTTTGACAACTGGCAAAACAGACACTGGAATTTCCCATTGGGAATCAATCAGTTAGCGTGCAACTTGCGCCGGTCCGCCGTTGTCCTACCAAGGATTCCCTGCCGACGGAGATTTATTGATGAGCAATTACAAGGAGTTGATGACGGCGCTGGGCAATGGCGAGTATTACGCTGGCCTGATCCTGGGCAAGGACGGCCTGCCCGACCATCACCTGGTGCTGCTGCCCGGGGAAGCCGAAGATATCTCCTGGACCGCGGCGCGCGACTGGGCCAGCAGCGCCGGCGGCGACCTGCCGACCCGGCGCGAACTGTCGCTGCTGTATGCGAACTGCCGCGAGCATTTCCAGCGCGTCTGGTACTGGTCGTGCGAGCCGCAGGAGCCGCGCGCCCAGCTGGTCTGGGGGCAAAACTTCACCAGCGGCATCCAGACCATGTACGGGCGTCCGTTCCGCGGCCGCGCGCGCGCGGTGCGCCGCATACTCATCGATTAAGCGCTATGTGCCCTGCCGTACGGAAAGCCTGCCCTGCTTGCGTTATCGTGGTGACTGTCTATTCCGACCCAACGTTTCATAGCAGGGGAAATTATCCATGAATATCATCATCAGCCTCATCGTTTATCTGGTCGTGTTCGGCCTGATCTGGTGGTTGGTCAGCATGCTGCCTTTGCCTGCACCGGTCGCCCAGATTGTGCGGGTGCTCTTCATCATCCTCTTGATCCTGATCGTGCTGTCCGTGTTCGGCATTATCCCGGGCAACTACCTGCCCAAGCTGAACCTGTAGGATTGCCGGCCAGCGCACACAGCGCGGGGCGCGCAGCTGGCATCAGCTGCGCGCCCCGCGTTTTTTTGCCTGGTTCAGCGGGTTTTCGCGAGCGCCACATTGGCCTTGAAGCGGGCCGCCAGCGCCGGCTGCTTCTCGAAACGGTCGAACTCGCCCGTCATGATTTGCGCCAGCATGTCGAGCCGCTCCGAAAAAGCCGGATGGGTGCGAAACATCAGCGCCAGTCCGCCGGTCGAGGGATTGAGCGCCTGCAGCGTCTGCAGCACCGCCGGCAAGCCATACGGATCGTAGCCGGCGCGCGCGGCGATCACCACCCCCATCCGGTCGGCCTCGAATTCATCGCCCTTGTCGAGTCCGCGCACATACAGCTCGGTCCCGGCCGTGGCCAGCTTGGCCAGCGCCGGCGACAGATCCTTGTACTTGCCCATGCTGGTGCCCTGGCTGAGCATCGAGGCGCCCTTGCCGCCCAGGTCGGCCCAGAGCGCGCGGTCGGACGCCTTCTTGATCGCATTCAGGTGATGCCTGCGCACCACGTGGGCGATTTCATGGGCCAGCACGCCGGCCAGCTCCGCTTCGCTGCCCATGCGCAGCAAGAGGCCGCGCGAGATGAACACATAGCCGCCAGGGGCGGCGAAGGCGTTCAGTTCGGGATCGTCGAGCACGCCGAAGTGCCATTGCAAGTCGGTGCGCTCGGTCTGCAAGGCCAGCCATAGTCCGACCTGGTTGACGTAGCGCTGCGCCTTCTTGTCTTGCCACAGCGGCGCCGCGCCCAGCATGTTGCTGGCTATGCCGGAGCCGAGCGCCACCTCGTCGGCCTGGCTCATCTCGCGCGGGCCCTCGATCAGCTGGTGGCCCTTGCTGACCGCACTGGCCATCTCGTTGACATTCATATTGCTCATCGCGCTCGTCAGGATCGGCGAGACCGAGCCGCAGCCGGCGCAGCCGAGCGCGAGCGCCATCGTCGTCAGCGCGGCTTTCATGGATGGCCTCCCGGTGCGGCGGCGTAGACCATCGTCGCGCTCGACAGTTTGCCGGCCCTGGCGAAGCCCCTGGCATCGGCCGCGCTGACATCCTGCGCCTGCATCTGCTGCAGGGCCGCCGGGTTCGGGTGCGGATTGCGCAGCGCTTCTTCGTTGATGCCCTTGACCCCGGTGGTGGCGACGCTGCCGCCGCTGCCGGTCTGGGCAATGTTGAACAGCACCCCGAGGTTGCTGTTGGTGGCGCCGGCGCGCGGAGGGGCGCCGGCCGTGTCGAAGCGCAGGCTGAGCATCTTAACCCAGCCGGCCGCGCTCGAGGCCGGCGACTTGACCTGCTGCCAGCTGGCCTGGCGCTCCATGACGCTGACCTGGCTGCCCTGGGCCAGCGTCACCAGCGTGGCCGCGTCGCTGAACGGCTTGGCCTTCAGGTCGGTCGGGCGCACCGTGTACGCCGTTTCGAACGCACCCGCGGCGGCCGCAACGAGCAGCATGGCGGCGCCTGCGGCAATGGATTTTTTCATGTTCCCTCCCCTCGGTCTGGACCGAACAAATTCACTTTCTGCTCCCGCCCCTTGACCTCGAATGCGCCATACGGGGTAAATCTGAACGCTGAACCGCACAGCTTCATCGTCTGTTCCGACACCAGGATCCGCGCCACGCCCTTGGTCAGCCCTTCGATGCGGCTGGCCAGGTTGACGGTGTCGCCGATGGCGGTATATTCGCGCCGCTGCTCCGACCCGATCAGTCCCACCACGGCAGGGCCCGAATGGATGCCGATGCCGACGTCGAAATCGGCATCCTGGCGGCCCAGTTCGGCCTTGAAACGCTGCAGGACCTCGGCCATTTCCAGCGCCGCGCGAACCGCGTTCTGGGCATGCAGGGGATCATCCAATGGTGCGCCCCAAAATGCCATAATGCAATCACCGATGAATTTATCCAATGATCCGCCGTGTCGGAAAACAACTTCAACCTGCAAGGTGAAGTAGCGGTTCAGCAGCTGTACCACTTCCTGCGGCGTGCGGTTCTCGGACAGCGTGGTGAAGCCGCGGATATCCGAAAACAGCACCGAGATGTCGCGGCTCTCGCCCTGGCGCGGCAAGGCCCCGCCTGTGTTCATCAACTCCTTGACCACATGCGGATTGACGAAGCGGCTGAACATCTGCACCGCCGCCAGGCGCGATTTGCGTTCGGCCAGGTAGCTCTGCAGGGCGCCGGCGAAGTAATAGGCCCACACCAGGATCGTGGCCGAGATGGCCGGCAACAGCATCAGCCGGCTGATGCCCCACCAGGTCGCGCCCAGCAGCACCAGGGTCAGCAAGGCCAGTGGCGCGCCGACCTCCTCGACCAGGTTGTAGCCGCGCACGAAGGCGAACAGCAGCAGCAGCATCACCGCCAGCGCGCCCAGCGGCACCGCCCACGGCGGCGGCATGCGCATGAAGCGCTGGTTCTTCAGGTTGTCGATGGCGGTGGCCAGGATCTGCACGCCGGGGTACAGGCTCGACAGCGGTGTCGAGCGCAGGTCGTTCATGGTCGACGCATCGGCGCCGATGATGACGATCTTGCCGGTCAGTTCATTGGCCAGCCGGCGCGGATGCTCGCGGTCGAAGTCCTGGTACAGGGCCGCATACGGAATGCGGATGTGGCCCTGCTGCCCGCCGCGCCAGGCCAGCAGCATGTCGGGACCGGGCGGGATCGCATAGCCCAGGCCGGCCGCCACGCGCGCCGGCAGCGACGGGATCAGCCAGCCATAGGCGTCCAGGTACAAGTCGTAGCGGCGCCCGGTGCCGTCGTCGTCCTTCGAAAAATTGATGCTGCCAGTGCGCCAGTAGGCCGCGTCGACCGCCTTGGGCGGCTGCAGCGCCACGCGCGCTTCCGGCTTGGCGCGGGCCGAGCGCGTCATGCCGAGCAGCGGCGCGATCTCGTCGGCGCGGTCGCCCGCCTGGTCCATCTCGGCCGGCAGGCGCACCAGCGGAAAGTAGATATTCGTATTGCCGGCCAGCGCCGCATTGAAGCGCCGGTCGCTGTCAGGACGGTACACGTCGCGTTCGGAAAAAGTGAAGTCGAACACGATCGCCTTGGGCTTCTGGCGCAGCATGCCGCGCAACAGGTCGCCGTGCACCTCGCGCGGCCAGGGCCAGTTGCCGGCCACGTCCTCCATGCTGGCCAGGCTGGCGTCGTCGATGTTGACGATTACGATCTCCGGATCCGGCACCAGCCTGGCCGACTGCTGGCGCACGAAGGAATCGAGGACCTGGTTTTCGACCGGCTTGAGCCACTGCAGCGCAAACAGCTCCACCGCCGCGAGGGCCAGCATCACGGCAAACAAGACGCATTTGGAAGCGTTCGAACCGCTCAAGAACTTCATGGCCGCCATCACCGGAGTCCAGTCATCAACAGAAATTAATTATAGACAACTTATTGATGCGTTTGATGGGTATTTGGAGGCGTATAATTTCCAAAACAACACTTAGAGGCATTCCATGCAGCCGCAGATCCAGGCGTTTTTCGACGACACCACGTCCACCATCACGTATGTGGTGTACGAAGCGCCCGGCAGCGCCTGCGCCATCATCGATCCGGTGCTCGACTACGATCCGAAATCGGGGCGCACCACCACCACCGCGGCCGACCGCGTGATCGGTTTCGTGCGCGCGCAGTCGCTCAGCGTGCAATGGCTGCTCGAGACGCATGCGCACGCGGACCACTTGTCGGGCGCGCCCTACCTGGCCGCGGCGCTGGGTGGCCAGACCGGCATCGGGGCGGCGATCAGCGCCGTGCAGCGCGCGTTTTCCGGGGTTTTTCCCACCCATGATGCGCATTTCGACCACCTGTTCGCGCCCGATGAAGACTTCATGATCGGCCGCCTGCCGGCGCGCGCGATGCACGTGCCCGGCCACACGCCGGCCGACATCGCCTTCCATATCGGCGACGCCGTGTTCGTGGGCGACACGCTGTTCATGCCTGATGTGGGATCGGCGCGCTGCGATTTTCCCGGCGGCGATGCGGGCGCGCTGTACCGCTCGGCGCGGCGCATCCTGGCGCTGCCGGAAGCGACCCGCTTATTCATGTGCCACGACTATCCGCCGCCCGGGCGCGCACCGGCGTGGGAGACGACCGTGGGCGCCCAGCGCGCCGCGAACATCCATTTGCGCGACGGTGTGGGAGAGGATGATTTCGTGGCCATGCGCACCGCGCGCGACCATACGCTGGAGATGCCGGCGCTGATTTTGCCGGCGATTCAGGTCAACATCAATGCCGGCCAGCTGCCGGCGCCGGAAGAAAACGGGGTGCGCTACCTGCGCATCCCGGTCAATGCGTTTTGAATCGGCAGGAATCGCGAGAGAAAAACTAGAACCGCCGTCGTCCTCGCGCACGCGGGGACCCATACTGAGCGGGCTCAACATAGGTCCCCGCGTGCGCGAGGACG
>JANYGW010000160.1 GCA_025359245.1 Massilia sp.
GCTTGCAAGCGCAAGGCTCTCCGATTCGTCCGACTAAAGGGAAATCGCGCAGCGATTTCTTGCCTTCCGCCTCCGCTCTCAATGCAGAGGCGCCGGCGCCGAAGGCGCGGTTTTTCCTCAACGCATCTTTCACAATGGATATTCAACAGTCAAAGCCCGCCCCGTCACGGGTAACCACGCTGAACTCGTGTGCCTTTGTCGGAACTGAACTCGCGCCTTGCGCGAAACGCCAACAATTCCTCCATGCAGTAGACATCCCCGACCGTGCGCCGTACACTAGCCAATTGCATTTTTCACAATATCCAAAAATGAACCACGTCATCCCGCCCGACATCCACGCAGAAATCATGACCCGCCTGGCCAACACCGAACGCGAAGAAGGCGTGCGCATCCTGCTGGCGGTCGAATCGGGCAGCCGCGCCTGGGGCTTTCACTCGCCCAACAGCGACTACGACGTGCGCTTCATTTACGCGCATCCGGCCGAGTGGTACCTGTCGGTCGACCTGGAAGAGCGGCGCGACGTGATCGAGTACGAAATCACCGACGAGATCGACCTGAACGGGTGGGACGTGGGCAAAGCGCTGCGCCTGTTCTGGAAATCGAATCCAGCTTTCGTCGAATGGATCCAGTCGCCGATCATCTACCAGGCCGAAGGGGGATTTGCCGAGCGCGTGCGCGAATTGCTGCCCGACGTGTACTGCATCGAGCGCGGCATTTACCACTACCGCAGCATGGCCAAGACCAACTACCGCGGCTACCTGCGCGGCGCCCAGGTGCCGTTGAAGAAATACTTCTACGTGCTGCGGCCGTTGCTGGCGGTACGCTGGCTGGAGCGCTATGGCACGGCGGCGCCGATCGAATTCGACAAACTGCTGCACCTGATCGACGACGAGCCCGCGCTGGCCGCCGATATCCAGGCGCTCCTGCTGCGCAAGAAAGCGGCGCCGGAAATGGGGTTATCAGACCCGATTACCAGCATCAACGCATTTGTCGAACGGGAATTGGCGCGACTTGAATCGATTGCGCCGCAGCGCGATGCCAAACCGGAGCGCGTGGGCCTGCTGACGGAGGTATTCCAGTCGACGCTGCGCGAATCAGGGAAATAAACTCGCCGGTCGCGGCCTGCATGGCCTTCGACCGGCGATGTTGCCCCCGGAACGACAGAGCGCCATTAAACGCGTTGTTGCGTGCGACGGCGCGCCAGCAGCATACCTGCGGCGGCCATCCCGAACAGCGCCACGCCCGCCGGCTCCGGTACGGCAATCACGTCAGCGTTGGTGATCCGGATGCTGTAGGGAGCATTGGCAGCGTTGAAGAAGGTGTTCGTATCGAGGTAGCCCGACATGCCGGCCAGCGTGCCACTGCCGCCCAACCAGTACGAACCGCTGTTGACGCCATCGGAAGTGGCAAAGGTCGCGCCCGGGATGGCGCCGCTGAAGTTGCAGCAATAGCTGACCAGCAGTGAATAATGACCGGCGCTCAGGGTGCGCGTCAGGTGCGACAACAGGCCGGTGGCGTCGTCGTTGGAGATCAGATGCAGCCCGGCGCCGTCATACAGTGAAAACGTCGGATCGTTGTAACCGCTGAGATAGGCCAGGTCCACATTCGCCGTGCTGGCCACATTCAAACCCACGACGGCGTAGCCGGCAGCGTTGAAATTACCGCTCACGACTGTCGCGCTGGCCGAACCGATGGACCCTGCCACTGCGACAGCCAAGGCAACGCTCTTGAAGAAGTTGGTAGCAGAGAACATGATCGGCCTTTCAGGAAAACAACAGAAGAAGCTTCTTTCCATAAAAGCAATTCGCATGCCACAAAGAAAAATTTGTTGGCAGAATTAATATCCTTATTTTAATCATAGGCTTACCGCGTCCATACAGGCCGATGACCTCTATTTCCTGCGGTAAATCTGTAAAGTTTGCCGACATGGCTGCCGGCGTCGTCCCTATTTCGGAAGTTGCTTCCAGTAACGCATGAGCGTGCGCAGCGCCTCCGGCTTGTTGAGCGGCGCGAAACCGCCCGCCTGATCCTTCGTATTGAGCCCATGGCAAGACGCGCAGGTGCGGATCTCGCCCGGCTGGAATGTCAGCCAGTTGCGCTCGCGCACCACCGCCTTGCCGGCGCTATCGGTCAGCTGCCACGTCATGGCGCGCCGCGCCGGCACGAAGGCGGCGCTCGAGCCGTCCAGTCCCAGCTTCACGCTGCCGGCCGGCGCGCCCGGATTGGCCGGATTGGTGGCCTTCGGATCGTGCATCGCCTGCGCCAGCGGACGGCGTCCGGCGCGCGGGCTGGCGGCGCCGCCATAGCCGCGGATCTGATCGGCCTGGAACAGCTGCAGATGGCTGATGTCGTAGACCTTGCCCGCGTCGCCGGTCTTGGTCACGCCGCCCGGCACGTGCAGGTTGAACGGCTGCTGGCGCTCGCCCTGGTCGCGGCTGGTGTTGTCGCGCGTGACGATCAGCGCCAGGTCATTCGCGCTCAGCCAGGCCCGCAACTGGGCCTCGTCCACGCTTTCCTCGAGCAGCACCGCGCGTTCGGGCGCCTCGAGCGCATCGCTGCGGCGCGCCGGTCTGGCGCGCGGCGCCACCTCGACCGGATCGAGCTCCCACAGCACGCCGTCAAAGTCGACCCGCGCGTCCGGATCCCAGTACCACAGCGCCTTGTGCGTGCCCGCCGTCAGCAGCTGGTCGGCGACGAAGTTGGCGCCGCTGGTCTTGAGCGACTTGAGGCGGAACTGATAGCGGTAGCGCGGCGCCGCACGCGTGCCCTCGTTCTGGTCCAGCCGCGTTTCGGCCGTGTGCACGGCCACCAGCGTCCCGTCCGACATCGGCAGCGGATTGCGGTACATGCCGCTGTGGTTGGGGCTGGGCGTGGCGCCGTCGACGGTGTAGCTGGCGGTGTCGGGATGGGTCACGGCCGTCATCACCATGGTTTCCGCGTTCAAGTTGGGGCTGCCCGTGAAGCGCACGATCTGGTTGGCGCCGGCGGTGCCGAACTCGCGCACATTGCTGCCGTAGTAGGTGCCCGGATGGAGCGGATCTTCGCGCAGGTGGAACAGCCCGCCGTCGGAATGGAGCAAGGTGCGGTTGGCGAATACCGATTCGCGGCTGTAGTCGCTCAGGCTGGCATCGTTCTTGAACGTGCGCGGGATGTAGCCTGGGCCGAATTCATGGCGTCCCACGTGGTTCAGCGTTTCCTCCGACGTGCCGTCCTCGTTCAGCTGCCAGGGCATGAAGTGATTGAAGGTGTGGCCATTGGCCTGGTTGGCGATGTTGTCCGGATGGGTGTCGCTGCGCGGTTCGGGGAACACCTCGTTGGCCAGCGCCAGGCGCGCCGCGCCCGCCGTTTCGTCGGCGTAGCTGAAGGCGCCGTTGGGCGGGCTGCCCGGACTGGCGCGGTCGGCATCGGCCTGCTGGTCCTGCTGCAGGTGGTCCCAGCGCGTGAAGATCACGCGTCCGAAGCTGTCGACCGACGGACTGAAGGCGCCGCTGACGGTGTGATTGAGCAGGCGCAGGTCGCCGCTGGCGGGGTCGAGGCTCCAGATGCCGGTAATGATCGGTGAACTCTCGTACTCGTCAAGCTGGGGGTACAGGTGCGCTTCGCCGCCGCGCGGACGATCGGACGTGAACAGCACCCGCTCATCGCTGGCATACAACGGCGAGACATTGTTATAGCCGGCCGGCTGCCTGGCCACCTTGACGATGCTGGCCGTGGCGCCCTGTGCCAGTCCGCTCACTTCATAGATCTGCCATTGGAACTGGCGCACTTCATACTGCGTCGAGGGCGAGCCGATGACCATGCTGAACAGCGCCTTGCTGCCGCTCCAGTGGACCGCCGGTTCGCGCACCGCGATCGACGTGCTGCCCTGGAAACCGCTGGCGCCAAATCCGGCTTCCTGGGTCAGGTTGCGCACGCTGCCGTCGGGATAGCGGATCATCAGGTCGCCGCCGCGCGGCGCCGCTTGCGGGCTGCCCAGGTGGTTGCCGAAGGTGGTCGTGCGGCTGGCGAATCCGGACACCGGCACCTGGGTCACGAACAGGATCGGATTGCTGCCCGCCGCCACCGGCGGGGCGACAATGACGGTGGTGCTGGCCGTGCGCGTGCCTTGGGCATTGGTGGCGGTGAGCGTGTAGGTGACGCCGGCCGGGGCGCTGAGCGAGCGGCTGCTGCTGCCGCTGACGTCGCCGATGCCCTGGTCGATGCTCAGCGAAGTGGCGTCGGTCACGCTCCAGCTCAGCATGAAGCTCTGGCCGGCGTTGACGATGCCGGGACTGGACGTAAAACTGCCGATGACCGGCGCAGCAGGGGTGGGCGTGGGCGTTGGGGTCGGAGTCGGGGCCGGGACCGGCGTTGGCGGCGGCGTGCCGCGGCCACCGCCACCGCAGGCGAGCAGGCCGGCCAGGACAAAAATAGACCAGCAGCGAAGATCAGGACGGGCCATGCACGACTCCAAAAAGTGAGAGCCGCGGACGACGAAGGTATTTACATGGCTCGACGATATGGTACTGCAATATTTATCACATGCAATGCGAGTATGCCGCCAAACCCTAAATTCCTGGTGTCGGGATTCTTTACATTAAGCATCAATAATTGTTATAAATACAGTAGTTTTCCGCTTGTAAGCTATTGATTATAAATAAACTTCTTTGCTTGCCTAGCAACAGGCATGCTTATTGCATATCACCCAGCAGGTCCTGAGCAGCTCCTTGCTCAAGGATAAAAATAGCATTACTTACGGGAGTAGCGAATTGAAATTTCTGAATAAAGCCCAATTGGGACGCGGTATCGTAATGGCCTTGGCCGGTTTGTTGCTCATCAGCAGCGCCCAGGCGACCGTCATCGGCTACCGCAACGGCACCGGCGGCTTCGCCAATCTTGGCAGCGGATCCGCCTTTGACGCCCTGTTTACCGCCGCTGGCGACAGCCGCGTTGCCACCAATTTCAACAGCGCTGCCGCGGTCAACGGCGCCGGTGCGCTGTGGATCAACGGCGGCACCAACGTGCTGAACGCGACCGAACAAGCCAACCTGCTGAGCTTCCTGATGGCAGGCGGCCGTGTCATGTACATGACCGACCGCAGCGATGGCGGCCCATGGGCTGCGTCGACCGACTCGATTCTCGGCCTGTTCGGCGCCGATGACATCGTGACCGGCGGCGACAATTCGACCTACGCAACGGTCGGCACGCACGAGCTGGTGGCCGGCGTCGCCAATATCCGCTTCAACACCTGGTCGGCCGTCAATGCATCGCTGGCCAGCCCGACTTTGCTGACCGCCAACGGCATGGCTGCCGTGTACCACGTCGGCATGGGCGACCTGCTGTTCATTGGCGATACCAACTGGCAGAACGGCACGATCGGCGCCGACGGCACCGGTGGCGCTGCCGACGTGGCCTTTGCCAACAATATCGTCAAGTGGCTCGAAGCGAGCAATAGCAATCCCGTACCGGAGCCGTCTGTGCCTGCCCTGTTTGCAATCGCGCTGGCCGGCATCGCCCTGGCCCGCCGCCGCCGCAAGTAATCAGTTCCAGCGTCCGCATGACGCCGCAAGGGCCCGCAGCACGCGGGCCCTTTTCTTTGGGCGGCGCGCACGCCAGGGCCGGCACGGAAAATGGCCGTCGACGAGGCGCATCTTCCCGCGCGCCGCTGGCGGGCGCGTAGTTTCCCGCTGACGACGGCGTGTCAGCGGCACGGACGCACCGTTTTAGCCGGGCAACGGCCGGGGCGGCGTTTCCGATCCAATCTTGGCTGCGGTATAAATCGAATACAGGGCCGCCAGGCCGACCAGCACATAGACGATGCGCGCGGCCGGCGTCTGGACACCGAACAGTGCCGCCACCACATCGTAATTGATCAGCCCGACCAGGCCCCAGTTCAGACCGCCGATGATCATCAGGACCATGGCGATCCAGTCGAGCGCATTCATTTTTGCCTTGTACAGGCTGGCATGCGTGGTACGCCGATCGGAAAGGTGCCTGCGCTCATTCGCAGGTGCGTTCATCGTTGCCATCACGACCTCCTTGGATTTGCTTGCACTGTCAGACGCTGCCAACGGCAGCGCGCCGGCCCCGGATGCACCCCGGGTACCTGAGTACGACAGCAAAACGCAGCCCAAGTTTGCCCGCGCGCGCGAATCGGTGCGGCGCCGCCACGACCTCATGTAAAGACACGACGCATTGACGCCGGCCTGACGCGCGCGCGCCGCACAGCGCCTGCCTGCGCCAACGATTGTGCCAGCTCAACAATCGTGCTGGCCTGCGTAGCATAGTCGAGACAGCCCAATGAGGAGATGTTGATGCCGCTTGCTGATTGCCGTCGTCCGCTGCCGCCCGGCTCAAGCGCCGGCGCCGGCGCGCGGATCGAAGGCCATGTCGCGCGCCATGGCGCGGTACAGTTCGCGCGCGCGCTCGCTGGTGGCCGGCGGCAGCACCACTTCCAGCACCAGGTACAGGTCGCCGGGCGAATGGGCGGGAATGCCGCGCCCTTTCAGGCGCAGCTTGCGCCCACTTTGCGAGGCGGCCGGCACCCTCACCTGCAGCGGCCCGGACGGCGTGGGCACGTCGATCTGCGCGCCCAGCGCCGCCTCCCAGGGCGCCACCGCCAGCGTCGCATACACATGGGCGCCCTCGACCCGGTAGCGCGCTTCCGGATAGAACGCGATTTCCAGATACAGGTCGCCGGCCGGCGCCCCGCCGCTGCCCGGCTGGCCCTGCCCTGCCAGGCGCAGCTGCTGCCCGGGCAGCACGCCTTTCGGGATGTGCACTTCCAGCGCGCGCTCGGCGCCGCCGCGCGCCGTGCGCAGGCTGACGCTGCGCGTGGCGCCGCGATAGGCATCGCGCAGGTCGATCAGCAGCTGCACGTGCAAGTCCTCGCCGCGCATGGCGAAGGCGCCGCCCGGGCGCGGGCGCCGGCCCACGTGCGAGAACAAGTCGGCGAAAAAATCCTCCGGCGCGGCGGCGCCGAACTCGTCGCGCGCACCCCACGCGGGCGGCGGCCGGAACGGCCTTCCGGCGCGCGTGCCGCTGCCCAGCGCGTCATAGGCGGCGCGCTTTTCTGGGTCGCCCAGCACGCCGTAGGCCTGGTTGATGTCCTTGGTTTTCTGGTCGGCATCCTTGGCCTTGCTCAGGTCGGGATGGTATTTGCGCACCAGCTTGCGGTAGGCCTTCTTGATGTCCTCCGGCGTCGCGTTGCTGGCCACGCCAAGCGTCTGGTAGTAGTCCTTGTCTTCCACGGCGGGCACTCCGGAACCGTTTTTTATCATCGTACTGTGTGGTCGGGCGCGGGAGCGCACGCTTGCGTCGCCCATCTTGAACGGAGGAAGCCGACATGAACAAATGGATGAGGCGCACCAGCATCGCACTGGCCGCGCTCGCTGTGGCCAGCGTGGCCGCGGTGGTGGTGGGCAAGCAGGTGGGCGAACGCAAGCTGCAGCGCTTCGTCAGGGTCGCGGTGGCGCCGCTGGCGGCGCGCACCAGCGCCGGCTACCTGGAACAGGGGCGCTACCTGTTTGCCACGCGCGGCTGCGCCGATTGCCATGGCGCCAACGGCGCCGGCAAGGAAGTCATGCGCAGCGGCGCGATGCTGGTGGTCTCGCCCGGTATCGCGCCAGGCCCCAACAGCGCCGTCGCGGCCTACCGCACCGAAGACTGGGTGCGCACCTTGCGCCACGGCGTCAAGCCGGACGGGCACCCGATCATGATCATGCCGAGCCAGGATTACAGCCGCCTCAGCGACGACGATGTCGACGCCATCGTCAGCTATGTGCGGCTGTTGCCGCCGGTGGCCGGCCGCAACCGGGTGATCGAACTGCCGGTGGCGGTCAAGGTGCTGTACGCGATGGGCGTGGTCAGGGACGCGGCCGAAATGATCGATCACACGCTGGCGCCGGCAGCGCCGGTCAAGGTGGAAGTGAGCGAGGCGCATGGCGCCTATGTGGCCAGGACCTGCGTCGGCTGCCACGGCCCGACCTTCAGCGGCGGCAAGATCCTGGGCGCGCCGCCCGAATGGCCGGCGCCGGCCAACCTGACGCCCGGCGCCGGCAGCGCCATGCTGCGCTACCGGACGCCCGAGCTGTTCATGGCCATGCTGCGCAGCGGCAAGCGGCCCGACGGCAGCGCGATCAGCAGCGTGATGCCGTTCGGTTCGCTGGGGCAGATGAACGACACCGACCTGCGCGCGCTGCACAGCTATCTGCTAACGCTGCCCGCGCGCACGGCGGGAGGGCGCTAGCGCGGCTTGCTCAGCGGACCCGGCGCAGCGACGAGATCGCGTTGTTCAGGCCGCCGAGGCGGTCGTAGCGGCCAGGGCCGTACGTCACGCACTGGCCGCGGAAGTCCGCATGCTGGCAGAACTCCCACTGGCCGCTGTAGACGATCAGCGAACCGGCGCGGTCGTTGAAGTTGGCCTGGTTCAGGTCGCGCACTTCGTCGCGCAGCGCCAGGCGCTCGCCGCCGAAACCGGGCGTGGCGTACAGTTCGACGCCCTCGCGGCGCGCATCGTCGTCGCGCCGGCCGCGGCCGCGGCCCTCTGGCCCGACCGGACGCGCCGAGGTGATCGCGCGGTTGAAGGTGCGGTCCAGGTTGCGATACTCGCCCGGACCGAAGACCCGGCATTCGCCGCCGAAGTTGAAGTGGACGCAGAACTCCCAGTTGCCGGACTCGATCACCATCGACTGGATGCGGTCATTGAAACCCTGGTCGGTCAGGTTCGCCACCTCGCCGCGCAGCGCCAGCGAACGGCCGCGCATGTCGCCGCCGTCGAACACCAGCGCCGATGGACCCTGGTCGCCGCCACGGCCGTTGCCGCGTCCCTCGCCGCGTCCCTCGCCGCGGCCGTCGCCACGGCCATCACCGCGTCCGCGCCCGCCATCGACTTCGCGCGCCGACGAAATGGCATTGCTGAAGCGGTCCAGGTTGCGGTACTCGCCCGGCTCGAACACCCGGCATTCATTGCGGAACTCGGAATCGACGCACACTTCCCAGCGTCCGGAACGCACGATCATGCTCGAGGCGCGGTCGTTGAAACCGAACTGGGTCAGGTCCGGCGTCTCGGAGCGCAAGGTCAGCTCGCGTCCCTGGAAGCCGGCGCCGGTAAACAGCGTGAGCTCTCCGGCGCTGGCGCTCGCCTGCGACAGCCATGCAACGGAGAGGAATAGGGCAAGTTTGAGGTGACGATTAAGCATGATGGAATTCCTTCATAGGTGAAGTTGCTATTGTGATGCTATCAACGCTGAAAGCGCCAGTGCCGCCTACAGCTATGTTGTAACAAATTCCTACTCAGCAAGGCGCCACGCACGGCGCAAAAATAGCCAGTAGAATCCCTGTTTCGCCTATTTTCCGCCTTATGCCCGCCGCCGCGCTCCCCGTATTTACTGTCCGCACCGAAATGAGCGCCCTGTGGCGATTATCCTGGCCGATGCTGGTCGGCCAGCTGGCCACCGTCGGCATGGGCGTGGCCGACGTTGCCATGACGGGCCACGTCAGCGCGGCCGAACTGGCGGCGGTGTCGCTGGGCGCCTCGGTCTGGTCGATCATCCTGGTCACGGTGATGGGCGTGATGATGGCCATTAACACGGTGGTCGCGCACGAAACCGGGGCCGCCGAATTCGCACGCATTCCGCACGTGGTGCGCCAGTCGCTGTGGAAGGGACTGGGCGTGGGACTGGTGGCCTGCCTGGCGACCAACCTGGCCACGCTGGTGTTCGACCATATCGGGCTCGCGCCGGCCGTCAACGCCAACGCCTCGCGCTTCCTGCACGTGATCAGCATCGGCATGCCGGCCTTCGCCTGCTACCGCGCGCTGTACGGCTACACCACCAGCATCAACCAGACCAAGCCGGTGATGGTGATCGCCTTCTTCGGGCTGCTGTACAACGTGTTCGTCAACTGGCTGCTGATCTACGGGAACTGGGGCATGCCCAAGCTGGGCGGGGTCGGCTGCGCGGTCGCCACCGCGAGCGGCATCTGGCTGATGCTCGGCGCGATGCTGGCCTGGATGCGCAGCGCGCCGGCCTACCGCCAGACCTATCCGTTCACCCATTGGGAGTGGCCCAACCGGGCCGAGATCGGCAGCATGCTGCGCCTCGGGCTGCCGATCGGCGTAACCTACTTCGCCGAAGTGAGCGCGTTCGGCGCGGTCAGCCTGCTGGTGGCGCGCTTCGGCGTGGTGCAGGTGTCGGCGCACCAGATCGCGCTCAACTTCGCCTCGCTGGTGTTCATGGTGCCGCTCAGTTTCGGGGTCGGGCTGATCACGCGCGTGGGCCAGGCACTGGGCGAAGGCAATCCGCAGCGGGCGCGCTTTGCGGCCTGGGTCGGAGTCGGCATGTCGCTGGTGTTCGCGGTGCTGTCGGCGCTGTTCATCTTGCTGTTCCGCTGGCAGATCGCGCGCGCCTACACGTCCGACCCGGCGGTGCAAGCGCTGTGCGCGCAGCTGCTGCTGTTCGCGGCGCTGTTCCAGCTGTCCGACGCGACCCAGGTGGCCACCTCCAGCGCGATCCGCGGCTACAAGGTCACGCGCGCGCCGATGCAGATCCAGGTGCTGGCGTTCTGGGGCTTCGCGCTGCCGCTCGGCTGCATCCTGGGGCTGGCGCCGGCCTGGTTCCCGTGGTCGCCGGCGCAGCCGATGCAGGCCGCCGGTTTCTGGATCGGGCTGGTGCTGGGCCTGACGATCGCGGCCGTATTGCTGTCCTGGTCCCTGCAGCGGCTATCGGTGGCACGGCTGCCGCCGGCCCTGTAGTTACAGCGTTTTGTCGGCGACTCTGGTATCGTCTTGCGGTTCACCCAGATCAACCTCCACCTGAGACCATCCATGCGTTTTCTGCTTTGCCTTTTAGCCGCACTGTCGGCCGCTCCCGCATCGGCCGAGCGCCTGACACTGGACCGTATCCACGCCGACCCGGCGCTGGCGGGACCGGCCGTGCGCGAACTGCGCGTCTCGCCCGACGGCGCGCGCGTGACCTTCTTGCGCGGTCGCGAGGACAACCAGTTTCAGCTCGACCTGTGGGAATACAATATGCAGGACAAGACCACGCGCCGCCTGGTCGACTCCAAGCTGCTGGTCCCCAACGAGCACCTGTCGGCCGAAGAACAGGCGCGCCGCGAACGGGCCCGCACCGCCAGCTTCACCGGCATCTTGAGCTACAGCTGGTCGCCCGACGGCAAGCAGCTGCTGGTGCCGATCGGCGGCGACCTGTACCTGGTCGACGTCGCCAAGCCCGAAGCGGCGCGCAAGGTCGCCAGCGGCAACGTGGCCGACCCGAAAATTTCGCCGCAGGGCCGCTACCTGTCCTTCGTGCGCCAGCAGAACCTGTTCGTGATCGACCTGTCCAGCGGCGTCGAAAAGCAGCTCACCAGCGACGGCGGCGGCACCATCTTCAACGGCGAAGCCGAATTCGTGGCGCAGGAAGAAATGGGCCAGCGCACCGGCTACTACTGGGCGCCCGACGAATCGTACATCGCTTACAAGCACTTCGACGAGTCGCCGGTGCCGGTCGTCAAGCGCTTCGAAATTTTCGCCGACCGCACCACGGTGGTCGAACAGCGCTATCCCGCCGCGGGCGATCCGAACGTGATCGCCAGCCTGATGATCGTCGCGCCGACCGGCGGCGCGCAGCGCAAGGTCGAGCTGGGCGCCAACCAGGACATCTATCTGGTGCGCGCCGACTGGAGCGCCAACAGCAAGCAACTGGTGTATCAGCTGCAATCGCGCGACCAGAAACGGCTCGACCTGGTATCGGTCGACGCGGCCACGCTGGCGCAGCGCACCCTGCTCACCGAAACCTCGCCGACCTGGGTCAACATCCATGACGACCTGCGCTTCCTGAAAGGGCGCAACGCCTTCATCTGGTCGTCCGAACGCAGCGGACGCAATCACCTCTACCTGTACGATCTCGATGGCCAGCTGCTGCATCCGATTTCGAAGGGCGAATGGGGCATCGACAATGTGCTGGCGGTCGACGAAAAGGCCAACCGCGTATTCGTCGCATCGAACCGCGACGCCGTGATCGACAAGCAAACCTACTGGCTGGCACTGGACGGCAGCAACGCCGACCAGCCGGTGCGCATCACCAAGGCCGACGGCTGGCACGAAGCGGCGTTCGCGCGCAACGGCCTGGTGTTCGTCGACACGTTCTCGGATCCGTCGACGCCGCCGACCATCGCCATTCGCACCGCGGACGGCGCGATGGTCGAGTGGCTCGAAAAAAATGAACTCAACGCCGCCCACCCGTACAGCAAATACCTGGCCAGCCACCTGAAGACCGAGTACGGCACGCTCAAGGCCAACGACGGCCAGACGCTGTACTACTCGATCGTCAAGCCGGCCGCCTTCAAGGCCGGCAAGCGCTATCCGGTCTTCCTGTCGACCTACGGCGGGCCGCACTCGCAGCACGTGGCGCGCAAATGGGGCAATGACTTCGACCAGTACATGGCGCAGCAGGGCTACGTGGTGTTCCGGCTCGATAACCGCGGCTCATGGCGGCGCGAGCGCAAGTTCACCGATGCCATCTACCAGCACATGGGCCAGCATGAAGTCGAGGACCAGCTGACCGGCATCGACTGGCTGGGCCAGCAGTCCTTCGTCGACAAGAAGCGGATCGGCGTGTTCGGCTGGAGCTACGGCGGCTTCATGAGCCTGCGCCTGCTCGCTGCCGGTTCGGACAAGATCGCGGCCGGCGTCGCGGTGGCGCCGGTGACCGACTGGGCGCTGTACGACACCCACTACACCGAGCGCTACATGGGCGGCACGCCGAAGGGCGATGCGCAGGCGTACAAGGACGGCGGCGTGTTCGCGCACCTCGACGGGCTCAAGTCGCCGCTGCTGCTGGTGCATGGCATGGCCGACGACAACGTCCTGTTCACCAACAGCACGCGCCTGATCGACGACCTGGTCAACCGCGGCATCCGCTTCGACCTGATGACCTATCCGGGCGCCAAGCACGGCATCTCCTCGCGGGCCGGCAAGCGCCATGTGTACGGGTTGATCGAGGCCTACTTCAACAAGCAGCTCGGCGCCGGGCACAAATAAAAAAACAGCCGCGCGGTGCGCGGCTGTTTTTCCTTGCGGGCGGCCGGATTACTTGGCCGCGTCCTTGATGGCTTCCTTCAGGTCGCCGATTTTTTCCTGGGTCTTGCCTTCGACCTGTTTTTCCAGGCCCTTGACTTGCTGGGTGGGGTTGCCGACGATCTTGGCTGCTTCTTCCTGAATTTTGCCGCCGATGTCTTTCAGTTTGCCGTTGACTTGATCTTGGTTCATGTGGAGCTCCTTGAAGTGCAAGGCCGGAAATGGCCATGTCGTGAAGCCAGAATACGGCGTCGCGGCATGGCGGTCTGTTCGGGCCCGCACAGAGCTCAGCATTGAGCACCACCTGAAGTCCACAAAAATAAACCGTCGTCCTCGCGAAAGCGGGGCCCATACTGAGCATATTCAGCATGGGGGAAACGCATGCGTTTCCCGTGCGCGAGGACGACGTTGTTGCGAGTGTGCGGTTACTTAGCGGTTACCGCGGTCCTTGACGATGTCCTTGGCGACTTCCTTGGCGTCGCCCAGCGCTTTTTCGGCCTTGCCTTCAGCCTGCTTCGACAGCCCCTTGGCCTGCTGTTCGCTGCTGCCGGTGACTTTGCCGACTTCCTGCTGGATCTTGCCGCCGATGTCTTTCGCCTTGCCTTTTAGCTGGTCCTTGTTCATCTCGAGTCCCTTTCAAAAGTGGTGAACAGTCACTTTAGGCCTGCTGCACGATCACTTCTGTACGGTAACTAACAGAAAGGCTTGCGCCACACGCTGGCCAGCCAGGGTTGCTGGTCGCGCGGCAAGTTGGGCGGGCGATAGTAGTGATGCAGCGGGGCAAAATTCGCTGCCGTCATGAATTTTTCCCAGGTCGGGTAATCGTAGTAGCTGCCGTAGCGCGGCCCGTTCCAGCCTTCTTCATTCTCGCCGCGCGGATTCGAGCTGAACAGGATACCGCCCGGCTTCAGCGTCGCATGCAAGTCAGCCAGCACCTTGGGCAACACGCTGCTGGGCACGTGGAACAGCACGGCATTGGCAAACACGCCATCGAACATGGCGGGCGGCAAATCGAGATGGATCAGGTCCTGCTGCCATACCTCGCAGCCGCTGTAGGCGCGCGCCATCGAAGCGAACTCGGCAGAACCGTCGAGGCCGATCGCGCGGTGGTCCATGGCGCTGAACGTCTTCAGGTCGCGCCCGGGGCCGCAACCGACATCGAGGATGGTCAGCGGCGCCGGCGCGCCGATCGCGTCGAGCAGCGCGCCGATATTCTGGCTGACGTCGTGCGCGACCGTGCCGTGAAAAAACTGCAGGGCGTGGCGGTCGTAATAGTCGAGCGTCCGCCGCGAGATATCGTCGATGTCGTCGGTCATGGAAATCAGGCTACCACACCCGGACCCGCTCCGCCGGCGCCAGGAACAGCGCCTGCCCCGGCTGCACATTGAAGGCCTTGTACCACGGGTCGAGGTTGCGCACGATCGCGGTCCGGTACTGGGCCGGCGCATGGCCGTCGGTCAGCACACGCTGGCGCATCGACGCTTCGCGCACCTTGGTCTGCCATGCGCGCGCGTAGCCGATGAAGAACTGCTGGTCGGCGTCGGCCGGCATGGACTTGCCGGCCAGCGAAGCATGATAGGCATCGTAGGCGGCAGCGACGCCGCCCAGGTCGGCCAGGTTCTCGGAGAGGGTCAGCTGGCCGTTGACGGCCAGGTCGGGGAACGGCTTGTAGGCGCTGAACTGCGCCACCAGCTTGGCCGCCTCTTTCTTGAAATGGTCCATGTCTTCCTTGGTCCACCAGTCGCGCAAGCGGCCCTGCGCATCGAACTGGGCGCCCTGGTCGTCGAAGCTGTGGCTGATCTCGTGACCGATGACCGAACCGATCGCGCCATAGTTCACCGCGTCGGTGGCGGCCGGATCGAAGAACGGCGGCTGCAGGATCGCGGCCGGGAAATTGAGCGCGTTTTGCAGCGGCAGGTTGAGCGCATTGACCAGCTGCGGCGGCATGGCCCAGGCGGTCTTGTCCACTTTCTGCTTCAGTTTCGCGACCTGCTGCGCATAGTTGAACTGCTCGGCGCGCAGCGTATTGCCGAAGGCGTCGGACGGCGACACCTTCAGGCCGGCGAACGACTTCCAGCGGTCCGGATAGCCGACGCCCACGTACAGCGTCTTGAGTTTTTCCTGCGCCTGCGCGCGGGTGCTCGGCGCCATCCAGTCCAGCTGGTCGATGCGCTTGCTGAACGCGGCCACGATGTTGCCGACCATTTGCTTGAGGCGCAGCTTGTGATCGGCCGGGAAAAACCGGTCCACGTACAAATGGCCGACCGCTTCGTCGAGCGCGCCGTTGGTGGCGGCCAGCGCGCGTTTCCAGCGCAGCGACTGCTGCGGCGTTCCCGACAGGGCCTTGCCGTTGAAAGCGAAGCGCTGGTCGGCGAAGGCCTTGGGCAGGCTGGCCGCATGCTGGTTAATCTGGTGGAAGGCCAGGAAGTCTTTCCAGGTCGCCAGGTCCACGCTGCCGACCAGGGCCGCGGCGCCGGTCACCGCGCTCGGATGCCAGACCATGAAACTGTGCGCGCCCTGCAGCTGCGCGGCCTTGAAGAAGGCGGGCCAGTCGATGCCGGGCGCCTTGGCCGCGAAATCCTTGACGCTCCACTTGTTGTTCGCCTTCAGGATATCGGCCGAATCCTCGCGCGTGGCGTGCGATTGCGCGATGCTGGTCTCGAGCGCCAGCACCTTGGCGGCGCGCGCATCGGCGTCGGCATAGCCGGCCAGCGCCAGCATGGCGCTGATGTGCTGAAGGTATTTGGCGCGCAGCTCGGCCATGCGCGGGCTGTCGGTCAGGTAGTAGGCGCGGTCCGGCATGCCGAGGCCGCCCTGCAGCAGGTAGGGCATATTGTGTTGCGGGTCGTCGAGTCCCTGCGCGATCCACAGCCCGAACAGGTTTTCGGTGGCGAAGTTGGTGGCGTTGAGCGGATCGACATCGGCCCGCACCGAGGCGCCCAGCGCGCGCGTGAGCGCGGCCTTGTCCTTGATGGCGGCGATGCCGGCCAGCAGCGGCTTGAGCGGCGCGGTGCCTTTCGCTTCGATCGTCGCCTCGTCCATGAAGGCGCGGTAGAAGTCGGCCACCTGGCGCGCCTCGCCCTTGGCGTGCGGGTCGGCGCCGAGCGCTTCGATCAGCTTGACGGTGCGCGCGTTGGTGTCTTCGGCAATCGAGGCGAACGCGCCCCAGCTGCTGCGGTCCGCCGGGATCTCGGTTTTGGCGAGCCATTCGCCGTTGGCGTAGTTGAAGAAATCGTCGCCCGGCAGGACTGCCGTGCTGGCGGCTTTGGCACTGCCGGCGGCCTGGCCGGCGCCGATGGCAGGCGCCATGGCCAGCGTGGCGCCGCACAGGGCAAGCGCGAGCGCGCTCTTTTTAGGTGTCCAGCGTAGGTTCATTGGGTCTCCTCGGTTTGATATGGCGATTATTTTAGCGCAGCGCGCACTTGCGGCAGCAGTTGTTGTTTCTGGGTGGCACGGGTGCGGATCGCGTTGCCGATGCGCTGCGCCTCGACCTGCGCGTCCGCCCCGAAATGGATGGCCACATAGCGCTCCATCATGTCGGCGTCGGCCGGATTGGACGAGCTGCTGACCAGGCTCGGGAAAAAGTGGTTCTGGTTGACCGACTCCTGGTCTTTCAGCAGCGCCTCGCGGTTGGCCGCCGCGAACTCCCACGCCAGGCCACGATGGCCGCCTTGCGCCACGCCGGGCACGATCTGGTTGGACAGCTGGATCGGCAGCTCGCTCGACAAGGCCATGCGCAGCGTGCGCCTGGCCAGCGCAGGATCGGCGGCACCGGCCAGCGCGCGCCCGAAGCGTTCGCCCTCCTCGGCGCTGGTGGCCTGCACGGCGCGCGCCGCGATCACCTCGTACAGCGCCTGGTCGGCGCCGCGCGCGGCCACTTCGATCGCGAAATCGCGCAGCGCCGGGCTGACGCTGGCCGGGTCGGCCAGGTAGCGCTTGAACAGCGCGCTGCCCTGGGCCAGCGCGGTCGGGTCGCCCGCCCTGGCCAGCGCGCGCGCCAGCAGCGGGCGCAGGCTGCGCTCTTCGGCCGACTCGCCGGGCTTTTCCTGCCAGCCCAGTTTCTTGAATTTCGGCGTGACGATGCTGATCAGGTGGCGCCGCACCAGCGGGCGTTCCGGTTCGCCCTCGGCCAGCGTGGCCAGGCTGTCGAAGCTGGCCAGTATCATCTGCCAGATCGGCAGGCGCGCTTCGTCGCTGTAGCGCGCCACCAGTTTCAGGTAGGCGTCGAGCTGGATGCGGCCGCCCTGCGCCATGCTCCAGCTGTCGGCCAGCAGCTTGAGGCGGGCCGTGTCGGGCAGCTTGCCCACCTGGGCGGCGAGCGCGTCGAAACCGGCGCTGTCGTACTGGACCCGGAAATAGCCGACGCCGGCCGGATCGATCACCAGGGCGCCGTCGCAGCCGGACTGGTACAGCGTGGTCGAGGCGCCGGCCAGCAGCACCGACCACGGCTTGCCGTTGACGCTGGCCAGCTGCAGCGGCACGTTCCACAGGCGCTGCTCGGTGGCCGCTTCGTCGATCCGGTACTGCTGCTGGGTCAGCGTGATGCGGCGCCGCCCGTTTTCGCACGCCTGCGCCACGCTCAGCAGCGGAAAGCCGGGCTGGGTGGTCCAGTCCGACGCCAGTTTCTGGACCGGCTTGCCGGATGCTTTTTCCAGCGCGGCCCACAGGTCGGCGCTGGTGGTGTTGCCGTACTGATGCTTGGCCAGGTAGGCGCGGATGCCTTTGCGGAACGGCTCCTCGCCCAGGTAAGCCTCGAGCATGCGCAGGAAGGCTTCGCCCTTGCTGTAGGTGATGGCGTCGAAGGCGTCGGCGGCCTGCTCCTCGGTCTCGACCGGGGTCTGGATCGGATGGGTGGTCTTGCGCGCGTCCAGGTTCATGACGTCGTCGCGCTCGACCAGCACGCCCAGCTGCGCGTGTCCCTCCGGATGAAAATGGTCGCTCGCCTTGGTCGCCATCCAGGACGCGAAGCCTTCGTTGAGCCACAGGTTGTCCCACCAGGCCATGGTGACCAGGTTGCCGAACCACTGGTGCGCCACTTCGTGCGCATTGATGCTGAACGAGGCCAGCGCCATGCTGTCGGGGCTGGTTTTCGGATCGACCAGCAGGCTCGCTTCGTTGTAGACGATGCCGCCCCAGTTTTCCATGGCGCCGTTGAAGCCGCCCGGTATGGCGATCTGGTCCAGCTTGGCCAGCGGATAGGGCTGGCCGAAATAGCCGTTGTAGTACTTGAGCAGGTCTTTGGTCGCGCCCAGCGCATAGGCGGCCGCGGCCTGCTTGCCGGCCGTGGTCACCACGCCGATGTCGACGCCGTCCTGCTTGACGCTGCTGCGTTCGAGTTCGCCCGCCACCAGCACCAGCAGGTAGCTCGGCATTTTTGGCGTCATCCGGAACGTCGAGCGCAGCAGGCCGCCATCGATGCGCTCCTGGGATTCGAGCGGCGTGTTGGAATAGGCCTTGTAGCGCGCCGGCAAGTCCACGGTCAGCTTGAAATTGGCGCGGAAGGCGGGCTCGTCCCAGGTCGGCAGCAAGCGCCGCGTGTCGCTCGGTTCCATATTGGTGACCAGCATGGACTTGTCGGCCGTGCCGACTTTATATTCGAGGTGGAACAGGCCGCGCGCCTCGCGGCTGATCTCGCCATGGAACTTGAGCGCGAGCTGGTAGCGTCCCGGCGCCAAAGGCTGGGCCAGCTTGAAGGTCAGCGTCTGCTGCGCGTTGTCGAGCTGTGCGGCCAGCTTGCTCGCCCCTATCGTCTTGCCGCTCAGGCTGGCCGCATCGATCTGCAGGCCGGCGGCGTTCAGCATGATGGTCGAGGTCGTTTTGAGCACATCGATTTCGACGGTTTCCGAACCGAGGAAGGTATGCGCCGCCACATCCGGGATCAGGTGCGCCGCGTACTGCAGCGGCACCACATCCTTGGGCAGCTTGCCGGGCGTGGCGGCAAACGAAAACGGCGCTTCGGCGTGGGCGGACAGGGCGCCGGCGGCGACGGCGGCGGCCAGCAGGTGGTGCGGGTGGAATAGTCTCATAGGCAGTTCTCGCTCGATCCGGCGTCAAAAAGGGGCGCGCGGCTTTCCAGGCTGTACTTTACAGAAATGCACGCCTTCGGTGGCACGCAATGCGACGAAATGCAGAATACGGCGCCAGAACGGCGCATGGGCGCACTGGGCGTAACTGGCGCGGCGCGGCGAATCGCTATATAGTCGTCTTGCCCGCCAGAGGCGCTAACCAGGAGACCGCAATGACGTTGGAAGCCCTGCTGCAAAATCCGAATGCGCTGCCGACGGCGCCCAAGGTCGTCGAAGAGCTGATCAGCAGTTTCGAAAATCCCGACGTCATGGTCGAGGAGATTGCGCGCAAGCTCTCGCTCGACCCGGTCCTGAGCGCCAAGCTGCTGCGGCTGGCCAATTCCGCGTATTACCATGTGTCGCGCCGGATCGGCAATGTCGAGGACGCCGTGCGCATGCTCGGTTTCGTGACGGTGCGCACGCTGGTCATCAGCTCCGGGCTGGTGGGCGGCTTCAAGACCGTGCCGGGCATGGACCTGAAACGTTTCTGGCGCTACAGCCTGCACACGGCGGTGGCAGCCAAATGGCTGGCCAAGAAGGTCGGCGTCAATACCGACCTGGCGTTCACGATCGGGATGATGCATGCGATCGGCCAGCTGGTCATGCATGCGGGAATCACCGTCGAAGCGCAGGAACTCGACAAGAGCGTCGGCCCCTACGAGCCGGGCCGCATGGCGGCCGAGCTGGAAGCCTTCGGCTACCACTACAGCCAGGTCGGCGCCGAACTGGCGGTGCGCTGGAAATTCCCCGACATTTTCCCGGAAACGATACGCGACTTCCCGGCGCCGGCAAGCCGGATGGCCGCGGTCATCCACCTGGCGACCTGGTGCGCGCAGGCGGACGAACTCAAGCTCAGCACCGATCAGCGCGCCGAAGGCTTGCCGCTGGCGGTGGCCAACGGCGTGGGCCTGATGGCCGACGAGCTGCTGGCCGAGATGCCGGCGCTGGACGAATTGAGCGCGGGCCTGGAAGAACTTATCCATTAGACCACGCCGGGAGGGGAGGCGGCCGGCCCGCCGTCCCCCGCTGCAACTTTTTTCATTTATTTTCAAACTCACCCTAAAGTTTCTCTTTGGAACTCCGTTACCGGTAGGACACGCGGTATTCCAATCAAAAATTTTGGCCCAGGTGAGCATATGACCTCCAACGAAGTCCTCTCGATGTACGAAAATATTGCCGGACTGACATCGCGGATGGCTGGTGCTGCGCAAGCGGGCGATTTCGCTGGACTGGCCCGGATGGAAAGCCAATGCACGCTGCAGGCTGCGGCGAGCGCGACGGGCGTACCGGCGCTGGAAGGCGCACCGCGCCTGCGCAAGATCGACCTGCTCAAGCAGATCATGGCCAACGACCGCGCGATCCGCGACGTCACCGAGCCGTGGAAGCTGGCCGATGTGATGCAAGCGAGCCACTAAGCTACCCCACAGAACACAAAAAGCGCCCGAGGGCGCTTTTTTTACGGCGGCTATTTCCTCCACACAGGGGTCAGACAATTGCCAGTTTCAGGGACAGGGCGATGCCTTCGGCGGCCTGGGTGATTTCGGGCAGCGATGGGAAGCTCGGGGCGATCCGGATGTGGCTGTCGTCCGGGTCGATGCCGTAGGGATAGGCCGCGCCGGCCGGCGTCAGCGTGATGCCCGCCTCCTTCGCCAGCGCGATGGTACGCCGCGCGGCGCCGGCCGGCGTGACCAGGTCGATGAAATAGCCGCCCTTGGGCACCGTCCAGCTGACGCCGGGCACGTCGCCCAGCAGCGCCGCGAACTGGGCCAGCACGGCATCGAACTTGGGCTTGAGCAGCGCGCGGTGGCGCGCCATCAGGGCCGCGACCGTGGTTTCATCCTGCAGGAAGCGGACATGGCGTAACTGGTTGATCTTGTCCGGGCCAATGCTGCGGATGCCCGCATGCTTGGTCCACCAGGCGATATTCGCCGCCGACGAGGCCAGCGCGGCAATGCCGGAACCGGCCCAGCTGACCTTCGAAGTCGACGCGAACATGATGGCGCGGTCGGCATGGCCAGCCTTTGCGCATGCGTCGATAATGTCGGCGATCTCCACGTTTTCTTGCGTCAGGTGATGGAAACGGTAGGCATCGTCCCACATCAGGCGAAAGTCCGGCGCGGCCGTCGGCATCGCTGCCAGGCGGTGCACGGTGGCGTCCGCGTACACGGTGCCCGAGGGATTGCTGTATTTCGGCACGCACCACATGCCCTTGATGCTGGCGTCGGCCGCGACCAGGCGTTCGACCAGGTCCATGTCCGGGCCGTCGTCGTTCAGCGGGATGTTGATCATCTTGATGCCGCGCGCTTCGCAGATCGAAAAATGGCGGTCGTAGCCGGGCACCGGACACAGGAAGGACACTTGCTGTCCGACCCATGGCTGTCCGCCCGGCACGCCATTCAACAAGGCGTAGACGATCACGTCATGCATCAGCGACAGGCTGGCGCTGCTGTCGACGACGACCTGCGCGGCCGGCACGCCGAGCAGCTTGCCGAACAGCGCGCGCGCTTCCGGCAGGCCAACCCCCAGACCGTAATTGCGGCTGTCGGTGCCGTCCGCCGCGGCAAAGCCGGGCAAGGCGTCGAGCAGCGCGTTGGAGAGGTCGAGTTGTTCGGGTGCCGGTTTGCCGCGCGACATGTCGAGCTTGAGTCCGCGCTGCTTGAATGCATCGTAATGTGCTTGTGCTGCCTGGGTCATTGCTTGCTTTCCGAGATGAGATCACGGACAAGTATAGCGGCTTGGCATCAAGCTCGCTGGCAGTACAGGCAGGGGGAGGAATTCGGGAGAGCGAACACCAGGTATCTCCTGGTGTCGCCTCGTGCCGGTTGCATCCGGCGTCCGTCAGCGCATTGTCGGCTGGCAGACCGCTTCCGGAACAGGCGTTTCTTCAACGATCACCCGCTTATCGCGCCACACTATCGTTGGTGGCTGCGCCAGGTCCTTGTTCCGTCTTTTTGCAGCCACTGGGTGACCACGAAAAGAGTATAGCGCAGAATGGCGACTTGTGTAGACGAGTTCGTGCGCATCTCGCAAAAATAGCAATCTTTTTTATTGAATAAGCAAATCAGGCGTCGCCGGGCGCCTCTTCCGCAGCTGCCAGGATGGGCTTCGGCTTGCGCTTGAAACGACTGGCCAGCCTGGCATACCAGGCCACGGAATCGGCTGCGGCGGTCTCGACCGTCTTGGATTTGCGCCGGCTCAGCCCAAAATACACGCCCGCGCCGATCGCTGCGAGCAGCACCGTGATGCCCACCACCAGCAACCACGGGAAGCCGCTGTCCGGCCTGGGCACCGGCTTGGGCGCCTCCAGCGCCGGCGCGGGCTTCTTGATGGCCGGCGTGGCAGGTGCAGCCTTGGTCCGGCTTTCCATCGCCAGCTGCAAGCCCTTCACTTTTTCTTCCAGTTCGACAATCTGGGCGCTCAGCAAGCCGTTCTTGTAGTCGATCGCCGCGCACGCCTTGATCTGTTCGGCCGATTGCTGCGGACAGGCAGCCGGCGCCAGCGGCTGGCGCACGACGAGCGCCGCCGGTCGCACCGCGCGCGCAGGCTCATCCGGCGCCGGAATAGCAGCCGGCTTGGCGGCGACCGGCGGCGGCGCCACCGGCGCTGGATTCGGGTCGGGCGACAGCCACAAGGTGGCGGCGCGCACGTTGCGCTTGTTGGCGTCGACCAGGTCGAGGAACAGGTGCACATACTCGGCGCTAACCGGCTTGACCGACGTCAGGTGCAGAAACTGGCGCCCCTCGCGCCGCATGACCGTCATGTTCAGGCCGGCCAGCACCGGATCCATGACGATGTTCGCGCCGCGGTACACGTCGTTGCTGGACAGGCGCACCGTGACCGCCTGCGCGGGATCGGCCAGCGCGGTCAGCTCGATGTCGGCCACCAGCGGCTGGCCGACGTGCGACAGCACCACCGGCTCGCCCAGTTCGGCCGCTTGCGCGCAAGCGAACACGCCCAACAGGGCCAAGCCAAAACTGATGCGGACAATCGTGCTCGATGCAGCCATAGGAATACAATCTAACCTGGTCAAGTGGGGCACAGAAAAACGCTGCCATACCGTCATTAACGCGCTTTGCGGTAAACTCTTTAATCTCACTTTCAGACTATATAGGATCCGGCTATGGAAACGCGCAGCGAAAAGGACAGTTTCGGCCCCATCGACGTGCCGGCCAAGCATTTGTGGGGCGCGCAGACCCAGCGCTCGCTTCAGTTTTTCGCCATCTCGAGCGAGCGCATGGCGCCCGAACTGGTCGCCGCGCTGGCCCAGGTCAAGCGCGCCGCGGCCGCCGTCAACCGCTCGCTCGGCCTGCTGCCGACGGACAAGGCCGAGGCCATCATCAAGGCTGCCGACGAAGTGCTCGACGGCCGTTTTCCGGACGAGTTTCCGCTGGCCGTGTGGCAGACCGGTTCCGGCACCCAAAGCAATATGAACATGAACGAAGTGCTGGCCAACCGTGGCTCCGAGCTGCTGGGCGGCGCGCGCGGCGAAGGCCGTTTGCTGCACCCCAACGATGACGTCAACCTGGGCCAGTCGTCCAACGATATGTTTCCGACCGCGATGCACGTCGCCGCGGCCGCGGCCGTCATGCACAAGCTGCTGCCGGCGCTGTCCAAGCTGCGCGCCACGCTGACCATCAAGACGCGCGATTTTGCCGACATCGTCAAGATCGGCCGCACCCACCTGCAGGACGCCACGCCGCTGACGCTGGGGCAGGAGTTTTCCGGCTACGTGGCGCAGCTCGAGTATTCCGAGCAAGCGATCCGGCATGCCCTGCCCGGCCTGCTGCAACTGGCCGCCGGTGGCACCGCGGTCGGCACCGGCCTGAACGCGCATCCCGATTTCGCCGCACGCATTGCGGCCGAACTCGGCTCGCGCACGGGCCTGGCATTCAAGAGCGCGCCCAACAAGTTCGCCGCGCTGGCCGGCCATGACGCGCTGGTCGGCGCACACGGCGCGCTCAAGACGCTGGCCACGGCCCTGAACAAGATCGCCAACGACGTGCGCTGGATGGCGTCCGGCCCGCGTTCGGGCCTGGGCGAAATCGCGATCCCCGAAAACGAACCGGGCAGTTCCATCATGCCGGGCAAGGTCAATCCGACCCAGTGCGAGGCGCTGACCATGTTGTGCTGCCAGGTATTCGGCAACGACGTGGCCATCACCATGGGCGGCGCGTCGGGCAATTTCGAACTGAACGTGTTCAAGCCGATGATCGCGCACAACTTCCTGCAAAGCGCGCGCCTGCTCACCGATGGCATGCATTCCTTCGACCAGCACTGCGCCAGCGGCATCGAGCCGAACCGCCAGCGCATCGGCGAACTGATGGAGCGCTCGCTGATGCTGGTGACCGCGCTGACGCCGCATATCGGCTACGACAAGGCGGCCAGCATCGCCAAGAAGGCCCAGCATGAAGGCAGTACGCTCAAGCAGGCGGCGCTGGCGCTCGGCTATGTGACGGAGCCGCAGTTTAACGATTGGATAGACCCGCTGGCGATGACCCGGCCCGGCCAGTGAGCGGCTGGCTGATCCGCAGGAGCTATTTGATCGTGCTGGCGGCGATCATCCTGTTGGTCGTCATTTATGCGCGCACCCATCGCCTGACCGATGCGATCGAACGCGATTATCTGGCTTCCGGCATGAAAATCGTCAATCTTCCAAAATCGGTGCCACAGGCGTGGCAGCGCGTGTGCGTGCTCGGCCCGTATGCGTCGAGCAAGGATGCGGGCGCCCTGCTCGGCTTTGACTGGAATGCCGACGCGCACTCGCGCGTGCGCGATCATCAGGACGCCGTGCTGCTGATCTTTGTCAGCGGCCACATCGTCGTCGGCGCGGCTGATTATCCGCGCGCCGCCGGCGATCTGAGCCGTTTGGCGCCCCGTTGCTACCCGCGTGCCGCCGCCAGGTTCACGCTGCCACTAGCGTAGCGCCGCTTCGATTTTGCGCCGCGCTGTTGTAAACTGCGCAATTGAGCGACTCAACAAGCCATCCAGGAATAAAATGCCAAACATAAACTTCGACCTCGCCGGCGAATTCGTCGAGCTGAACCAATTGCTCAAGCTGTCAGGATTGTGCGACAGCGGCGGCGCCGGCAAGAACATGGTCGCCAGTGGTGTCGTCAAAGTTGATGGCAAAAAAGAATTGCGCAAGACCGCCAAGATCCGCGCCGGACAAATCGTGAGCGTGGGCGAGGTGCGGATTACCGTTCAGGGCTAGGAAATAGAACTTGCCTTCGGGCAATAATAGAATAAGCTGAGAGAGACGAGAACGGCTGGGCTGCTTTTTTTGCGCCGAGACAAACACGGATTTTTTTGCTTGTTTATATTATAAGTTCTCACCAACCGGTTGAAGGTAGCCGCCATGAATAGCTCGGAACAAGACCCGCAAACCCAGGAACGGCTGATCGGCGACCTGCGCCTGGTTATCGAAAACGCCGAAGAACTGCTCAAGAACACCGATCAATACACCAGCGCGCTGTACCAGAATGCGCGCGCCAAGCTGGCCATGGCGCTCGGCGCGGCCACCGAAGAACTGGCCCGCTTCGAAGACGCGAAACTGGGCCGTATCATCGAAGCGGCCAACGCCGGCGACGGCGCGGCCAGCCTCAGCGGCGAAGAGCGCATCCTGCGCGCGTTCCAGTAAGATCAGCGATCGACGGCGCCGCCCGGGCGCCGCCCGCCGGCCAGCGCATCGAGCGCAATGCGGCCCGGCCCGAACACCACCAGCACCAGCAGCATGATGCCCCAGTATTTATGGTCGTTGATCGCGGCCGGGCATTCGAAGCTCCACAGCTGCGGGTAGGAAATTACCGCCATCAGGTTGACCATGAACAGGCCCAGCGCGGCCGGGCGCGACAGCAAGCCGACGAACAGCAGCAAAGGCAAGGCCAGCTCGCCGGTGGCACCCAGCACCGCGGCCACTTCCGGCGACAGCAAGGGCGTGTGATATTCGTCGGTGAACAGCTGCAGCGTGCTGTCCCAGTCGCGGATCTTGGTCAGGCCGGACCGGAAAAAGACCGAGCCGACGTACAGCCGCAATCCCAGGTTCAACAGCGAGCCGCCCCACTCGCTGAGCAGCGCGTCGAAACGGAAGGTGGTGCGATACAGGCCGAGTAGGGTTTTCATGTCAGTTCTTCTGTGGTGTTGGTGGCTGCGGCAAGCAGGCCAAGGTCCAGCCATTGCCGCAGGGTGGCGGCGAGGTCGAATTCCTCGTCGAGGTCAAAGGCGGCGTCGAGCGCCGCGCCCATGCTGGCGCCGCTGGCCAGGCTGGCCAGCGCGCGGTAGTGGGCCGCGTCCAGCGGCGCAATCTCGGTCTTCCAGCGCGGGCGCGCGATCGCAGCCGCACAGGGGACGGCCATGTCGTCCGGGAACGGCGCGCCGCCCGGCTGGTGCGCCAGCCACAGCGGCACGACCGCCCACGCGGACTGGAACAGGCTGGCCGCCGGATGCAGCGCAAAACAGGCGCGCTCGAAGTCCTCGGGCGCCAGCGCGCTGAAGGCGTCGGCGCCCAGCGCCGCGCCGTCGGGCGCGTAATAGGCGCGCTGCAGCGCCCATTCGAGGCGCGCCATGTCGGGCAGGTAGGGAAAGTCGGCCACGTGTTCGAAGCCGGCCAGGAAGTATCCGAAACCGGCGCCGAACTGGTTCAGGTCGGGGCTGTCCGACGGGTGGGCCATGCCGTAGGCCCGCGTCAGCGCGCTGAAGAAATCGTCGCCGACCAGCTGGCGGATCACCGGAAACGCGGCCGACAGCACCTTGTCCCAGGTCCCGGTCAAGTTGCCGCGGTAAAGGCTGAAGCGCGCACTGCCGCCGCTGACCTGGCCGAGGATCTTTTCTTCGCTGGCAGGGTCGAACAGCGCTTCGGAAAACGCCGCCTGTAATGCGGCCGGATCGCCGCCCGCCGCTGCGCACGGCGCCTGATGCAAGGAGCGCGGCGCGCGATGCGGCGCTGCGTCCTGCGCCAGGGCGCGCGCCTTGGCCGCCTCCCCCAGCAGCACGTCGAGCGCCGGCACGTCGGTATCCCACTCGATCAGGGTCGGCACGCCGCCAAAGCGCGCCAGCGCGGCTTGATACAGCGCCCACACTGCGGGTGCGACCGTCGCGCCGTGGTGGTCGATCACCGCCGCCGGCGTCACCAAATGCCCCGCCAGGTGGATCTCGCCCACGCTGCCGGGCGCAATCGCGCCGATCGCGGCAAGCGCATCTTCGCCATGGTTGCATTGGTTGACGTACAGGTTGTTCACGTCGAGCAGCAGCGCGCAGCCGGTGCGCCGCGC
Organism: Massilia sp.; assembly: GCA_025359245.1. GTDB lineage: Bacteria > Pseudomonadota > Gammaproteobacteria > Burkholderiales > Burkholderiaceae_D > Telluria_A. The sequence goes on from JANYGW010000160.1 coordinate 27,390, forward strand.
CAGCACGGCCATGAATTCGGCTTCGCTCATTGCATCGGCGCGAAAGCGCACATAGGTCGATACGTTTTCCAGCAATATCTGGCGCCCCAGGCGTTCCTGCACGCGCCCGACCCGCTGGCACAGCAAGTCGAGCGCCGCCTGGTCCAGCACCAGCGGCAGCAGGTCATTCAGCTGGCGGTCCTGCACCGCGCCCCAGCACAGGTGTTCGGACACCAGCATCGGCTCGACCCGCTCGACCAGCGCGCACACGCGTTCCAGGTGGGCGTCGGAGAAACCGCGCGCCGAACCCAGGCCCAGCCCCACGCCATGCAGGCTGAAAGGATAGTCGCGCCGCAGCTGCTGCAGCACATGCCAGTCGAAACCCGACTGGCCGATGAAATTCTCGGTATGGACTTCCAGCCAGTCGACCCTGGGGCGCTGCTCCAGGAACTGGCGGTAGTGCGGCGCCCGCAAGCCAATACCAACCTGGCAGTGCGGGTCCACGCGGGCGTTCGTCGATATTGGCACGATGCCGCCTTCGCCTTGCTTACTTGGCTGCGGCCAGTTTGCCGCCGATTTTTTCGCAGGTGCCCTTGGCGACTTTTTTCCACTCGTGTGCATCCATGTCGACCTTGGCCTGGCCGGCACACGAATGCGAACCGTTCGGCGCGGCGCAATCGTTCTGGCCGGCCTTGGCCACGCCGTAGCATTTTTCCGTGGTCGGCTTGGCGTCGGCGGCGAACGCGCTGCCGGCGTTGACGGCGCACACGCCGGCGAGGGCTGCGGCGATAAGGGCTTGACGTTTGTTCATGGTGTTCTCCTGGAGTGATTGTGGGTGGATTCAAATTACCGTGCACTGGGCAACTGATGTATTGTCGCCGCGCCATGCTGCTACCTTACACATTTTTTTCGTGCGGACGAAAAAAAACCCGGCGCCTCCGCTTGAGGGAGGTGGCCGGGCAGCGCTTGACGCGCCGACGCCGCGGGTCAGACTTCGACCCCGGTGCCGCGCGCCGAATCAGGCGGTGGTATTGATCGTATTGCCGAGGTGGGACGGCAAATTCTGGATGGTGGCAGGCGATTTGACCGAATCGATCAGCTGGGCCGCGGTCGACTGCTGGATGTCTTCAGCTTTTTTCTGGACGGCGAAGCCGATCTCCTGATTGTTGCTGGTCTCTGCAACACTGCTTGAAGGTTTGATATCCATTTCGTTCTCCGTAAGTAGGCCTATCCCTGATTTACGGCAGTATTTATAAGAACTTTAGGATTTATTTTCAGGCAGCCGCACATTCAGCCAGGCCAGTACGTCGGCCGGGCGATTCAGGTCGAGCCAGGCCAGCTGCGCATCGATCCCCTCGGGCCGCGCCGCATCCGAGGCCACCGCCACGATATGCGGATCGTTCGGGTACAGGGCCGGCTGGCCGAGCGCGGGCCGGTGCACCTCCAGTTTCGGCATGCTCTCCCACTTGTAGCCTTCGACCAGGGTCAGGTCGGCCGGCGACAGGCGCGCCAGGTGGCCGGCCAGCGACGGTTCGGCTTCGCCGCGCAGTTCGCGCATCACCGCCACCCGGAACGGCGAGGCGATCATCACTTCGGCCGCGCCGGCCATGCGCAGGCGGGCACTATCCTTGTGGGGCGGCTCGAGCAGGATGTCATGATGGCTGTGCTTGACCACATTGACGCGCAGGCCGCGCTCGGACAGGCGCGCCACCAGGTATTCGAGCAGCGTGGTCTTGCCGCTGCCGGACCAGCCGACCACGCCGAGGACGTTGTGGATCGCGTCCACCTTAGTACCCGACCCGATAGCGGGTGCCGCGGAAGTTCATCACGGCCGCTTTGGGCAGCAGCTTTTCGAGGATCAGGCCGGGCGCCACTTCCTCGCCTTCGTGGCGCAGCACCTTGTCGATCAGGAGCAGTCGGTCGGCCGGATTGCGCGAATACATGTAGCCGCCGAAGACCACCTGGGGCAAGTCGCGCCGCAGCGGTTCGGGCAAGTCGCGCGCGAAGGGCAAGCTGTCCTCGGCCGACGCCACCACGGGGGCCGGCTCGGCGACCGGAGCCGGCTTGCTGGCGACCACGGGCGGCGCGGCCGGCGCCGGCAGCGCGCGCGGCAGCGGCGCCGGCGGTTTGTTTGCCGCCACGGGCCTGGCCTGCACGGCCGCTGGCTGCGGCGCGGCCGCCATCGGCAGCGGCGCTGGCGCCGGCATAGGCACTGCAGGCACCAGCGCCGGCTGCACGGGCGGCGCAGGCGCCACCGCCACCGTCTGCACGACCGGCGCCGGTGGCGTCGGTGGCGTCGAGCGCCACCACATGACGGCGGCGCCGGCTGCCAGCAGCATGGCGGCGCCGAGCGCTATCCACAGGGGCAAGCGCGTGTCGCTGGCCGCGTGCGCCGGGGCAGCCTGGATCGGCAAGGCGTGGATGGTCGGCGCGCTGCTCAGTTGGCGCTCGGCCTGGGCTTTTTTCAGGGCTTCGAGGATGTACGACATATTATTGTTTTCCCGTCTTCGCGGCCAACAGGCGCGGCTCTTGCACGCCCGTCAACTGGTTCAGGCGCATGAAGGTGCGCGGACCGGCGACGCCGTCCGCTTTCAGGTTTTGCTGCGCCTGGAAACGGCGCAGATGCTCGCGCATGGCGGCGCTCAGCGGCAGGTCGTCGGCCGGCGCGGCCAGGCCGTTCAGCTGGGCCAGCCGGGCGGCGATCCAGTCGACGTCTGGCCCCTGTTCGCCGCTGCTGATCTGGTCGCGGTAAAAGCGCGGCATCTTCCAGAACGTGGTGAAGGCGCCGTCGAAACGTGCAGCCAGCGCCGCCACGCCGAGCGTCTGGCTCTTGCCGTTCAGGCGCAGCGTGACGCGGCTGTCGTCCATCGCCGTGAGCACCGCATAACTGACGCTGGCGCCGTCGCGCAAGGTCAGGATCGCCGGTCGGTCCAGCAGGCGCAGCTCGTACAGGCCGCCCTTGCCCTGGTGGCAGCGCAGGCCGTGGCGCAGGCCCACCGCGCAGGTGTCGCCTGCGGGCAGCGCGCTGCCCCACAGGTCGGCCAGTTCGCGCAGCGCCCCTTGTTCGTCGCTGTGCGCGAGCGGCACGGCGCTTGGCACGGGCGCGGCTGGCGGCGGCGCGGCCTTGCCCGCGGCCTTGGCCACGACCGCGGCCGGCGTGCTGTGCGCCGGGATCAGGCGCCAGGCGGCAGCGGCGCTGACGGCGACGCCGGCCAGCACTGCCACGATCAGCAGCGGAAAGCGCGATTTCCTGACCGTGCCGCCGGGGTTTTCGGCAAACACTTCGTCGGCCGCGCGGCGCAGGATGGTGCGCGTCACCTGCGGGCTGTTCTCGACATAGGCGCCCAGCAGCGCGCGGTCGCACAGCAGGTTGATCCGGCGCGGAATGCCGTGTGTCAGCTGGTGAATGCGGCCGATCAGCTTGCGCGGGAACGGCGCCACGGCGGCGCCCGCGCCGGCCACGTGCAGGCGATGGGCGATATAGCTGCCGGTTTCGTGCTCCGACAGGGAACCCAGATGGTAGCGCGCGATCACGCGCTGGGCCAGCTGCTCCAGTTCGGGCCGGGCCAGCATGGTGCGCAGCTCCGGCTGGCCGATCAGGATGATCTGCAGCAGCTTGCGTTCGTTCGTTTCCAGGTTGGTCAGCAGGCGCAGTTGTTCGAGCACGTCGGCCGACAGGTTCTGCGCCTCGTCGATGATCAGCACATTGTTCTTGCCGCCCGCGTGGCTGGCCAGCAGGTGGATGTTGATCGCGTCGACATAGCTTTTCACGCTGACCGGCCCGGGGCCGGGCGCCAGCAGCGCGATGCGGAATTCATCGCAGATCGACAGCAGCAGCTCCTCGACCGACAGCTTGGGATTGAAGATGTAGGCCAGCTGGCAGTTCGCCGGAATCTGCTCGATGAAGCAGCGGCACACGGTGGTCTTGCCGGCGCCGATTTCGCCGGTCAGCAGCACGAAGCCGCCGCCGCTGCCGATCCCGTACAGCAGGTGCGCCAGCGCTTCGCGATGGCGTTCGCTCATGAACAGGTAGCGCGGGTCGGGGGCGATGGAAAACGGTGACTGCTTCAGGCTGAAGTATTGCGTGTACATGGATTCCCTGGAATGGCATCACTGGCGCATCAGCGCAGTGTCGGCAGCGGCTTGTATTGAGCGCAGTAGATCTTGGACTTCTCTTTGAAGTAGACGATCCGGCTGCCCGGGAGCGACCTGCGCATCGGGTAGGCCGACGCGTCCGTCGCGTCGTGGCGCACGCCGACGGCGCCGCGGATGGCTTCATCGAGCTTGTCCGGCGCCAGTTCGCTCACCGCGCCCACGAACACCAGGTCGGTGGTGTCGTCGCTGAGCATGATGTCGGTGACCGGCGCGCCCCACAGATTGCCGTCGGCCTTGAACCAGTAGGCGCCGCCCTCGTGCTTGTAGGACGGACCGAAAGCGGTCGACAGGTAGGAGTAAAAATAGGCGTTGTCGAGGTGGCTGCGGCACAGCAGCGCGCTGCCGATGACGGGACCGAAGGTCGACGGCGCCGCCGCTGCGGCGCCCGCCAGGCACAGCGCGGCCATGGCGCAGGCGCAGCGCGACAGCCCGGATGCATTACCGGAAAACAGCTTGCCCGTCCCGCCTGCACTGCGCATTGGCCCTCCCGCTGGCGCCTTCGCTTTACTTGCGCGCGTCCTTCTTGACCTTCTTGGCTTCTTTCTTTTCCTTGGTGGTCTTGGCCGGCTCTTTTTTGGTTTCTTTTTTACTGTCTTGTGCTTTGCTCATGGTGAACTCCTGTAGGGGCTGTAACTGAAAACTCTGGCACATTATGCCATCTTGCCGACATTAACCGCATCATTTCGCGAAAATGCGCCCCCATGAAAAAAAGCCCGCAGTAGCGGGCTTTCGAGATGAGCCGCAAGGCTCGTGAAACTTGTTGTTGTTGTGTTCCTTGGAAGCAGCAGGCAGTTTTCTCATGCCATTCTGGCACCACAAAGTTCCAAATAGAAATATATCACAGCGCGCGTCCTGCTCATCGGGAAATATGCACGTTGTGGCGCGAAAGAAACGCGTCACACCAGGTCCAGCCAGGGATCGCTCTCCGGACGGGGGAACTGCGCGCTCATGAAGTCGACGAAGGTGCGCACCTTGCACGACATCAGGCGCCGGCTCGGATAGACCAGGTTGATCGGCATCGTGCCCAGGTGGTGGCCCTTGAGCAGCTGCACCAGGCGACCGCTGCTGAAATCGTCCTCCAGCGTGAACGACGAGCGCACCATGATGCCCATGCCGGCCAGCGCCGCGTGGCGCAGCACCACGCCGTTGTTCGACACCATGCGGCTGGTGATCGGGATATCGCCCTTCTGGCCATCGAAGGTCAGCGGCCAGCTGTGGCGCAGCTGCTCGAACGCGAAATTGAGGCATTTGTGCTCCGACACCTCGTACGGCGTGCCCGGCGCGCCGTTGCGCCGGATGTAATCGGGCGAGGCGCACAGCACCAGCGTCGACAGCGCGAGCCGGCGCGCGATCATGGTGGCGTCGAATTTCTGCAGGCCCAGCAGGATGCCGGCGTCGAAGCCCTCCTCGACCAGGTCGACCACGTGGTCGGCCAGCGTCACGTCCAGCACCACGTCCGGCATTGCTTCCGCATACAGTGGCAGCAGCTGCGCCAGCTGCGACTGGCCGAAACTGGTCTGGCAATAAATGCGCAGCGTGCCGCTCGCCTTGCGCGACGACGACGCGGCGGCCGCGTCGGCGTCGTCGATGTCGCTCAGGATTTGCTGGACCCGGTCCAGGTATTGCTGGCCGGTCTCGGTCAGCGACAGCTTGCGCGTGGTGCGGTTCAGCAGGCGCGTGCCCAGGTGCGCCTCGAGGTCGGCAAGGTTGCGCGTGACCACCGTGTTCGACATGTCGAGCGCCGTCGCGGCGCGGGCAAAACTGCCGTGCTCGACCACCTTGGCGAACACGCGCATCGATTGAAGTCTGTCCATATCCGTCCTATTCTTCCGTTTTCAGCAATAGTCCATTGCGATTATTCGCCTTTTTTGCGGAACGCGCAACGTATAGACTTCGTTTCATGGATAAGCAAACGCGCTTATCACCGCCGCAAGTTGACAGCGACGCTTAATCTGCCACCAGGAGAAATACCATGAATGCATCGAAATTGTTCGCCGCTGTTGCCGCTGTTGTTTTCGCCGGTTCCGCTTTCGCCGCCGACTTGCCTGCTGCCAATGCAGCCGCTACCAGCGCCGCTGCCGCCGCAGCCCAGGTCAGCGTGGCCGCCAAGAGCCTGAACGTGCCAGCCGTACTGGTCGACAAGACAGCCGGCCCGACCCGCGCCCAGGTGCGCGCCGAAGCGGTCGAAGCGGTCAAGAACTACCGTGCGACCGAAGCGAGCCAATTCGACTGGTTGAAGAACTAAGCCGCTGCCGGCAATCCAAAGGCGCCTTGCGCCGCATGCAAATGCGGCCCAAGGCGCTTTTTCCGTTGACGTCTCGGCGTATTATCCCGATTTTCGCAACAAGCCATTGCTTGCAATCACCTTTATTGCGGCGCGCGCAAGGTATAAACTTCGTTTCATGGATGGGCAACAAAGCCTGTCACCGCCGCAGTACCCATGCGGCGCTCACTTACTACCAGGAGAACCACCATGAATGCATCGAAACTGTTTGCCGCCATCGCCGCCATCGCCTTTGCAGGCAGCGCCTTCGCCGCTGATGTGCCAGCCGCCAACGCCACCGCCAGCAGCGCTGCCGCCACCGCCGCCGCTGCTGCCGCCGCAGCAGCCCAGGTCAGCGCCGCTGCCAAGAGCCTGAACGTGCCAGCCTTGCTGGTCAACAAGTCGGCCAGCCCGACCCGCGCCCAGGTGCGCGCCGAAGCCGAAGCGGCCGCCGGCCAGCACCGTTCGTCGGAAGCGAGCCAGTTCGACTTCTTCAACAAGTAAGCCAGCATCCGTTTCCCTTCAAAAAGCGCCGCGAGCGCTTTTTGTCGTTTACACCGCCGTTTCTTCATTTGGGGCCCGATTTTGCCCGCTTTGTCGTTTACCGCGAACCCGGCGCGCGCCTTTGCCCTATCGTTCATGCTCAGCTTGTACCGTGCAAGCCTTCCCGAGACGCCATGAAAACAAACCTCACACCAAGCACCCTCGCCGCCGCGCTTGCCATCGGCCTGTGCGCCGCGCACGCCAGCTTTGCCGCCAGCGCCAGCGATATCGTGTCCGAACAGCGCCAGGTGGGCGCCTTCAGCAACATCCAGCTCGACGGCCCCTATCATGTCGTCATCAAGGCCGCGGGCACGCAGGCGCTCGGCTTGACCGGTCCCAAGGACAAGCTGGCCGAGATCGAAACGCGGATCAGCGGCGATACCCTGATCGTGCGCACCCGCAGCCATTTCACGTTCGGCTTTCATTTCGGCCGCCGCACCGAACCGGTGACGATCGCCATCATGGCGCCGCTGCTCAAGGGCCTGAAAATGGCGGGCAGCGGCAACGTCGAACTGGAGCAGCTCAGCGCCGACCAGTTCAGCATCCAGGCCGACGGACCGGGCGACCTGCGGGCGGCCGGCACGGTGCGCGAACTGAAGGTCGGCAGCAGCGGCAGCGGCGACCTGCGCCTCGACAAACTGGGCGCCACCAATGTGCGCCTGACCATGTCCGGTCCCGGCGACGTCAGCATGGCCGGCATCGGCGGCGAGTTCAAGATCGACGCCAGCGGCTCGGGCGACTTGCGCGCCAGCGGCCTGCAGGCATTCAAAGTCAGCGCGCGCATGCACGGCCCGGGCAACGTGACGCTGGCCGGCAGCAGCCGCGAACTGACGCTGGAAGTGACCGGCTCGGGCGACTTCGCCGGCTGCGACATGGCGGTCGAAGCGGCCAGCGCCGTGCTGCAAGGACCGGGCAACGGCTGCGTGAGCGGCAAGATCAAGGCCTTCGACGCCGAAGTGCACGGCTCGGGCGACCTTGATGTGCATGGCCTGACCGCGCAGAAATCGCGCATCCAGCTGACCGGGCCCGGCATCGTCAAACTCGACGGCGCGATCGGCGCGCTGAACGCCGAAGTGTCGGGCTCGGGCGACCTCGATGGGCGCCGCCTGAACGTCACCAATGCCGTCCTGCGCAGCAGCGGTCCGGGCGACATGCGCCTGGCCACGGTGGCCGGCGCGCTCGATGCGAACATGAGCGGCTCGGGCGAATTGCATGCCGCGCTGGCCGCCAAAAGCCTGACGCTGGACATGCGCGGTCCCGGCGACGCTCACCTCAGCGGCACGGTCGACAGCATCAAGGCGACGCTGCATGGCTCGGGCAGTCTCGACGCGCACGAGCTGGCAGTGGGCGCGCACAGCGACGTGGCGGTCGATGGACCGGGCGGCGCCAGGATCGGCGCGGCGCGCTTCAACCGCGGCGCGCGCAGCGCCAGGTAAGCCGTGCACTGCAAGCCGCCCGGTGCAACGCCGGGCGGTTTTTTTTCGCCTGCCCGACCAGGCCCGCCAGCGGGCTGGAACCGCTTCTAGTCCATACCAAATTGGCACTAAACCACTCACCATTGAATACCATTTTCATAAATTAAAATATCCTTTTAATTCAATGGCTTGAACACAAAACCAGCGACCACGTCGCAATGCCAATTCACGAATTTGTAATACCACTTAAATACCTGTTGACAAGCTGGTTTGCCAACCATATAGTGCCCTCACTCCTGTAGTTCAGAACCCTGAAAAGCAAACATGATCGAATATCTCATCGGTGTCGACGGCGGTGGAACCGGCACCCGCGTGCGCCTCGCCCTTCCCGACGGCACCGAACTGGCGCAGGGCCGCAGCGGACCTTCCGGCCTCGCGCACGGCATCGCGCCGGCATGGACCTCGATCGACGACGCCGTCGCGCATGCCTTTGCCAGCATCGGCGCGCACCGGCCGATCAACGCCAGCGTCGCCATCGGCCTGGGCCTGGCCGGGGTCCACAACAAGCAGTGGGCCGCCAGCTTCGAGCAGGCCAATCCCGGCTACGCCGCGCTGCGCCTCGAGAACGACGGCTTCACCACGCTGATGGGCGCGCACCACGGCAATCCCGGCATCATCGTCGCCATCGGCACCGGCAGCGTGGGCGAAGCCCTGCTGGCCGATGGCACACGGCGCGAAGTGGGCGGCTGGGGCTTCCCGTCCGGCGACGAAGCGAGCGGCGGCTGGATCGGCCTGCGCGCGGTCAACCATATTCAGCAAGTGATCGACGGGCGCAAGCCGTCCAGCGCATTCGCGCAGGAGCTCATTGCGGCCTGCGGCGGCGCGCGCGATGCGATCCAGGTCTGGCTGGCCAGCGCCACCCAGACCAGCTACGCATCGCTGGCGCCGATCGTCGTCGCGCACGCGGCCAGCGACAGCACCGCGCATGGCTTCCTGGCCGACGCCGCGCTCGAAGTGGCCGGCATCGCGCAGGCGCTCGACCCGTCCGGCAGCTTGCCGCTGGCGCTGTGCGGCGGCCTTGGCGCGCCGCTGCGGGCCTACCTGCCGCCCGCACTGCTGGCCCGCAGCGTGCCGCCGTTTGGCGACGCCGCCAGCGGCGCGCTGCGCATGATCGCATTACACATCAAGGGAGCATGACCATGCTGTCGCAGCTCAGTGACTTCAAGCCGGATGCCGAAAGCGTCACGCCCCTGTACATGCAGCTGGCGAACAAGCTCTCGTCGGGCATTACCAGCGGCGACTGGCGCGCCAACGAGGCGCTGCCGTCCGAACGCATGTTGTCGGACATGCTCGACATCTCGCGCGTGACCGCGCGCAAGGCGATCGACATGCTGTGCGAGCGCGGCATGCTGACGCGCCGGCGCGGCTCCGGCACCTACATCACGCCCAAGCTCGAGCAGCCGCTGTCGCGCCTGACCAGCTTTTCCGAAGAACTGAGCCAGCGCGGCTTCACCGCAGGCTCGCGCTGGCTGGAGCGCGAAATCGGCATCGCCGCGCCGCTCGAGCTGCTCTCGCTCGGGCTCTCGCCCAACATGCCGGTGGTGCGCCTGAAGCGCCTGCGCACGGCCGACGATGTGGTGATGGCGATCGAAACGACCACCATCCCGGCCGTCCACATGCCCGACCCGAACAGCGTGACCGATTCGCTGTACGGCTATCTTGAAGCGCGCGGCGCCATTCCGATGCGCGCGCTGCAGCACATACGCGCCGTCAATGCGAGCGCCGAACAGGCGCGCCTTGCCGGCCTGCCGCCGGGAGCAGCGATGCTGCATATTACCCGCGTCAGTTACCTTGAAAGCGGCGCGGCGGTGGAATTGACCCACTCGTTTTGCCGCAGTGACTATTATGAATTCGTAGCGGAGTCGCGCAGATGAGCGAGCCAATCAAAGGCAATATCCTTACCCCCGGCGGCTGGATCAGCGGCAGCATCAGCTACGGCGACCGGGTGACCAGCATCGACGGCGACGCGGTCGATCCGTCCGCCAACGGCGATGACTACATCATCCCCGGCTTCATCGACCTGCACGTGCACGGTGGCGGCGGCAAGGACATCATGGAAGGCGGCGACGCCCCGCAGGTGATCGCGGCCATGCATGCCAAGCACGGCACCACCAGCCTGCTGGCCACGACGATGACGGCGCCGCCGCACGAGATCACGGCGGCCCTGAAAGCCATCGGCGCGGCCTGCGCGGCGCGCCGCCCCGGCGCAGCGCGCGTGCTCGGCGTGCACCTGGAAGGACCGTATATCAACTCCGGCAAGCTAGGAGCGCAACCGAATTACGCGCGCGCCGCCACCCTGGCCGAAGTGCTGCAGTTCGGCGTGCATGCGCCGCTGCGCCTGATCACGGTCGCGCCGGAAATCGCCGGCCACCTGCGCCTGGTGCGCGAAATGACCGACGCCGGCATCCGGGTCCAGATCGGCCACACGCTCGGCTCCTACGAAGACGGCGTGGCCGCGCTCGAACACGGCGCCGCCGGCTTCACCCATTTGTTCAACGCGATGAGCGGCCTGCACCACCGCGAACCGGGCATGGTCGGCGCCGCGCTGGCGCATGCGCAGTACGCCGAATTGATTCCCGACCTGCTGCACGTGCATCCGGGCGCGATCAAGGTCGCCCTGCGCGCGATACCGCACCTGTACTGCGTGACCGATTCGACTGCCGCCACCGGCATGCCCGACGGCGACTACATGCTGGGCCGCCACCGCGTGCAGAAATGCATGGGCGGCGTGCGCCTGCCGGACGGCACCCTGGCCGGCAGCACACTGACCATGGACCAGGCGCTGCGCAACCTGGTCGGCCTCGGGCTCGACCTGGCCGACGCATCGCGCCGCGTGTCGACCTACGCCGCCGACTACCTCGGCGAAACCGAGCGCGGACGCCTGGCGCCGGGCACCTTTGCCGACATGGTGGTCCTCGACCGCGATCTGAATATCAAAGCTGTTTATATAGAAGGAGAAATGTGTGACCTCAATGATGCTTAAAGAAGCCATATCCGCCGCGGACTGCGTCGCCCTGCAATTGTCGAGCGACGTCGAACGCTACGCGGAGCTTGGCCGCAAATTGAGGTCGACCAATTTCGACACCGCGCTGACCATCGCGCGCGGCAGCTCGGACCACGCGGCCAACTACTGCGCCTATCTGATCATGGCGCGCATGGGCCGGGTAGTGGCATCGCTGCCGATGTCGCTGATCACGCTCAACCGCGCTCCGATCGAAACGCGCGACACACTCGCCATCGCCATTTCGCAATCGGGCCAGAGCCCGGACGTGGTCGATCCGATCCGCTATTTCCGCGACGGCGAGGCGACCACGATCGCGCTGGTCAACGACATCGATTCGCCGCTGGCCAAGGCCGCCGAATGGGCGATGCCGCTGCACGCCGGCAAAGAGCTCAGCGTGGCCGCGACCAAAAGCTTCATCACCAGCCTGGTAGCCGGCGCGCGCCTGGTCGCGCAGTGGCAGAACGACCCGGAACTGCTGAATGGCCTCGACGCGCTGCCCGATGCCCTGCGCCGCGCCACCGAAGTCGACTGGACCAGCGCGCTCGACGTGCTGGCCCCGGCCCGCAACATCATGGTGGTCGGACGCGGCATCAGTTTTCCGATCGCGCTCGAGTCCGCGCTCAAGCTCAAGGAAACCTCGGCGCTGCAGGCCGAAGCGTTCAGCGGCGCCGAGATCAAGCACGGCCCGATGGCGCTGATCGAGGACGGCTACCCGCTGCTCATTTTCGCCACCCGCGGACCGACCCAGGCCAGCGTGCTGCAGCTGGCCGCCGAAATGCGCACCCGCGGCGCGAAGGTGATCCTGGCCGCACCGAGCGACGTGGCCGAGCGCGACCTGACCTTGCCGGTCGCCGCCACGCCCGACCTCGATCCAATCGTCGCCGTGCAGGCCTTCTACATCATGGCGGCCCACCTGTCGAAAGCGCGCGGCATGGACCCCGACCGTCCACGCCACCTGAGCAAAGTCACCAAGACCAACTAGCGCACGCCCGCCATCGATGAACATCAAGAACCTGCTGACGGCATTGATGGCACTGGGCTTGTCGGCAACGGCGGCCGCAGTTGCGCCTCCCGCCGATGCCAAAATCGAATTCTGGACCTTCAGCATGAAGCCCAAGTTCACGCCCTATTTCGAGTCGGTGGTGCGCAGCTATGAAGCGGCCAATCCGGGCGTGAAGATTGAATGGGTCGATTTTCCGTGGGACGTGATCCAGACCAAGCTGGTCACCCGCATCGTGGCCGGCACCCCGCCCGCGCTGGTCAACCTGAACGTGCCGTGGGCCGACGAATATGCGCGCGACGACCTGCTCACGCCGGTCGACGCCCTGCTCGGCGCGGCGCGCCCCAACTACATTGCCAGCACCCTCGACGACCTGCACTTCAAGGGCAAGACCTACGGCTTTCCAATGTACAGCAATGTGGCCGTCGTCGCCTACAACCGCCAGATCTTCAAGGCCGCGGGGCTGACGCGCGGCCCGGCCAGCTTCGACGAGCAGCTCGCCTTCGCGCGCCGGATCTTCGCCGCCACCGGCAAGGCCGGCATCGCCCCGGCGCTGGCCAAGATCGACGGCCTGTTCATGTGGCAGGGCCTGGCGGTGATCGCCAACGGGCGCGCCGTATTCAATTCGCCCGCCCACGTCGCGCTGGTGCAAAAGCTGGCCGCCACCTACAAGGCGGGCGGCCTGCTCAAGGAAAGCCTGTTCGCCGAAGATAACTTCCCGGCCGTGATCGACGCCTACAAGGGCGGGCGCCTCGGCATGCTGCTGGCCCCCCCCACCGCGCTGAAACGCATCCAGGCCGACGCCAGGGACATCTATGCGATCACCGACGTCGCGCCGGCGCCGCTGGGACCGACCGGCATCGCCGATGGCGGCTGGCTGATCCACTTCGCGGTGCCAAAGGGCGTGGCGCCAGCCCTGCTGCCGGCAGTCGGCAAATTTGCGCTGTACCTGACCAATGACGCGAACCAGCTGGCGTTTGCCAAACAGGCCAGCGTGTTTCCGACCACGGTCAAGGCGGCGGCCGATCCCTTCTTCCTGGCGCTGGCGCCCGGCGCCGGCGCCGCCGAAAAGGCCGTCGCCGCGGGCGCCGCATCGATGGCCCATTCGCGCACGCTGTACGTGGCCGGCATCGACGACTATGACGAGTTGCGCCGCTCGCTGGTCAAGGCGGTCGAAGCGGGCGTCACCGGCAAGCAGGACGTGCAGGCGGCGCTGGACCAGGCGGCCGCCATCTGGAACAAAAAATTGTCCGCGCAAAGGCTGCACTGATGAAGCGGCGCCAGTTCCAGGCATGGCTGTTCCTCGCGCCCGCGTTGCTGCTGCTGGCCGTGTTCTCGTTCTGGCCGGTCGGCTACGGCTCTTTCCTCGCCTTCACCGACTACAGCCTGGTGCGCCCGACCTCGTGGGTCGGGCTGGACAATTTCCGCTACATCTTCGACAACGAGATGTTCGTCACCGGCCTCAAGAATTCGCTGCTGTTCCTGCTGATGGTGCCATTCGTGCAGGTCGGCGCGATCGCGCTGGCGGTGCTGGTCAATAACCGCCTGCCCGGCATCCGCTACTTCCGCGCCGCCTTCTACGTGCCGGTGGTGACCACCGTGTCGGTGGTCGGCATCATGTGGGGCTTCATGTTCCACGAACAGGGCACGCTGAACTACGTGTTCCTGCAGCTGCGCCTGGCCAATGCGCCGATCGGCTGGCTGTCGAACGACGCGCTGGCGCTGTTCGCGATCATGTTCGTCACGCTGTGGCGCGGCCTTGGCTGGTACATGGTGATGTACCTGGCGGCGCTGCAGGCGATCCCCGCCGACATGCAGGAGGCGGCCGTGCTGGACGGCGCCAACCGCTGGCAGATGTTCTGGAAGATCACGGTGCCGATGCTGCGCCCGACCATCATGGTCTGCTCTATCCTGTCGGTGCTGGCCGCGCTCAAGGCCTACCAGGAGGTGGACGTGCTGACCCAGGGCGGGCCGATGAATTCGACCTTCACTGCGCTGTACTACGCCTATGACCAGGGCCTCAAGCACCTCAAGCTGCCGCGCGCGCTGGCCGCCAGCATGGTGGTCTCGCTGATCTGCGTCGGCATCGCCCTTGCCTGCCTGCGCTACCTGAAGCCGAGGCACCGCTGATGCGCGCCAGTCCATTGAACAAGGCCGTCCATTACCTGGTCCTGTGCACGCTGGCAGTGGTGTGCGTGTTCCCGTTCTGGTGGACCCTGGTCACCGCGCTGTCCACCGAAGGCAATATCTTCGCCTTCCCGCCCACTTTCTGGCCGCAAGCGCCGTCGCTGGTCAATTTCGCCGACGTGTTCCGCGCGATCCCGATGCTGTCCTTCTTCAAGAACTCGGTGCTGATCGCGGCGCTGACGGTGTTCTGGAAATTGACACTGTGTTCGGCGGCGGCCTATCCGCTGTCGCGCATGCAGTTCCGCGGCCGCAAGCTGGTGTTCGGCGTGATCCTGGCCACGCTGGTGCTGCCGTCCGAAGTGAACTTCCTGGTCAACTTCATCACGGTCACGAAACTGAGCCTGGTCGACACCTACACCGGCGTCATCCTGCCGAACGTGGTGACGGCGGTTGCCATCCTGCTGCTCAAGCAGGCCTTCGACGAAGTGCCGCAAGACCTGGTCGACGCCGCGCGCGTGGACGGCGCCAGCGAATGGATCATCTTCAGCAAGATCATGCTGCCGCTGATTGCGCCGTGGCTGGCCACGGTCGGCATCCTGACCGCGGTCGAAGCCTGGAACGAATATATCTGGCCATCGATCGTGATGAGCAAACCCGATGAATTTCCGCTGTCGGTGGGCGTGCTGTACTTGCGCGGCACCTTCGGCAGCAGCACGCGCGTGATCGCCGCAGGCACCGTGCTGACCATCTTGCCGACCCTGGCGGCCTTCCTTTTTACCCAACGATTCTTCATGCGCGGCATGGATGGAGCAGTGAAATGAGCAACCACAATCAACTCGCCGGTCAATTGATCATGATCCGGTTTCCGGGCACCGAACTCGATGCGGCCACCGCCGATTTCCTGCGTACGAACAGCGTGCGCGGGGTCTGCCTGTTCCGCCAGAACATGGTCAACGCCGAGCAACTGACCCGGCTCACGGGCGAGCTGCGCGCGGTGATGGGCCCAAACGCGCTGATCGCCATCGACCAGGAAGGCGGCGCCGTGGTGCGCTCGACCTGGGTGCCGGCGCCACCGGCCGCGATGGGCCTGGGCGCGGCCGACGACGTCGAACTGGCCAGCAGCGTCGGCGCCGCCGTGGCGCGCGCGGTCAAGGCGCTCGGGTTCAACTGGAATTTCGCGCCGGTGCTGGACCTGAACAACAATCCGGACAATCCGGTGATTGCCGAACGCTCGTTCGGCGCCGACCCGCAGCGCGCCACCGAACTGGCAATGGCCTGGATGGCTGGCAGCGAATCGGAAGGCGTGGCCTGCTGCGTCAAGCATTTCCCCGGCCACGGCGACACCCACGTCGATTCGCACCGCGACCTGCCCACGGTCGACAAGCCGCTGGCGGAACTGGAGAATTTCGAATTCAAGCCGTTCCGCCTGGCCGGCAACCGCGCCCCTGCCTTGATGACGGCGCACATCGTCTATCCGGCACTGGATGCCGAATTCCCGGCCACGATGTCGCGCCGTATCCTGCACGACCTGCTGCGCGCCGAGTGGGACTACCGCCGCGTGATCATCACCGACGGCATGGACATGCACGCGATCGCCGGCCGCTATGGCGCCGGGCCTGCCGCAGTGCGCGCGCTGCTGGCCGGCGCCGACATGGTGATGGCGCTCGGCACGCCGCAAACGCAGGCCGAGACCATCGCCGCGATTGCCGCCGCGATCGCCTCGGGAGAACTGCCGATGGACGAAGTGAACGCCCGTCTGCAGCGCCTGTCGGCACTGGCCGCGGCCTATCCGTGCCAGCCGCGCACTTATACCGAGGACGGCGCCGACCGCCTGGTGATGGCGCACGCCTGGCGCCGCTGCCTGACCGCGCGTGGCAATCCGCAACGCCCGCCCATGGGCGCCAAGGTACGCCTGGTGGTGCGCCAGGACGTGGTCAGCGACGGCGTCTCCGAAGCGGGCGTGCCGGCCGCGGTGGTCGCCACGTCGCTGGGCCGCCTGTACGAAGTCGACCTGGTCACCTACGTCGACGCGGAAACGTTCGACTGGAGCGCGCTGCCCGACGACGGCCGTTTCGTGTTCCTGGCCTCGACCTCGCGCCTGCGCTACGGCCCGAATGCGCGCGCCACTTGGACGCCCAACCTGCACCTGGCGCTGTGGAACCCTTATCAGGCGCTCGACATCAAGGCTCCGGCGCTGATCACCTACGGTTTCGCCGCGCCCGCGCTGGACGCCGTCGATGCCTGGCTGGCCGGCACCCTGGAAGCGCAAGGAAAATGCCCGGTTCCCGGATTTGAATAAGCCACAAGGATAACCATGATCGATATCGAAAAAAAAATGCGCAGTCCCCTCACTTGGGTACCGAGCCTCTACTTCGCCCAGGGCCTACCGTTCTTCGCCGTTGCGATCGTGGCGAAGCAAATGTTCAAGAGCATGGGGGTGCCCAACGACGACATCAACCACTGGACCGCCGTGATCATGTCGGCATGGATCTTCAAGCCGCTCTGGAGTCCGTTCCTGGAGCTGGTCAGCAGCAAAAAGCTGGTGGTGGTGACGTTCCAGCTGATCGGCGCCGCCTGCCTTGCCGGCGTGGCGCTGGGACTGCACTTCCCATTCTGGATCGCCGCCTGCGTCGGGATGCTCGGACTGGTCGCCATTTCCTCGGCTACCCATGATATCGCCTGCGACGGTCTGTATATCGCCAGCCTGTCGGCCAAGGGTCAAGCCAGTTACGCCGGCTGGACCGGTACCTTCTTCAATGCCGGGCGTTTCATCTCCGCCGGCGGCTTGCTGCTGCTGGCAGGGCACTTGGAAAAAACGATGGGCGTAGTGCCCGCGTGGACCATCGTGTTCTGTATCCTGGCCGCGATGCTGGTCACGCTTGGCTTGTATAACAGCTGGGCGCTGCCGGTCGCAAAAAATACCCTCGCTGTCGGCACCAATGCCGCCGCCATTGCCAACACATTGAAAGAAGTGATCATCGATTACTTCCGCAAACCCGGCATCCTGGTCGCAATTATCTTTATCATCCTGTTCCGCGCCGGCGAAGCGCAGGTCCAGTCGATCGGTCCGCTGTTCTTGCGCGAGGCGCGCGCGCTCGGCGGCCTTGGCCTGTCCACGTCCGAAGTGGGCGCCGTGTACGGCACCGTCGGTACCGTCGCGTTCATTATCGGCAGCGTGGCCGGCGGATATTTCACCTCGTGGCTGGGTCTGAAACGCGCCATCCTGGTGCTGATCCTGGCATTGAACCTGCCGAACCTGGTGTTCTACTATCTCGCTGCCAGCCTGCCGAGCAACCTGACCATTATCGGCACCGCGCTCAGTATCGAAATGTTCGGCTATGGATTCGGCTTCGTCGGCCTGATCCTCTACATGATGCAAGTGGTCGCGCCAGGGAAGTACCAGACAGCGCACTACGCATTCTCCACCGGGATCATGCAGCTTGGCCTCTCCTTGTTCACATGGTTCAGCGGCGATATCCAGATCGCGCTCGGCTACAAGAACTACTTCATCTGGGTGCTGGTGGCGTCGGTGCCGGCAGCTATTTTGTCGCAGATCATTCCGATGAGCGCCCACGAGCGCGATGCGAGCCTGCCACCCGAACAAAAGCCAGCGGTGATCTAGGGCATGGCGCAAGTCACCCTCAAGGGCATCCGCAAGCACTACGACGACGGCAAACCGGTCATCCACGGGGTCGACCTGGACATCGGCGACGGCGAATTCGTCGTCTTCGTCGGCCCGTCGGGCTGCGGCAAGTCGACCTTGCTGCGCATGATCGCGGGCCTGGAACAGATCAGCGCCGGCGAACTGCATATCGGCGATCGCCTGGCCAACGCGATCCCGCCGGCCCAGCGCGGGCTGGCCATGGTGTTCCAGTCGTACGCGCTGTATCCGCACATGACGGTGTTCGAGAACCTGGCCTTCGCGCTGCGCCTGGCCGGCCACAAGGGCGCCGAACTGGAACAGGCGGTCGCGCGCGCCGCCGCCATCTTGCAGATCACCGACCTGCTGCAGCGCAAACCCAAGGAGCTCTCGGGCGGCCAGCGCCAGCGCGTGGCGATTGGCCGCGCGATCGTGCGCAAGCCGGCCGTGTTCCTGTTCGACGAGCCGCTGTCGAACCTGGACGCCAGCCTGCGCGTGCAGATGCGGGTCGAACTGGCGCGCCTGCACCGCGAGCTCGGTTCGACCATGATCTACGTGACCCATGACCAGGTCGAGGCGATGACGCTGGGGCAGCGCATCGTCGTCTTCAATGGCGGGCGCATCGAACAGGTCGGCACGCCGCACCAGCTGTACAACCAGCCGGCCAACCTGTTCGTGGCCGGCTTCCTGGGCGCCCCGAAGATGAATTTTTTGGCCGGGCGGATCGTTCGCGCCAGCCGCAGCGCAGCGCAGGTCGCCCTGGCCGGCGGCGCGCTGCTCGAGCTGGCGGTCGACGCCAGCCGCGCCAGCGCGGGCGACCCGGTGACGGTAGGCGCCCGCCCCGAGCACATGCCCTTGCTGTCCGAGGGTGCCAACCTGGTCGAACTGCTGGTCGGGCATGTCGAATACCTGGGCGACCAGAACGTGGCCTATGCCAGCATCGAGGGCGACCCGGCGCTGGTGGCGCTGCGCCAGGCGGCCGATGGCGCGCCCCTGCGCGCCGGCATGCGCGTACGGGCGCAGTTGCCCGCGCAACGCGGCCACCTGTTCGACGCCAGCGGCGCCGCCTTCTTACATACGGTTACCAATCCGGTGGAAATCAAGGCACCTGAATAAAGATTGTGTGACAATATGCCCTTCGTCCGGATCGCGCGTCGCATGCGGCCACTATTCATTACCGAAATAGCAACCCACTGTTCGACGGGCTGCCGCGCTGGCGCGGCCGACCGTCCTAATGTCTTTACAAGGATTCTCCATGTCCCAGTTTCGTCTCGCTCGCACCAGCCTGATTTTGGCTGCAGCCCTCGGCCTGAACACCGCCCCGGCCCTGCTCACGAGCGCCTTTGCGCAAGACAAGCCGGCCGCGGCCGCCCCGACCGAAACCGTCCGCCCGGAACTGTTCAAGCTGCTCGACCCGGCCCGCGCCGCGCCGCTGCTGGCAGCGAAAAAATATGACGACGTCCAGGCCGATATCACGGCCGCCGCCGCCATCCCGAACCTGACGCCGTTCGAGGTCTATATCATCAACCGCGCCCGTCTCGAACTGGGCCTGGCCACCAAGAACGACGCGCTGACGACGCCTGCGCTGGAAGCGATCATCGCCACCAACCGCCTGCCTGCGGCCGACCAGGCCAAATTCATCGACGCGCTCGGCGCCACCTATTTCGAGCAGAAGAACTATGCCAAGTCGGTCGAATGGTTCAAGCGCTCTAAAAAGGAAAGCGCCACGCCGGACAAGGGCAATCGCGGCTTGAGCCAGGCCTACTACATGAGCCAGGATTTCGCCAATGCCAAGAGCGAAGCCGAAAAGCTGATCGCCGATGCGGAGGCAGCGCACCAGGTTCCCACGCACGCCGACCTGACGCTGCTGGCCGATGTGGATGCCCGGCTCAAGGACATGACGGACTACGCGCTGGTGGTCGAAAAGCTGGTCGCCTATTATCCGACCGAAGCCTACTGGGCAGACATGGTGCGCCGCATCCAGGTCAAGCCAGGCTTCCGTGCTGCGCTGCGCCAGGACGTACTGCGCTTGCTGTCGAACGTTGTCAAGGCCATGAAGGCGGACGAGTACATCAGCATCGCCGAAATATCGATACTCGACGGCTTCTCGGCCGAAGCGAAAAGCACCCTCGACGCAGGCTATGCCGCCGGCGTACTGGGCAAGGGCCCCGACGCGGCCAAGCAGAAGCAGCTGCTCGACAAGGCCGCCAAAGGCACCGCCGATGACGCGAAAAACATTACCACTGGCGACGCTAGCGCACGCGCGGCCAAGACCGGCCAGCCGATGGTCAACCTCGGTTACGCTTACGTGACCATGGGCCAGTTCGACAAGGGTATCGAGCTGATCGAAAAAGGCATCGCCAAAGGCGGCCTGAAAAATGCCGACGACGGCAAGCTGCGCCTGGGCGAGTCGTTGGCCAAGGCCGGCCGCAAGGCTGATGCGATCAAGGTCTTCGAAGGCCTGAAGGGCAACGACGGCAGCGGCGACCTGGCGCGCTACTGGATCATGTTCCTCAAGGGTCCTGCGGCACCGGCAGCGGCCAAGTAAAGCGGCGCGCCGTTGCGGCGCAGCCTGTAAAAACAAGCGGTTCCTTGCGCAGGCAAGGGCCGCTTTTTCATGTGCGGCGCGCTACCTGACCGACTTGCCGAAAGCGAGGTTGAAGCCGCGCGGCATCTGCGTCAGCCCGCTGCACACGGGGCTGGCGGCGCCGATCGGAGCTGCGCACTGCCGGTCCCGATTCAGCGACCAGTAATGCAGGCCCGCCAGCTTCATCTTCCTCGCCGCCACGGCCAGCATGCGCGCGTCGGCCAGCGTGAACACATTCGCGACCACGTCGTTGACACCGATCATCGGGGTCAGCTCGATCTGCGGCAAAGGCAATCCGTATTTGCGGCTGACGTTGCGCGCCGCCTGCAGCGCCGACTTCCCCATGTCGCACAGGCCCACCTCCTTGAGCACGCAGACCTCGCGCGCACCCGGCCCGTAATCCATCACCATCAGGTTCAAGGTGAATTCGCGCATGCCGTTGCGGCGCAGCGCCGCCAGGATCGCTTCGCCCTCGCGGTTCAGGCTCTTGCCGCTGCCGTCCGAGGCCGCATGGGTAGCCACCGTGAAGCTGTAGCGCAGCTGCGGGCGCCTCGCCTGCGCCGCCTTGACGCGCAAGATCAACGACTCGACCTGTTCGGGCGACTGCCCCGCCTCGATGTCGAAATCGATCCCCAGCAAATGCTTTGATGCGTAACGGGCGATGAAGCGCTCCATGCCCTCGTCGGTGGCGCAGGTGAACATGCCGCCCTGGCCGCCGGTCGAGATGATGTAGCCGACCCCGCTCCGGTCAAACGCCGCCACGTTCTCGTCGGCGATCTGCTGGCCGGAATAC
This sequence comes from Massilia sp., assembly GCA_025359245.1. Taxonomy (GTDB): domain Bacteria; phylum Pseudomonadota; class Gammaproteobacteria; order Burkholderiales; family Burkholderiaceae_D; genus Telluria_A. Next base: position 48,956 of record JANYGW010000160.1, read on the forward strand.
GGGCCCCATTGTTCGCTGCCGCATTCGCCGGTGGCGAAGGCCCAGCTCATGCCGCCCGGCCCGGGAATGTCGTGCGCCCATTCGATGAATGACGGCAGATGCTCCACCGGCTGCATGTAGGGACTGTAAATGAAGCGCGGCGCGGCGCCCGCCTGCGCGCTGCAGGCCAGCGCCAGCGCCGCCAGCAGGACCGCACGCCTCATCGCGCCGCGTCCGCCATCTCCTGCAGGACCAGCTTGTGGTCCTTGAAGTTGAGCGTGCAGCGACGCATGAATTCGGCCATTTGCACGCGCTGGCTGGCGTGCACGGCGGCGGCGCCGGGCGCCGAGGGCCGCGCGACCGGGAACAGGCCCATGCCGGCCATCAACGCGTACCACGAGCCAACCGGATAGTAGCGCTCCAGGTCCTGGCGCGCGAGCTCGGCCGACAGGTCCCTGGCCTGCAGCCAGGTGCCGAAAATCTGCTTCAGCGAATCGGACATGCCGTCGAGCTGGTTCGCATTGTCGCGCCAGAAGTCGGTATCGGTGCGCGAACTGGTCTTGAAGTGGGCCACGATGTAGTCGCGGTGGCCGTCGAAAAAGCCGTTCACTTCGTCGTTGTAGGCGGCCCGCGCCTGCGCGCTGTAATCGCCCTTGTCGAGGAACAGCGCGAAGATCGCCACCGTCATCTGGGTCAGGTACAACGCGGTTGCCTCGAGCGGCTCGAGGAAGCCTTGCGACAGGCCGACCGCCACGCAGTTCCTGTTCCAGTGCTGCGCGACGCGACCGATTTTCATTTTCAGGTGGCGCGCCGGCGTGTCCGCCTCGAGCAGGCCGAGCTTGCTGCGCAGTTCGGTCTCGGCATGGTCGGCGCTGCAGTAACGGCTGCTGTACACATAGCCGTTGCCGTAGCGGTTGGTTAGCGGGATCTGCCATGCCCAGCCATACTTCATCGCGGTCGATACCGTCTGCGGCGCGATGGCGCCTTCGAGCGGTGTCGGCATCGCGATCGCCGCGTCGTTGAACAGCACCTTGGCGTAGCTGACGAAGGGGGTGTGCAGGGTCTGGTCGATCAACAGCGCGGAAAAGCCCGAGCAGTCGACGAACAGGTCGGCCTCGACGCGCTCACCCTCGCGCGTGTGGACGGCGGCGATATCGCCGCTCGCGTCGAGCGTCGCGTGCGTGACGTGGCAGACCTGGTAGCGCACGCCCCGTTCGAGCGCTTTCTTGTGCAGGAATTTGCCCAGCAGCGCGGCATCGAAATGGTAGCCATAGCTGGCGTCAAACGGGAAATTGTCGCTGGCGATCGGAGCGCGCTGGTTGACGACCAGCGCGTGCGACAGGAAATAGTCATTCGGGAGCACCGGCACATCGACGCCCTGCAGCCTGGCGTGGACGTTCTGGATGAAGACAGGCTGGGTCAGCTTGTCGACCATCGTCGAAAATTGGTGGAAATAACTGGTAAAGCCCGGCTTGGTGGACCAGCCGTCGAAGCTAATGCCGCTCTTGTAGGTCGCGTTACATTGCGGCATCCACTCGCTTTCGGCAATATTCAGGCTGTCGAAGAAGCGCTTCAGGGCCGGGGTCGAGCCTTCGCCCACGCCGATCACGCCCACGGTGGGCGACTCGAGCACGGTGATGGCGACGCCTTTGGAGGCCAGCGTGTCGGCCAGGATCATCGCGCTCATCCAGCCGGCCGAGCCGCCGCCGACGATGACGATTTTTTTCAGTTCAGATGCATTTTTCACAGTGCACTCCCGCGGTGTGGCGTCCAGACGCAAGAAAACGGGGCCAAACCGGGCCCCGTTTTCGCTTGCTTGCAAGCGTATTACATTTTTCCGTTCAAGGACAGGAACAGCTGGCGGCCATTCTTGTAGAACGAGCCAGGCATGTTGGCCACGCCGACGTTATGGATCTCCGAGCGATTCATCGGATTGTTCAGATCCTTGCCGTCGAGCGAGAGCGACAGGCTCTCGTTGATCTTGTACGAGAACGTCGCCGACAAGGTGCCGATTTCAGCCTGGTACTGCGCGGTGTTGCGGCTGAAGCCGTTCAGGAAACCCGAGCGGTAGCTGTAGCCGACCCGCGCGGCAAAGCGCGTGTTCTCGAAGAAGGCGCCGACGTTGTAGGCATTCCTCGACGCACCGATCATCGTGCAATCGGGCTCGATCGTGCGCCCGCATACCGAACCTTTCACCTTGCCGGTTTCCTTGGCGTTGGTGTAGGTGTAGTTGAGGTTGAAACCGAAACCGTTCGACAGATCCTGGACATAGTTCACTTCCAGGCCGCGCACTTCCGCCTTCGAGTTGACCGGCGAGCTGGTCAGGTAAAGCTCGTTGGCCTTGTCCTGCTGGTTGTAGTAGATGCCCGAGCTGTCGCCGTACGACACATAGCCGTCCAGGTTCGACACGAACACATTGGCGCCCAGGACCGAACGCGGCATGAAGTACCAGTCGAGGCCGATGTCGAAGTTGTTCGCCGTGATCGGCGCCAGGTTCGGGTTGCCCGTGGTGCCGGTTTTCTGCTGGTCGCGCAGGTCGATGCCGGCCATCGCGCCCAGTTCCGGACGGGCCAGCGTGCGGCTGACGCCGGCACGGGCGACCATGTCCTTGTTCAGGTCGTAACGCAGGTTGGCGCTCGGCAGCACATCGCTGTAGTTGTTCTTGTAGATGCGCGGTTCGAAGGTGCCGGACGGGCCCATCTCGTACTTGAGCACGTCTTCGGTGGTGCGCGCCAGGCGCACGCCGACGTTGCCGCTCAAGCCGCCGTCAGTGCCGAAGTCCGCCATCACGTACGCCGATTTGGTCGGCTCCTTGATCTTGAATTCGGCCTGGCTGCGCTCGGTCGTGAACGCGGTGTACTTCTTCGCCCAGGCGAATACGGCTTCCTTGGAGAAGGTCCAGTAGTTCGAACCGACACCGGACACGTCGCTCAACTGGCTCGGGAAGGTGGTCAGGCCGGACAGCGGCAAGTTGGCCGGATTGTCCAGTCCTGGCAGGGGCGCGTTATCGATCACGCTCAGGCTGCGCTCATGACGGGCGCCGCGCACGCCGGTCTTGATGTCCTTGAAGAAGGCGCCATCGAGCTTGTACTCCAGGTCCAGCTGGGCGTACGATTCCTTGTCGTTCGAAGTGACGTGCGAGCCGAACGTGGCCGGCACGCCGCCGTAGCCGCCGCCGATCGCGTGGGTGGCGCTGCCGGCGGTGGTGTAGGTGACCGGCTGGTCGGCGCCATGCATCTCGTAGCTGATCGCGCCGAACGGAATCGGATTGCTCAGCGCGCCGCTTTCGGTATTGCCCAGGCCCTTGGTGATGCCCAGCTTGCCGCTCAGGGTCATCGCATCGTTGATCCGGTACTTGCCGTCCAGGTTGAGGAACTCGGACTGGCTTTCCGCGACGGGACGGCCGAAGATTTCCTGGATTGAACCGGACATGCCCGAACACGGCACGCAGTTGGCCGGCACGGTGGCGGCGAACTTGGTGACGATGCCATTGCTGACCGCGCCGGTGATATTAGCGGCGGGGAAAGTCGGCGCGGTCCAGGCATTGCCCAGGAAGCGGCCGGCGGCCTGCATGAAGTTGTGGTTGATGTTCGGTGCGTCCAGGTGCGAATGGAAGGCCGTCACATCGAAGGACAGGTCCTTGCTCGGCTTGAACTGGAAATCGACCATCGCGCCATCGCGCGTGCGTTCCTGCTCGAACCAGGCGGTGCCGCCCAGGTAGTTCATGTAGGCGCCGGCGGCATTGGGAATCGCGAGGGCGGCTGGCGAGCCTGGCTCGACCTTGTCATACCAGATCGAATTTTCCTGGGCCACGCGGCTCAGGTGGCGCTTCTGGTGGAAAGCCTGGACCAGCACGCCGAAGGTGCTTTCGTCATTGCGCCAGGCGAACAGGCCGCTCAGTTGCGGGTCGGTGGTGCCGGCATAATCGGAATGCATGACGCCCACGCTGGCCTGCGCGGTGAACGCTTGCTTGCGCAGCAGGTCGAGCGGCTTGCGCGTCTCGATGTCGACCAGGCCCATGGCGCCGCCGTCGATCAGGTTCGCTTGCGATCCCTTGTAGACGGTGACGCGGCCGATCAGTTCGGATGGAAACAGGCTGAAGCTGACGCTGCGGCCGCCACCGATGATGTTGTCGGCGAACCAGTCGCCGCTCGACACAGAGTGGCCGTTCAGCGTGGTCAGGGTCAGCGACGATGGCGTGCCGCGCAGCGCGACCCGGTCGTTCTCGCCGAAGCTGCCTTCGGAACCGCCGGCGGCGGCGACGCTCACGCCTGGCAGGCGCTGCAGCGAGTCAGCCACGTTCTTGTCGGCCATCTTGCCCACGTCTTCGGCGGTGATGATGTCGACCTTGGTTTCGGCATTGCGTTCTTGATTGAGCGACTGCTGCATCGATGCGCGGATGCCGGTCACAACGACCACTTCCGCCTTTTGCTCCACCTGTTGCGCGTGCACTGGCATCGACAAACTCAATACCAGTAGTGCGGCGGCCGACGCGGCCGGTTTCAGACGATGGCTGACCGGCTTGGCCGCATGGTGAATGACTGCCTGATTCTGCTTCATATACTCCCCCTAGATTGTGGCTCCGTGACAAAGCCATTTCGTTTTCCGACATCTCTTTTTTGTGCAACTGGTTCAACCACCTCTAAAACCAATCTAACGCCAATATACACGCGATTAATACCAGAACACTACCAATTTCGATATTAATTTCGTATGTATCGGCCGAAAACGTGGCCAAAACGCGCTACCGGGAAAGTGGTCTGGTCGGAGCGCCGTTCATGGAAGCGCATCCAAGGGCGTAGTGCCGCTGCTGGTCTTTTTTTGGTATTATCGGTACAGGCAACCTTGCCGGCCAGCTAGTGTGGCAAACACGCACCACTTTTTCGAAAAGAAGGTTTATTGGTATGAGCTCACTGGCCCAGATCATGCAAAAACTGGCTGAAACGAGCAGCCTGCCGCTGTATCAGCAGCTGCAGCGCGCGCTACGCGAAGCGATCGACCAGCGCGTGTTCGGGCCCGACGAAGCGCTGCCGGCCGAACGCCAGCTGGCGCTCGACCTGTCGATGTCGCGCATCACGGTGCGCAAGGCGATCGACGGGCTGGTGGGCGAAGGCTTGCTGGTCAAGCGGCCCGGCTCGGGCAACTTCATCAACACCCGGATCGAGAAAAATTTCGCCAAGCTGACCTCGTTTTCCGAGGACATGCGGGCGCGCGGGCGCACGCCGCGCAGCGTCTGGCTCAAGCGGTCCGAGGGCACCGTCACGCCGGAAGAAGCCTTGCGGCTGCGTCTGTCGCCGGGCGCGCCGGTGTACCGCTTCAACCGGATCCGCTACGCCGACGAAATTCCGATGTGCCTGGAATACGCGACCATCGTGGCGGCCTGCCTGCCGAGCCTGGAGACAGTCGGTATTTCGATGTACGAGGCGCTGGAAAACGCCGGCAACCGGCCGGTGCGGGCCCTGCAGCGGCTGTCGGCGATCCTGCTCAATGCCGAGCAGGCCAAGCTGCTGCTGTCGAAGGAAGGCGATGCGGGCTTGTGCGTGGAGCGCCTCGGCTTCTTGCGCGACGGCCGCGCGGTCGAGTTCTGCCGCTCGTACTTCCGCGGCGACATGTATGACTTCGTGGCCGAACTGAGCTCGTAGAGCGCGCGAGGACGACGTGGGTTAGAGGGTGCGTGCACTCTTGCCGCGCGATTCCTGGTGCGTTGCTAGACCAGGTCCGCCGATTCGGCGGCATCGAGCAGCACCACCAGCTCGCGATACTGCCTGGCCGCGATCATGGCGGCGATGCGCGCTCCCAGCACGGCGTCGGTCTGCGCGATCAGGTCGAGGGCGTCGTTGACCTTCGTATGATTGAGCTCGATCACGGCATTGCGCAAGGCCGCGCGCAACGGCGCCGCCAGCGGCGCCAGTTCTTCACGCCGCAGCGGTATCGCCTCGGCGGCCGGCGCGCTGCCGGCCGCGCGCGGCTCGCGTTCGAACTTCAGGTCCAGTAATTGTTCGATGGCGCCATACAGCAGCGCCTCGTCGAGCGGCTTGCGCAGGAAGGCATCGGCGCCCGCCTCCAGCCCCAGCTGGTATTCCTCCTCGAAGGCACTGGCCGAACACATGATGATGCGCAGCGCGGCCCCGCCCGCGCCGGCGCGCATGCGGCGGATCGTCGCCAGGCCATCGAGGCGCGGCATGCGCCAGTCCATCAGGATCAGCCGCGGATCGAAGCGCGCCAGGCTGTCCAGCGCATCGACGCCGTCGGCCACCGTCAACACCGTGAAGCCGGCCGGGCCGAGCAAGCCGGCAAGCAGGTTGCGCGATGCCTCGTCGTCGTCCGCGATCAGCACGCGTGCGCCCTGGTGCGCGGCCGGCAGCGCGCACACCAGGCCAAGCGCCGGTCCGGCCGCCGCTTCCTCGGCCAGCGCCAGCTCCAGCGCGAAGCGGAAGGTCGAGCCCTCGCCGGGGACGGAATCGACTTCCAGTACGCCGCCCATCAGGTTCACGTACTGGCGCGAGATCGTCAATCCGAGCCCGGTTCCGGCCTCGCTGGCATGGCTGGGCGCCTGCACGAAGGGCTCGAAGATCGCTTCGCGGTCGGCGCTCGCAATGCCGATCCCGGTGTCGCTCACGGCAAACTGCAGGCGTACGCCATTGCCCGCCGCTGCCCCGTGCACGGCCAGCGTGACGCCGCCGCGCACGGTGAATTTGATCGCGTTGCCGACCAGGTTGATCAAGACCTGGCGCAGCTTGACCCCGTCGACCCGGACCATCGGCGGCAGCGCGTCGTGCACCAGTTCCAGCGCCAGCCCGGTCTGCTGGGCGCGCATGCGCAGCATGTCGATCACGTCGCCCAGCAAGTCCTCGAGGTCGGTCTCGGCCTCGGCCAGGCGCATGCGTCCGGCCTCGATTTTGGACAGTTCGAGCACGTCGTTGATCAGCGTGAGCAGGTGCTGGCCGGAGCGGTGGATGATCTGCAGGTTGGCCTGCTGGTCCGGCAGCAGGCCGGGGGCGCCGCGCATCAGGCCCGAGAAGCCGATCACCGCGTTGAGCGGGGTGCGCAGTTCGTGGCTCATCTTGGCCAGGAATTCGGACTTGACCCGGTTCGCCGTTTCGGCGGCGTGGCGCGCCGCCACCAGGTTCGCTTCGGCGGCCTTTTGCGCCGTGATGTCGCGCAGGATGCCGGTAAAGCGCTGGCGCCCGGCGACCTCCATTGCGCTCACCGCCAGGTACAGCGGAAAAACCTGGCCGTCGGCGCGCCGACCCGTCAATTCGCGCCCGCTGCCGACGATGCCCGAGCGGGCGCCGGCGCGGTAGTGGCGCAGGTAGGCGCCGTGCGCGGCGCCCTCTGCGGCCGGCATCAGCAGCGCCACGTCGCGCCCGATGGCCTGCTCGGCGCGATAGCCGAACATGCGCTCGGCGGCGTGGTTGAAACTGAGGATGCTGCCGTCGATATCGATCGTGACGATGCCGTCGGCGGCGTTGTCGACAATGGCGCGCAGCGACACCGTGCGTTCGTCGACCAGCTCCAGCAAATTGTCGCGGTGGCGCCGCAGCTCGACTTCGGCCTGCTTGCGCTCGGTGATATCGGCATGCACCCCGGTCATGCGCAGCGCGCGTCCGGCGCCGTCGCGCACCACTTCGCCGTCGGCCTGAAGGTAGTGCAGCGAGCCGTCCGGCCAGCGCACCCGGAACTCGATCGCGTACGGCGCCCCGTCCTCGACCGCGGCGCGCTTGACGGCCTCGCACAGGTCCTGGTCTTCGGCCAGCGTTGTCGCCAGCCAGGTGTGGTGGGCGTCGCCCAGCTGGCCGGGCGTCACGCCGCACAGCGCGTACATGCGCTCGTCCCACACCAGCACGCCGCTTTGCAGGTCCCAGTCCCACACGCCCAGGCGCGCCGCGCGCGTGGCCAGCGCCAGCTTGTCGGCCAGCCGCGCGCGCTCTTCCTCGCCGCGCCGGCGCGCGTCGATGTCTTCCATCAGCACGTCGCACAGCGGCGCGCCGTCGTGCGCGTCCAGCACGAAGGTCGAGCGCACCCAGCGCAGGCTGCCGTCGCCGCAGCGCAGGCGGTGTTCGAGCTGTTCGACCTGCTCGGCCTGACGGCCGGCCAGCGTGGCCTCGACTGCGGCCTGCACCGCACCGCGCTCCGGTTCCGGCACGATGGCCAGCCACAGCGCCGGATCGTCGCCGAATGCCGATGCGGGGTAGCCGGTGACCGCCTCGCAGCCTTCGCCATGGCCGAGCGAATGCAAATGCGCGCCGGCGCGCTGCACCGAAAACAGCTGCTTGGTCAGGGCGCCCAGCAGGCGCTGGTAGCGTTCGCGGCTGTCGGCCAGGTAGGCGTTGCTGCGCGCCAGCGCCTCGGTGCGTTCATCCACCAGCAGCGTCAGGTAGGCGCCGTGCTGCTCAAGCACCACGCGCTGGCGGTACAGGTCGCAGAACACGCGCACCTTCGAGCGCAGCACGTGCGCTTCGAGCGGCTTGAGCAGATAGTCGACCGCGCCCAATTCATAGCCCTTGAACTGGGCCTCGCGATCGCGCATGCCGGCCGTCACGAACAGGATCGGGATGGCGCTGGTGCGCGGGTCGGCGCGCAGCAGCTCGGCGGTCTGGAAGCCGTCCATGCCCGGCATCTGCACGTCGAGCAGGATGGCGGCGAAGTCGCCCTGCACGGACGCCTGCAGCGCCTGCGGGCCGGAACCGGCGTGCACCAGCTGCACTTGGCCCAGCTCCTCGAGCACCGCATCGAGCGCCACCAGATTTTCGGCACGGTCGTCCACCAGCAGCAAACGCACCGGGCCGGCCAGCGCCGCGTGGCCCGGCTGCAGCTCGTTCATCTGGCGTTCGTGTTCGGCGATCGCCAGGCGCTGCCGGTACAGCTGGGCGAACACGCGCACCTTGGCGTGCAGGATCAACGCCTCCACCGGTTTGACCAGGTAGTCGACGGCGCCGCTTTCATAGCCGCGAAAGACAATCTCGGCGCCGTTGTCATGGGCGCTGACGAACATGATCGGCACGTGGCGCGTCTTCGGATTGGCGCGCATCAGGGTGGCCGCTTCGAAGCCGTCCATGCCGGGCATCTGCACGTCCATCAGCACCAGCGCGTAGTCGTTCCTGAGCAGCAGGCGCAGCGCTTCCTCGCCGCCGTTGGCGCAGCTGACATCGATCCCGTCCAGCTGTTCGAGCAAGGCCGTCAGCGCAACCAGGTTTTCGGGGCGGTCGTCGACCAGCAGCAGCGGCACGCGCGGCGCGTTCATGGCGCCTCCCGGCAGGCCAGTTCGACCAGCAGCGCCGCCAGCGCATCGAGCGCCACCACCCGGTCCGCGGCCAGCCCGGCCAGCGCGGCGCTCGGCATCGAATCCATCTGGGCGTCGGCCGGCTCCTGGACGACGGTGAAGCCACCCAGGCGCTGCACGCAGGCCAGCCCGGGCGCGCCGTCGTTGCCGGCCCCGGTCAGGATGATGCCGATCAGGCCGGTCCCGTAGCAGCGCGCCGCCGATTCGAACAGCACGTCGACCGAGGGCCGCGCGCAGTTCACCGGCGGATCGGTCGACAGGCTCAGGCAGCCGTCCGGTTCGACCAGCAGATGATAATTGGCCGGCGCCAGGTAGGCCACGCCGGGCAGCGCCGGCTCGCCTTCGTCGGCTTCCTTGACCCGGATCCGTGTGTGCGCGTCGAGCAGGCGCGCCAGGCCGTCGCCGGAGCCGGGCGCGATGTGGATCACGATCAGGATCGGCAGCGCGAAGCCGGCCGGCAGCGCCGGCAGCAGGCGCTTGAGCGCGTCCACGCCGCCCATCGATACGCCCAGCACGACGGCGCGAAAGCGCGGCTTCATGCGCTTGCCGCCACGCCGTACTGCTTGCGGTAGATGCGCGTGCCCTGGCGCTGCTCGTCGTAGCGCGGCCCGATGCGGCGCTGGTCGAGCGCCTCCTTGGTGCCCAGGCACAGGAAGCCGCCCGGCGAAAGACACTGGTCGAACACCCCCAGCAGGCGTTCCTTGAGCACCGGCTTGAAGTAGATCATCACGTTGCGGCACATGATCAGCTGCATCTCGCTGAAGTCGGCGTCGGTGGCCAGGTTGTGGGCGGCGAACACCACATTGCGCACCAGCGTCGGGTCGAAGATGGCGCGCTCGTAGCGCGCCACGTAATAGTCGGAAAACGCGCGCTGGCCGCCGGACTGCTGGTACTCGCGCGTATGGCGCTGCATGTCGCGCAGCGCGAACACGCCTTCGCGCGCCTTCTCCAGCACCGCTTCGTTGAGGTCGGTGGCGTAGATGCGGCACTGCTGCTCCAGCCCTTCCTCGCGCAGGATGATGGCCAGCGAATAGACTTCCTCGCCGGTGGCGCAGCCGGCCACCCAGATCCTGGCGTGCGGCCAGGTGCGCAGGTGCGGCACGACCTCCTCGCGCAGCGCCTTGAAGAATGGCGGATCGCGGAACATGTCGGACACGTTGACCGTCACGTCCTGCACCAGCTGGCGGCACAGCACCGGGTCGCGCAACAGCTTTGAGGTGGCCGCGCCGAACGAATCGAAGCCGGATTTTCCCAGCCACAGCGCCAGCCGGCGCGCCAGCGACGCATCGGCGTAGCCGCTGAAGTCGTAGCCGTGCACGCGCCGGACCGCGTCCACCAGCAGCGCCATTTCGACCGCCACGATGGCATCCTCGTTCATGCCGCCCCCGCCTGATACAGCCAGACCCGCATCAGCGAAAACATCTTGTCCAGGTCGACCGGCTTGGACAGGTAGTCGCTGGCGCCGGCGGCCAGGCACAGCTGCTGGTCGCCGACCATGGCCTTGGCGGTCAGCGCGATGATCGGCAAGCGCGCGTGGCGCGGCTGCTGGCGGATGCGGCGCATCGCCTCGTAGCCGTCCATTTCCGGCATCATGACGTCCATCAGGACGATGTCGATGTCGGGGTGGGCCGCCAGCTGGGCCAGCGCCTCGTGGCCGTTGGCCGCCTCGACGATCTGCATGCCCTTTTCGCCCAGCACCGACGACAGCGAGAAGATGTTGCGGATATCGTCGTCCACCAGCAGCACCTTGCGCCGCTCGAACATCGCCTCCTTGTCCAGCGCGCGCCGGATCATGCCCTGGCGGTCCTGCGGCAGCGAGCTCTCGACCAGGTGCAGGAACAGGCTCACTTCGCCGAGCAGGCGCTCCGGACTCTTGGCCCCTTTCACGATGATGCTGTCGGTGTAGCGCCGCAGGCGCGCGGCATCGGCCTCGGACAGGCTGCGTCCGGAATGGACGATGATCGGCATGCGCGGCGCGCAGGCCTGCGCCTGCAGGCGGTCGAGCACCTCGAAGCCGGTCATGTCGGACAGGCCCAGGTCAAGCACCATGCAGTCGAAGCTGTCGCGCGCCAGCAGCGCCAGCGCGTCCGCGCCGGAACGCGCGACGACGATCTCGAGCGCCGCATGGTCGAGCAGCGCCACCACGCTCAGGGCCTCGGCCTCGTTGTCCTCGACCACCAGCAGGCGCCGCATCTTGGTGTCGATCGCGCTGCCGATGTCGGCCAGCACTTGCTCGAGCTGGTCGGCGCTGACCGGCTTGGTGACGAAGCCGATCGCGCCCATGCTCAGCGCGCGCTGGCGCTCTTCGAGGCAGGTGATGAAATGGACCGGAATGTGGCGCGTCGCCGGGTCATCCTTGATGGTGCGCATCACGCCCCAGCCGTCGATATGGGGCAGCATCACGTCCAGCAGGATCGCCTGCGGCGCGTAGCGGGCCGCCATCGCCAGGCCAGATTCGCCGTCGGTCGCCACCAGCGCCTGGAAGCCGCGCGCGCGCACCGTGTCGCGCAGGATGCCGGCGAAGGCGCGGTCGTCCTCGATGATCAGGATCGCGCGCCCGCCCGCGACCAGCTGTTCGCGGTCGTCCTCGACATCCATGCCGGGCAGCGCGGCGGCGCGCGGCGATGCTGCCGGCGCGGCGGCCGGCGGCGCGGGA
>JANYGW010000180.1 GCA_025359245.1 Massilia sp.
CTCGCGCAGCGGCGCGTCGCCCGTTTCTTCGCGCCAGCCGCGCGAGAACCTGGCGGCCGGCATGCTGCGCGTCGCTGGCTGGAAGCCGGGCATGGTGCTGTTCGACCCGATGTGCGGCTCCGGCACGATCCTGATCGAAGCGGCCCAGATGGTGCAGGGGATTCCGTCCGGCGCGCGCCGCAGCTTCGCCTTCGAAAAATTCAACAGCTTTGTGCCGGCCCCGTGGCAGGACATGAAGAACGCAATCAAGCCGTTGCCATTGCCGCTTGAGCCGACCATCTTCGGCAGCGACATCTCGGGCGACATGGTCGAAATGACGCGCCACAACCTGCGCGTGGCGGGCATCATGTTCGACGTGCCGCTCAAGCAGATCGAGGCGCAGGAAGTCAAGCCGCCGACCGAGCAGGCGGGCATCCTCTTGACCAACCCGCCGTACGGCGAGCGGATCGGCGTGCGCGGCGACAGCACCATGCCGGCCGATGACATGTCGGTCGCGTTCTACTCGGCGCTGGGCACCACGCTCAAGCAGCGCTTCGCCGGCTGGACCGTGTTCCTGTTCACCGCGGACCTGTCCCTGCCCAAGCTGCTGCGCCTGAAAGATCGCGCAAGACGCCGTTCTTCAACGGCGCGCTCGAATGCCGATTGTTCAGGTTTGACATGGTGGCCGGCTACAACCGGCGCGAAGAAGCCAAGCCGAAGCAGGTCTGAGCATGTTCCCCAGCCCGCCGCCGAACCTGCCGCCCGATCCGGTCACCCCGGTGCCGCTGCCGCCGGTGCACCGGATCGCGGTGCCGGGCACGGTGGCGCTGGCAGTGCTGCTGGCCGGGCTGTCGATGCTGGGCCCATTTTCGATCGACGCCTACCTGCCGGCCTTCCCCAACATCCAGGCCGATTTGCGCGCCACCCCGATCGAAGTCCAGCAGACGCTGACCGCCTACATGCTGGCGTTTGCCGGCATGGTCTTGTGGCACGGCGCGCTGTCGGATGCGTTCGGGCGGCGCAATGTGATCCTGTGCGCGCTGGTGGTGTTCATGGTCGGCACCTTCGGCTGCGCCGCCTCGCACAGCGTGCATTACCTGTGGGTGTTTCGCATCATGCAGGGCATCTCGGCGGGGGCCGGCGTGGTGGTCGGGCGCGCCATCATCCGCGACCTGTTCGCCGATGCGGCCGCGGCGCGCCTGCTGTCGCTGGTGACGATGATCTTCACGATCGCGCCGGCCATCGCGCCCATCCTGGGCGGCTGGATCGTCACCTTCTTCGACTGGCGCGCGATCTTCCTGTCGCTGCTCGGCTACTCGGTGGCGCTGCTGGTCTACTGCTGGCGGCGCCTGCCCGAAACGCTGCCGCTGGAAAAGCGCCAGCCCTTCAATCCGCGCTTCCTGTGGTCCAGCTACCGGGACATTTTCAGCTCGCCCCTGTTCCACATGAAGGCCGGCATTTCGGCCTTCAATTTCGCCGGCCTGTTCTTGTACATCACGGCCGCGCCGGTGATGCTGCCCAAGCTGATGGGACTGGGGCCGAGCCAGTTCGGCTGGCTGTTCATCCCGTCGGTGTCGGGCATTTTCATGGGCGCGCTGGCGGCCAACCGGATCGCCGGCAAGATGAGCTTCGTGCGCCAGATCGGGATCGGCTTTGGCGCGCTGCTGGGCGCCGCGCTGGTCAATGTGCTGTACCACAGCTTTTTTCCACCGGCGCTGCCGTGGACCTTCGTGCCGATGTTCTTCTACTGCTTCGGCATGTCGATCATCGCGCCCGGCGCGACGCTGCTGGCGCTCGACCTGTTCCCGCATATCCGCGGCACGGTCGCCTCGTGCCAGTCGTTCGCGGTGACCTTGCTGGGCGCGCTGGTGGCCGGCGTGATCGCGCCGTTCCTGTCGCACTCGGTGCTGTGGCTGGCGGTGGGACAGCTGGCGTTTGCCGTGGCCGCCCTCGGCCTGTGGATCGCGTCGCGCCTGTACCGGCGCGCGCTGGCGCGCGGCCCCCGCATTTGACTGTAAATATGTCGCATGCGTGCGAATTTTTTCCGACTATATAGGTTCCGATAGTCAACTTTCGTATATATATGCTAAGCTCGCTTTTTGAAAATCCCGTGCCACACCCAAGCAGCGTGGGACACGGGCGTGTCACCCTGAAAACGTCGTGGACGCTTTGCCGTTGAGCGCCACCTCCAGATAACGTACTTTGGCGGCCGTGCTTGAGACATGCATCAATCTGACCATGACATCCGCAATCGATTGCTGATTGCCCGTCTGCCGGCGATGCCGCAGATACTCATCAAGTTGATCGAGCACCTGCAAGCCGATGACCTGGGTATGCAGGAGCTGGCCGCGCTGGTCGGCGCCGACGCCGGCATGAGCGCCAAGATCCTCAGTGTCGCCAACAGTTCGGCCTACCACCGCAGCGCGCGCAGCATCGGCCTCGAACAGTCGCTGGTGGCGCTGGGCACCGACATGATCAAGATGCTGGTCATCGGCGAATCGGTGTTCCAGACCTTCAACAGCTTTCCCCATTCCGGCAGCACCGACCTGCGCAGCTTCTGGAAGCAGTCGCTGACGGCGGCCGTGATCGCGCGCGAACTGGCCCGGGGCATGGCCTATGCGCAGCCCGAGGAAGCCTACCTGGCCGGCCTGCTGCACAACGTCGGGCGCCTCGCGCTGCTGGCCACGGCGCCGCAGGAATACGCCTTCAATTTCACCGCGCGCGACGACGAGGATTTGTGCGCGGTCGAACAGCGCACCTTGCAGATCACCCATTCCGAAGCGGGCGCCTGGCTGATCGAACGCTGGCAGCTCGATTCCTTCCTGGCCGATTCGGTGCTGTACCACCATGAACCGAGCAGCCGCCTCGAAGCGAGCCATCCGTTGATCCGCATCGTGCGCGTGGCGCACCTGCTGTCGCACCACGCCGCCGATGACGAGGCGATCGCCGGCTCGCTGGGCCTGTGCGGCCTGGAGCGCGACGCGATCGACGCCATCATGGCCGCCGCCGAACGCCAGGTCGCCAAATCGGCCGCGCAGCTGGGCATCGACCTGGCCGGCGCCGACGACGTGCCGGCTCCGTATGCGCACGCCGCGCCGCCGGCGGACCCGGTCCAGCAGCGCCTTGCCGACGAGGTGCGCAACCTGGTGCTGGTGTCCGAAGTGGGCCAGGCGTTCGCGCGCCAGCAGGGCGAGGGCGGGCTGCTCGAATCGATGACGCGCTCGGCGCGCATCCTGTTCGACTTCGACCATACCGTCATCCTGCTCGAGAGCGCGGGCGGGCAGGCGCTGGTCGGCGCGCCCGGCGGCGAGCCGCAGCGGGTCGCCGAATTCTCGGTCCCGCTCGACCAGGACGGCGCGCTGGCCGCGGCCGCGCGCGAGCGGCGCCTTGCGTTTATCGACGGCGCCGGCGCGCAGCTGGGCCTGGCCGAACAGCAGCTGCTGCGCATCCTCGGCACCGACAGCATGGTGTGCCTGCCGCTGGTGGCCGGCACGCGCTGCCTCGGGGTGCTGGTCGGCGGGGTCGCCCAGTGGCAGGTGGCGCAGTGCCGCAAGCGCGAAAAATTCATGCACGCGTTCGGGGTGCAGGCCGCCAGCGCGCTCGAGACCACGCTGCTCGAACGCGGCCAGGCGCGCCGCCAGCTGGCGCACGCGGCCGAGGAATACCGCGAGGCGTCGCGCCGCGTGGTGCACGAAGTGAACAACCCGCTGGCGATCATCAAGAACTACCTGAGCGTGCTCGATCACAAGCTGGCGCGGCATGAACCGGTGGTCGGCGAGATGTCGATCCTGAACGAGGAAATCGACCGCGTCGGTCAATTGATCAGCGGCCTGGCCGAGCTGCCCGAGGGCGCCGCCGCGCACGCCGGCCGCGCCCAGGTGACCGATTGCGCGCGCGTGGTCGAGGACGTGGTGCGGCTGTTCCGCGCCACCGATTTCGTGCCGCCGTCGGTGCAGCTGGTGGCCAGCGTGGACAGCGAGGCGTCCGAGGTCGACGTCGACGCCGATGTGCTCAAGCAGATCCTGATCAACCTGGTCAAGAACGCCATCGAGGCGCTGCCGGACGGCGGCAAGATCGAGATCGTCAACCGCGGCCGTGTGAACCGCGAACGCAGGATGTACGTGGAGCTGGCCGTCAGCGACAACGGCCCAGGCCTCGCGCCCGAGGTCATGGCCAATCTGTTTTCCAAGGTGCGCAGCGCCAAGGAAGGCCCGCACCACGGCCTCGGCCTGTCGATCGTGCACGCCCTGGCGGGCAAGATCGGGGCCCTGATTGCGTGCCGCAGCGGACGCGCCGGCACCTCGTTCGAACTCCTGTTGCCAGTGCGTGGCGACGCAAGCATCAGTGCCGGCGCCCAGGCGCGGGCGCTCGACTCCGTATGAGGTCACGATGAGCGCCACCCCTGCCATGTACCCGTTCCAGCATGGCGCGGCGCCCTTGCCCCAGTTTGAAGCGGACCTGCTGCCGCACATCCTGCTGGTCGACGACGAGCCGCGCCTGCTGTCGTCGCTGCACGAACTGCTGTGCGAGCGCGACTACCACCTCGTCACCGCCACCTGCGGCAGCGAAGCGCTGGCCCAGCTGGGCAAATTGAAGTTCGACCTGGTCCTGCTCGACCTGCGCCTGCCCGACATGAGCGGCCACGAGATCATGGACTTCATCAACGCCAAGGGCATCGCCTGCGACGTGATCGTCATGAGCGGCGACGTCGGCATCGAAGCGGCGATCGGCGCCCTCAAGCGCGGCGCCTACGATTATTTGCGCAAGCCGTACAGCCGCGAGGAGCTGCTCAAGACCGTGGGCAACGCGCTGCAGCGGCGCCGCCTGGAGCTGGCCAACCAGCGCATCGCCTCGCAGCTGGAAAATTCCGAGAAGCTGTACCGCTACCTGGTCGACAGCTCGCCCGACATCATCTACACGCTCAACCACGAAGGGCGCTTCACCTTCGTCAACGACCGTGCCTACCAGCTGCTCGGCTTCGGCCGCGACGAATTGATCGGCAAGCACTACTCGATCCTGGTGCACGACGAAGACCTGGAACGGGCGCGCTACGTGTTCAACGAGCGGCGCGTCGACGAACGCGCCTCGCGCAATGTCGAACTGCGCCTGAAGTGCTTCAACGGCAGCGGCGCCGACCGCACCTTCAACAATACCCTGATGACGATCTCGCTCAATTCGATCGGCATGCACGTGCCCGACCACGAGGTCAAGAAGCTCGAATTCTTCGGCACCTACGGCGTGGCGCGCGACATCACCGACCGCAAGCGCGCCGAGGAAGTGATCTCCTACCAGGCCTACCACGACATCCTGACCGACCTGCCGAACCGCATGCTGTTCAAGGACCGCCTGGGCCTGGCCGTGATCCAGGCCAAGCGCAAGGTGACCGAGCTGGCCGTCATGTTCATCGACCTGGACCGCTTCAAGCTGGTCAACGACACGCTCGGCCACGTCAAGGGCGACGAGCTGCTGCAGCAGGTGGCGCTGCGCCTGAAGGAATGCCTGCGGCGCGGCGACACGCTGGCGCGCCAGGGCGGCGACGAATTCACGATCGTGCTGCCGGAGCTGCGCGACCGCGCCGACGCCACCGCGATCGCCGACAAGTTCCTCGAATGCCTGCACAAGCCGTTCGACCTCGATGGCCATGAGGTGCACATCTCGGCCTCGATCGGCATCGCGATCTATCCGGGCGACGGCGAATCGATCGACGAGCTGCTGCGCCACGCCGACATCGCCATGTACCAGGTCAAGGCGCTCGGCAAGAACGGCCACAGCTTCTATCACAACTCGATGCTCGATATTTCGCACCAGAAGATCGCGCTCGAGCAGAGCCTGCGCAAGGCGCTCGACCATGACGAGCTGGAGATGTACTACCAGCCGCAGATCGACGTGATCACCGGGCGCATCATCGGCGCCGAGGGCCTGATGCGCTGGAACCACCCGCAGCGCGGCCTGCTCACGGCCGGCGAATTCCTGCCGTTCGCCGAAGACAACGGGCTGATGCTGCCGATCTCGGACTGGATGATCGGCGCGCTGTGCCGCGACATGCAGATCTGGAACGCGGCCGGCGGCCAGTCTATCCGGCTGTCGCTGAACCTGTCGCCGCAATACCTGGACCGGGGCGACTTCTTCGAGAAGATGCGCGGCGCGCTGGTGCGCTACGGGATTTCGCCGGCCCAGATCGAAGTCGAGATTACCGAGAACATCTGCATCCGTAATCCGCAGTACGCGATCGAACAGCTCAACAAGCTGTGCCAGCTGGGCGTGTCGGTGGCGATCGACGATTTCGGCACCGGCTACTCGTCGCTGTCGTATCTGCACCGCTTCCCGATCCACACGATCAAGATCGACCAGTCCTTCGTCAAGGAGATCCACGACGAGCAGGGCCACTATCCGGTGATCCTGGCGATCATCTCGATCGCGCGCGGGCTGGGCCTGCACCTGATCGCCGAGGGCGTCGAAACGGACATCCAGTCGCGCTACCTGAAGTCGAACGGCTGCCTGACGATGCAGGGCTATTTGTACCACTGGCCGGTGTCGCTGGCCGACTTCATCTGCGTGCTGCAAGAGCAAAACACGCTGATCACGCGCCACATCTGACCGGGTAGCGATGCCCCCTTCCGCCGCCGTTCTTGCCGACCCGTCGTACAGCGCCGAATTCTTGCGCGTGAAGGGACTGGCCCAGCGCGGCGCAGCCGGCGCGATGCACGCGCTCGGCTTCAAGTACTTCAACGGCGACGGCGTCGCGCGCGACCTCGAACTGGCGCTGCACTGGTACCTGAAGGCCGGCTACGCGGGGCTCGACCACGCGCAGTACAACCTGGGCGTGATGTACCAGCGCGGCCAGGGCGTGGCGCAGGACGACCAGCTGGCCGCGCACTGGTACATCCTGGCGGCCGAACAGGGCTACCCGGCGGCCCAGTACAACCTGGGCTGGATGTACGCCAAGGGCCAGGGCGTGGCGCTGGACGTGCAGGCGGCGCGCCACTGGTTCACGCTGGCGGCCATGCAGGGCGACGCCGGGGCCCAGAACAACCTGGGCCTGATGTACGAAACCGGCAAGGGCGTGCCGCAGGACTTGCGCAAGGCGGTGGCCTGGTACGCCAAGGCGGCCGAACAGGGCTATGCGCGGGCCCAGTTCAACCTGGCGCTGCGCTACGACAGCGGGCAGGGCGTCGAGCAGGACGGACAGCAGGCGGTCGCGTGGCTGCGCAAGGCGGCCGGACATGGCTATGCGCCGGCCCAGTTCAACCTCGGCCTGCGCTACGACAAGGGCCAGGACATCGGCCAGGACAGCGCGCAGGCGATCAGCTGGTACCGGCGCGCGGCCGAGCAGGGCCATGCCAGCGCCCAGTTCAACCTGGCGCTGGTATACGACAGCGCGTCCGGCGCGCTGCGCAACGAGGCGCTGGCGCTGGAGTGGTTCCGCAAGGCCGCCGAACAGGGGCACGCCGCGGCCCAGGACCACCTCGGCCTGCGCTACGAACACGGCGCTGGCGTCGCGCGCGACGCGGCGCTGGCGCACGGCTGGTACGCGAAGGCCGCCGCGCAAGGCTACCCCGGCGCGCAATACCACCTGGGACTGCTGTACGACAGCGGGCACGGGGTAGCGGCCGATCCGTGCCAGGCCGCCGCCTGGCTGCTGAAGGCGGCCGAACAGGGCCACCTGCGGGCCCAGTTCGATGTCGGCCTGCGCTGCGAGGGCGGGCTCGGCATGGCGCGCGACGAGCAGGCCGCGCTGGCCTGGTACCGGCGCGCCGCCGACAAGGATTACGTGCCGGCCCAGTTCATGCTGGGTGCGTTGTACGACCGCGCCGGATCGCCCCTGGCCGACCCGGGCCAGGCGCTGGCCTGGTATCTGAAGGCGGCCGCGCAGGGCCATGCGCGGGCCCAGTTCGAGATGGGCCTGCGCTACGACGCCGGCCGCGGCGTGGCGCGCGACTACCAGGCCGCGTATGCCTGGTATATCCGGGCCGCGCGCCAGGGCCACGCGCGGGCCCAGTTCAACCTGGGCCTGATGCATGCGAGCGGGCAGGGCGCGCGGCGCGACCTGCTGGCCGCCTACGCGTGGCTGCTGCAGGCCGATCACGGCGGCATGGGCGCGGCGCGCAAAGCCATGCAGCAGGCCGAGGCGCGCATGAATGCCGAGCAGCGCAATCACGCCGTGCGCCTGTGCGCCGAACTGGCGCCCCACTGAATTTCCCAACTGAACGGAACGCCAGCGCCGCCCGCATGCGCCTACACTACTGTATAAAAACACAGTATAAGGTGCTGCCATGCCGGCCACCCACAAGCAGCCACAGCAGCGGCCGGCGCGGCCGGTGCTGGTGCACTCGTTCGACGAATGGCGCGCCGCCGCGCGCGCGCTGCTGGCCCAGCGCGTCGCGCCGCACGCGGTGCTGTGGATCTGCCACAACGACGACGGCGACCTGTTCGCGCGCGCCGGCGCGCCGCTGGCGCCCTGCCCGGCCCAGGCCGGCGCCGGCGCGCTGCGCGTGTCGCGCAAGCTGCTCGAGATGCTGCAAACGGCCGCCTGCTGCCGCTTGCCGCAGCGCTGGGCCTTCCTGTACCGGGTGCTGTGGCGCTGGCAGCGCGGCGAACGCCAGGTGCTGTCGGCGGCCGACGGCGACGGCGCCCAGCTGCATGCGATGGTCAGGGCGGTGCGGCGCGAGGAGCGCGCGTTGCTGGCGCGCCTGCGTTTTCGCGAACGGCGCGCACAGGCCGGCGCGCCGCGCTTCGTGGCCTGGTGCGAGCCGGCCCACGACGTGCTGCCGCAGGTGGCGCGCCACTTTGCCGCGCGCATGGCGCGCGTGACCTGGATGATCGCCAGCCCCGAGGCCAGCGTCCTGTGGGACGGCGCGACGCTGCACAGTACCGGCGCGCTGATGCGCGGCCCGGCCGAGCTCGACGACGCGGGCGACGCCATGTGGCTGCATGCCTACCGCAGCGTATTCGCGCCGGCGCGCCTGCATGCCGATTTGATGTGACCGATTCGTGCTTCGTGCCCCGATCCCGGTGCCTGGTCGCTGCGGCGCTTCCGCATGGCGCTGCCTTGCCATAGACTGCATTCATTGAGAATCAACAGGGAGGCAGTATGTGGAACCGCATCGTTGCGTGGCACACCGGATGGGAAGAGGAGCAAATTCGCCTGCTGGAGGATCCCGGCTATGCCGAGTCGCTCCCGCCTGGCCTGCGGCGCCGCATGGCCGACAAGGTCGCGCGCATGTCGCCGGTCGAGCGCGAACAGCTGCGCGCGTTCGGCGCGGCCTATCGCGGCCGGGCCGGTTATGTGGTGACGGGAAAGCTGTTGCTTCTGCTGACGGCGCTGGGCTGCGCCTTGCACCTGGTGTTTCCCAGCGATGCCTTGCTGGGACAGGTCTTGCTGGCCAATGGCATCGGGCTGCTGGCCGCCTTCGCCTTCATGATCGCGTATTTCAATTACCGCAGGATGGTCGGCAAGGGTCTGCGCATCACCCTGATCCTGGTGCTGTGCGCGATGCTCGGCTCGCTGATCGGCGCCGGCCTTGGAGCGCACGAAAAGGGCATCAGCCTGAGCATGGCGATGGAGACGCGCTGGCTCAAGGCGTTGTTGATGGGGGCCGGTGCGGGACTGCTGTTCGCGGTACCGATGGCGGTGGTGGGCGCGCTGCGCAACCAGCAATTCCAGGCCCTGACGGCGAAGCTGGAACTCGATGCCGAACGCCACCGCGCGGCGCGCGAACTGAGCGAGGCGCGCCTGCGCCTGCTGCACGCGCAGATCGAGCCGCACTTCCTGTTCAATACGCTGGGGGCGGTCCAGCAGCTGGCCGAGCAGGGCGCGCCGCGCGCCGCCGAACTGACCGCCAACCTGATTGCCTTCCTGCGCGCCAGCCTGGCCGAGATGCGCAGCGAGCGGGTGACGCTGGCGGCCGACTTCGCGCTGGTCGAGGCCTACCTGCAGGTGATGTCGGCGCGCCTGGGATCGCGCCTGCACTACCGGCTGGCGCTGCCAAACGCGCTGGGCGCGGCCAGCGTGCCGAGCATGATGCTGCTGACGCTGGTGGAAAACGCGATCAAGCACGGCATCGAACCGGCGCTGCGCGGCGGCAGCATCCACGTCAGCGCCCGGCGCGACGGCGAGCGGCTCAGGCTGAGCGTGCACGACAGCGGCGCCGGCATGGCGGACCTGCCGGGCGCCGGCCAGGGCTTGGAGAATGTACGCAACCGCTTGCAGCTGATGTATGCCGGGCAGGCCACGCTGAGCGTGCAGGACGGCGCCGGCGGCGGCGTGCTGGCCGAAATCGTGTTGCCGTGCGCTGGCGGGGAGGATGCGGCATGAACACGCGCATCCTGATCGCCGAAGACGAGCCCCTGATGCGCGAGCGCCTGCTGCAAATGCTGCAGCAGGCCTGGCCGGAAGCGCAGGTGGTGCTGGTGGCCGAAAACGGCAACGACGCGTGGGACGGTTTTCTCGAGCACGAGCCGGACGTGGTGTTCCTCGACATCCGCATGCCCGGCCTGTCCGGGCTGGAGGTGGCCGAGCGGATCGGCAAGGCGGCCCACGTGGTGTTCGTGACCGCCTACGACCAGTATGCGGTCGACGCGTTCGACGCCGGCGCGGTCGACTACCTGCTGAAACCGGTGCAGGCCGAGCGGCTGAGCAAGGCGCTGGCGCGCCTGCGCGACAAGCTGGCTGCGCCGCCGCCCGACCTGGGCGAATTGCTGCGCCACCTGAAGGCCGCGCTGCCCAACCAGCGTCCGGAACAGCTCAAGTGGATCAAGGCGACGGTGGGCAAGCAGATCCGCCTGATCGATGTGCAGGACGTGCTGTTCTTCCAGTCCGACAGCAAGTACACGCGGGTGGTGCTGGCCGACTCGGAGGCGCTGGTCAAGATCGCGCTGAAGGACTTGCTGGGCGGGTTGGACGGCGAGCGTTTCTGGCAGATCCACCGCGGCACGGTGGTCAATGTGAAGGCGGTGGCGTCGGTCGAACGCCTCGATGCCGAACGGATGGAAGTGAGCGTGCGCGGCTGCAGCGAGAAGCTGCCGGTGAGCCGGTCGTTCACGCATTTGTTCCGCGATTAGGCGGGGTCGATGGGCATAAAGGCCACGAATTCGAGGCTCAAAATTGGACTAAGCAACGTCGTCCTCGCGCAAGCGCACTGGTGTCCGAAATAATCTTATTGACAGCGCCAATAGCTCGCAGATCAGCAGAAATCGCAAAATTTTCGACTTCAAATACATCAAACAACGTCGCCCCCGCGAAGGCGCCTGCGCATGCGCCGGCGCCTCCGCGGGGACGACGTTGAATCTTGTATTTCAAGTCTCACGTTCTCGATTTCTGTAGCTGTCGAACGCCCAATTGGCGCGCCATCCACGTCAAGAAAATTATTCCGGACACCAGTGCGCGCGAGCGGGGACGACGTTGGTTGAGGTATTTGGGTCGCCATGCCACGATTTCTGTTGATGCGACGTTCGACCAGATTATCCCAGCCGGCGCTGCCCAAAAAAAAGCCGCCCGGCGCGAACCGGGCGGCTACCAGCCCGAAGGCTGGTATGCGCTGCCGTGCTTAGAACTTGACGTTCATGGCGGCGTTGAAGGTGCGGCCCAGCTGGCTGAACTGCGAACCGTCGTAGGTCACCATCGCGTAGCGGCCGTCGAAGGTGATCAGGTCCGACTGGATCTCGCGCCGGGTCTGGCCGTTGGCGTTGACCGAGTTGTCGGCCAACAGGGCGCTGCCGGCAGCATTGAGGGCCTTGAATTGCCACTTCGGCGTCACATCAAAGATATTGTTGATGTTGAACGTCAGCGTGACCTTGTCGTTGACCTTGTAGTTCAGGGCGAAGTCGGTCACGACCTTGGTCTTGAACTCGGTATTCAGGTCAGCCGAAATGCCGGCCTGGTGGAAGGTCGTCGGGCCGAACACGGTGTTGTTGAGCGAGTAGTTGACCTTGGCGTAATCGAGGTCCAGGCCCAGCAGCGTCTTGAACTTCGGACGCGAGGTGAACATCAGCGCTTCCTGGCTCTCGTCGAGCACCGACTGGCCGGCAGCGGCGACCAGCGGCGTGTTGCGCACGGCGCCGACGCGTTCGTTGTTGAGCGTGTAATTGCCCGACAGGTTCACGCCCAGCTTGCCGCCCGCGAGCGGGATGTTCTTGCGGCTGTACACGTAGTCGAGGCCCGAGGTGCGGCTGTCGAGCGCGTTGGTGAAGAAGCTCACCGACACGATGCCCAGGCCGGCCAGCACCGCGTCGAGCGGCGCGCCAGGGATGCCAGTCGGCTTGATTTCATTGCCCAGTACAACACGGTCTTTCATCTTGATGTTGTAGTAGTCGAGCGTCATGCTGGTATTGCTGTCCGGCGCCACGCCGAAGCCGAGCGTGACACTGTCCGACTTCTCCGGCTTGAGCGGATCGACGCCGAGCGCGCGCGCGGCCGGCGACACGTTGTTGACCAGGCCGGACACCTTGATGCCTTCGCCGGCGACGAACGAGTACTGCGCCTTCTGGGTGTAGATCTGGTGCAGCGACGGGGCGCGGAAGCCGGTCGAGAGCGAACCGCGCAGCGTGACCTTGTCGTTGAGCTTGAAACGGCTGCTCAGTTTCCACACATTGGCATTGCCGAAGTCGCTGTATTTTTCGAAGCGCCCGGTGCCGTCGACCAGCCAGCGGTCGGTGACCTCGTAGGTCGCGCCGCCGTACACGCCGTAGTTGTGGCGGTTCGAGGCGAACGAGTTGAGCGGGTCGTTGCCGACATACGAATCGGCGCCGGAGCCGGCATACGAGGCAGGGTCGCCGGCCAGGGTTTCAAACTGCTCCCAGCGCAGCTCGGTACCGAAGTAGGCGTTGACCTTGTCGTTGAGCTGCTTGGACGCGTCGGCGTTGAACACCGTGTGCTGGAACGTCACGCCGCCGGCATTGAATTCGGACGGCGAGGCGCTGCCCAGCGAGTGATTGACGGTGTGGCCGACATGGTACTTCTGCTCGTTGCCGCCGGTGGTGACGCTGAAGTCGGTGACCCAGCCCAGCATGTCGGAGTTCTTGATGCCCATCGTGCCGCTGTAGTCGAGCAGCGTGCCGTTCAGCGTCGGCTGGTAGCCGTCGTAGATGGTGCCGGCCGGATGCAGCTTGCCGTAGTCGGTCGGCTGCCAGTAAGGCGTGCGGTAGTTGGCGAAGCTGAACACCTTCTTCTCGATGATCTCGAAGTTGCCATACGCGCGCTGGCCAGGTGCGAGGTCCAGGCCGGCATTGACGAGGAACTTGCGGGCCCGCGTTTCCGGCGCGCCGTTGATATTGTTCGCATCGGGGTGCTTGTTCAGGAAGGCTTGCACCTCGGCCACCGGGACGCCGAAGGTGTCCGATTCGCCGGCGGCGCTGACCTTGCCGGAGCGGCGCGCCAGGCCGACGCTGGACACGTCGATCGTGTAGTTGACGAAGCCGCGGTCCATCAGGCTGAAGCCGTTGTTCAGGCTGACCGCGTTCATCAGGCCATCGCCCTTGCTGGTGACGCCGGCGCGCGCGCTCAGTGCGCCTTCGGTGGCGCTGTCCTTGAGGATGATGTTGACTACGCCGGAAATCGCATCCGAACCGTACTGGGCCGATGCACCGTCGCGCAGGATTTCGATGCGCTTGATGGCGTCGGCGGGAATGGCCGAGATGTCGGAACCGCTTTCACCGCGGCCCGGGGAAGTCTGGGCGTACAGCAGCGCGCTCGAATTCTTGCGCTTGCCGTTAATCAGGATCAGCGAGCGGCTCGGGCCCATGTTGCGGATCTCGTAAGGATCGAGCAGCGAGGTCGCATCGTTGACCGGGGTCTGCACGGTATTGAACGACGGCACGCGGAAGCCAAGTGCCTTGTCGAGCGAATACTGGCCGGACTTGGTCAAGTCCTTGGCCGACAAGATGTCGATCGGCACCGGCGCGTCGATCACGGTGCGCTGCGAACCGCGGCTACCGGTGGAGACGATGATGACCTTCTGGACGGTGTCGTCGGCGCTGGCGGCCGGCGCGGCTGGCGCCGTCTGGGCATTGGCGTTTTGGGCCGCGGCCACGCTGCTGCAGAGCATGAGTACGGCGATATGAATTGCTGTTGCTTTTGTCATCAAGATCTTCCTTAGGCAATGCGTTTCAAAAAATAGAACTCGTGGGATATTGACCGGCCTGTCCCGGACCTTGGAATAGCCGGGAAGAAGCAACGCTGGCTTCGACGCGGACTTTCCTTTTTTTTGTTTTAGTACCTTCCCTCCACAGCGCTGCGCAGGCTGGCCGAAGGCCGGGCCGGGCCGCGTACGCACTGATCCGTTGCCGCTAACAATGTATAGACAGATAGAAAAACTGTCTACGCATTCCTTGGTGTTCCGTTAAGGAGTGCATAAATACAACGCCGCGCGGGCCGTACGCGGCGCCGCGCGGCAGCGAAAAATCACGGATCGTCACGACAGCGTTAAATCGGCGGCGGCCGGCGCGGCTAAAAGGTTTCCTATCAAAAAATCCGCTTCCATCGGCCGAAATGCTGGCTATATTTACATTGTGGGATCGCGCTTATGGTCCTGCCGATGAGCTCGCCAACACAGGCTTGATCGTTGTAATTCAACAGGCAAGAGAAGGAGGTTGATATGAAAAAGCTGATGCTGTTCGCCCTTCTGGGAGGGCTGTCGCTGGTGGCGCCGGCGCAGACCGAGCCGGAAACTGCAGTGCGTATCCATGGCTATCAAATCGCATTGCCGAGCACTCCCTACCGGGTATTGCTGGGCGAATTCGATGCCTACCAGGGAGGATATGAGCTGTCGAACGGCGACGTGCTGACCATGTACCAGCGCGGCGCGCACATGTATGCCACGGTGGGGGAAGGTCAGCCGAAGGAATTGGTTGCCGCCGCGCCGAATGTGTTCGTCGCGCTCGACCGGGAACTGAAGGTCACCATCGATCGCAATGATTTCGGCGATGTCGGCGGTGAAGTGCTGATGGTCGTTCCTGCGACGTCGACGCAGGCCAATGCCGGCCAGGTGATCCGCCTGGTCGCGGCACGATAAGGCGCGCACCGCGCGCCTGTGTGCCGATCCGCTGCTACCCGCGGCGCCGTCGCACGATCACCTCTCCGCCCAGCCCGAGGTCCGGACCAGCCGTCCCAACCTCGGACTCGCCTCCCGCCTTGCTGGCTGCCCAGATTGACGTTGGCCTGGCCGCGCCGCGCGCAAAAAAAAAAGCGGCCCGCGAAGGGCCGCCTGTTCCCGCATGCCGAACCGGCACACGGCAGTTAGCGCCTGAAAATGAGAATCAGGATGATGACAATGACAATAGTACCGAGGCCGATATACATGGTGAGTCTCCTTGAATTGGATAAGGTGCAGGGGGTGGCGCGCCGTGCGCCTTATTTCTGGTCGATCGCCATGCCCAGCACCAGCCCGATGCCGGCGCCGACCACGCCGGCCACGGCGATCGAGCGCCATGGATTCTCGTGGACCAGCGCGTCGGTCGATTTGGCTACCGAGCGGGCCGAATCGACGGCGAGCTTTTCCAGTTCCTGGGCCTTGGCGATGCTCGACGCGAGCAGCTGCATGCCACTTTTCTTCAAGGCCTCGGCCCGCTCGCCGGTGCTGGTACTGGCTTCGTTGAGCATGCGCTGGGCCTCGTGGATCAGGGCGCGGATTTCACTGCCGGCAATGCTGACATTGGATTGGGTCATGGTATTTTCCTTGGAAGGCTGCAAAAACCCCAGCGTAGCGGCTATTGCGGCGCGATTCCGTACGTTAGCGAACTGAGCCGTTAAATGGCAGGCCGGCCGCGCGGCGTCAGGCAACCTGGTTGCGGCCTGCTTGCTTGGCCTTGTACAGCGCCTGGTCGGCGCGCGCGAAGATGGTCTCGTAGGTGTCGAGATCGCGCATGTCGGCGATGCCGAAGCTGGCCGTGACGGTATGTTCCCCGTCCAGTTTGCTTTCATGCAGATGGACCCGGATCCGCTCGGCGATGAGGCTCGCGGCGGCATGGTCGTTGCCCGGCAGCAGAGCGACAAATTCATCGCCGCCGAAGCGGCCCAGCAAATCGCCCGGCCGCAGCGCCTGCTGGGCGATCAGGCACACATGTTTCAGCGCGCGGTCGCCCAGCGCGTGGCCGAGGCGGTCGTTGATGCGCTTGAAGCGGTCGATGTCGAACACGATCAGCGCCAGCGCCTGGTGCTGCTGGCGGCAACGGATGATGTCGAGCTGGGCGCGTTGTTCGAAGCAGTCGCGCGAAGCGGCCTGGGTCAGCGCATCGGTATCGGCCACCCGGCGCAGCTTGATGTTATCGGCGATCAGCGTCGGCAGGGCCAGGCCGAACAGGGTGTTGGCCGCGATCACGTTGATGGCGAACTGGTACACCATGACGAACTCCTTGAGCCCGAGCGCGTGCACCAGCAAGGCGATCATGAAGCTGCCCAGGGCCACGCCCAGCAGGTTGAAGAAGGCCGACTCGGTGCAGGCGATCCACATATAGGGAATGACGAGGAAGAAGATCGCGAAGGCGCTGTTGGGCGAACGGGTCGCGTGCGCCAGCCACATCGATGCCGCCAGCAACAGCAGGTTGAGCAGCAGCTTGTACTTGAAGCGCGGCGTCGCCTGCTGGTGGTTGAGCTGCACCGAGGCGCCCAGGCGCGCCATCGCGCCCGGACGCAGCGCGCCCAGCACGGCGATGAAGAAGGGCGCCAGCACGATCACGCCGGCCATGTCGCCGATCCAGAACGGCAGCCAGGCGGCGTTCACTTCATGCATCGGCATCATGCGCGTGGCGACCAGCACCCACAGCACGCTCGCCGTCGCCAGCAGCGCACTGAGGGCGGCGATCACCAGGAAGCCGACCACCAGCTCGGGCAGGGTGCCGCTGTCGCGCTTGGCGAGGGCGCGCAGTGCGCGCGCGCCCAATGCGTAGGCACCGATGTGGGCGCATCCGAACAGCAGCCCGGCATACGCCAGTTCCAGGTCGCCCAGCGCCAGGCGGTACTGGTGCCCGGTCCAGATGGTCACCAGCACGCAGCCGCCGAACAGGGCCGGCAGCGCGCGGGCGCTGCCGGCCAGCAGGACGGCGAAGGTCAGGCCGGCAACGGGAAACCACACACTGGCGTGCTCGGTGTATTCCACCAGTTTGCCCAGCTGCCACACCAGCACCCACAGCACCAGCAGCGCCACATTGCGCCACACGGGCGAGGCCATGACCGCGCCCGGCAGGGGCGACTTCTGGAAGCGGCGCCACGCGCCGTCCCGCTTGCTCTCGCCCGCGAGGGAAGCGGCAAGGACGCGGTCGTGCTTCATGCCGCTGCCGGTCCCCAGAACAGCACGCTGCCATCGTCGCTGCCGCCGAAGGCGCGTGCGCCGTCGGGCGTGATGGCCATCGGCCAGTTCATCACCGGCGTGGCGTAGCGCCACAGCTGGGCGCCGGATGCGCCGTCGAACAGGTAGAAATTGCCCGGCGATTCGCTGACCTGGCCGGGCGTCTCGTCGCCCGGCTGGCCGTCGGTGGCGGTGACGCTGCGCGCTTCGCGGTCCAGGCAGACGCCGGGATTGGCCGAATACGCCAGCGTGCTGCCCCAGCAGAAGCGGGGCGCTTGCCCGCCGGCGTCGGCCACCGATTCGACCAGATACAGGTAGCCGCCGGGCGGCGCCGGCACCGGCGGCGGCGCCGATACGTACAGGTTGGCGCCGCAAGCCAGCACGACCCGCCCTTGCGCGGTCTCGGTGATATCGAAACCGTAGGCGACGTCGAGGTTCGGCAGGTCCGGGCTGTATTGCCACAGCGGCGCGGCGACGTGATCCGCATCGAACAGCACGCAGCTGCCGTCATGCAGCGCGGCGCCCCAATAGGTGCCGGTGGCCGTGATCGCCACCCGCATCACGCCCACCGGACTGGCCCAGGCGCCGCGCACGGCCAACTGCGGCCCGGTCACATCGAGCGAGATCACCTGGCCGGTGCTGGCGCCGCCGGTGTCGCTGTAGATCGTGCAGGAAACGACGGCCGTGAAGCCATCGGGCGACAGTGCGCAGCTGTTGCAGAAGCTGCCGGCAAAGCTGAGCTGGGAGGCGAGCACATAGGCGCCGTCGGCAATATTGTAGAGCTGCACCGTGTCGTCGAACACGGCCAGCAGCGCACTGCCGTCGCCCGACAGCACGACCTGGTTGACGCGCGCGGCGGGGACCACATTGAGCAGCGGCAAGCCATCGGCGACCCGGTAGGCGGTCAGGACGCCGGCCGTCTCGCCGGTCTTGCCGCCGGCGGCGGCGAAGCGGCCGTCGGCGCTGGCGGCGACCCAGAACACGCCTTGCGTGCTGGCCGGCCCGCCGACCGGGCTGGACCAGCGCAGCGCGCCGGCGCCATCGTAGCAATACACGGCGAACTGGCCGCTGCCAAATTCATTCGAGGTGCCGAACACGCAGCAATTGCCGTCGGCACTGAGGGCCACGGAGTTCACTTGCAGGCTCAGGTCGGGCGTCGCGATCCAGAGGGGAGTGGAGCCGGGGAACGTCGAAGTGGTCATGGGATCCGTTTTTCGGGATAGCGCAGCTAAAGGGCGCGGCGATGGCAGCGAGTTGTGTCCGATGGTAAGTTATCGTTTGTTCACGTGCAAGGCGATTGTTCGGCGGAGTAACCGATAGTATCGCGACGCGCCACCGCTGGTGGCCATATCTGTGTACGACAGCGTACGGACCAGTGCATGCAAGCGGGGTACTGTTGGTGAAAAAATGATGTCTCATGTATAACAGGAGAATTCACGATGCGCCATAAATTGATCGTCCTTTGCATGCTGCTCGGTAGTGGAGGCGCGGCGCTCGCGCAGAGCGGCTACGGCGCACCTGAAGTCAGCATCGGGATCAACCTGTCGTCATACCCGCAAATGTCCAGGGTGCCCGGTTATCCGGTCTATTACGCGTCCGGCCTGGCGTCCAATCTGTTTTTCTACGACGGCATGTACTGGGCCTATCAGGGTGACAATTGGTATGCCAGCAGCTGGTACAACGGACCCTGGGAATCGGTGTCGCCCGACTACGTGCCCATGTACGTGTTGCGCGTGCCGGTACGCTATTACCGCGCGCCGCCGCGGTATTTCTACGCCTGGCGCCGGGAAGCGCCGCCGCGCTGGAACGAGCACTGGGGCAATCAATGGGAGCAGCACCACAGTGGCTGGGACCGCTGGGACCGGCGCGCGATGCCGGCCCCGGCACCATTGCCGCTCTACCAGCGCCAGTATGCCGGGCGTGCCTATCCCCATGCCGAGCAGCAGCGCCAGCTCGAAAGCAGGAACTACCGCTACCAGCCACGCGACCCGATCGTCTTGCAGCGGGTGCGGCAACAGCCGGCCGCCGCCCCGTTCCCGGATCGCGGGGCGCACCATAACAACGCACATGACAACCGTGGGCCAGCGCCGATGGCGGCGCCGCACCAGGCGGAGCGCCCGTGGGAGGGGCGTGGCCCGCAGGGCGGCAATCGCGGCGAGCATGGACCAAGGCCGCAGCCGATGGCGCAGCCGCAGCCGGCCCCTCAGGCGCAGCGGCAAGTGCAGCCGCCGCAGCAGCAGCGGCCGCAAGAGCAAGAGCACGGGCAGCAGCATGCAAGGCCGCAGCAGCCACCGCAGCAGGAACAGGCGCGACCGCAGCCTCAGCCAAGGCCACCGCCGCAAGTGCAAGCCCAGCAGCCGCCCAGGCCGCAGCCAGCGGGGCAGCCGCCGCCGCAGCCCAAGGCAGAGCAAGGCGGGGCTCAACACGAGCATGGTGGGCGCGGTCAGGAAAAACGGGAGCACGGCCAGGACAAAGACCGCGAGGGTGGCGGCGAGCATGGACCGAAGCACGACAAGGGCGATCACTAGATCTTATCCTGGCGGGCGCACCGCGCCTGCCGCATCCCACATTTGTCAAACCCGCCACAATCCGCGTAGAATGCGGGTGTCGCGGGTGTAGCTCAATGGTAGAGCAGAAGCTTCCCAAGCTTACGACGAGGGTTCGATTCCCTTCACCCGCTCCAGTCAACTCAAGCACTTGCGTGCGTTCCCTCTTTTATATTATTTCCGCAGTAGTGCCCGAATTCCGCAAAGAGTCATTTTGTGTATGCTGGCTTGTGCCAGCTTTTTCCTCTGCACGCCAGATGATCGCACGGTGCGTTAAGATTGTAGTTTGAATATGCACGCAATCACTCCATACTTGCAGCATGATCGAAGACATTAAGAAATCCCTTTGGGCTACAGCCGACAAACTGAGTGCCAATCAATTGAAAATGGCATCGCATGATTACGCGTGAAAATCTTGATCAATGGCTAGCTGGCGGCCCCGAAACTGAACACTTGGAGTTCAAAGAAGCCAAACAACAATACGATACAGACAAGCTGATGAAGTACTGTGTTGCTTTGTGTAACGAGCGTGGTGGCTACTTTGTGCTCGGAGTAACCAGATGGCCGTGTTCTGGTGTTTAAGATCCCTTCCCGCCCCATCGGTCAGGCGCAGCACTACAACGGGATGTATCTGATGCGTGCCGGGGAGGAGTTGGTTCCGATGTCACCAGATCAATTGAAGCAGATTTTTTCGGAAGGGACGCCTGATTTTCTTGCACTGGATGCGTCAGGTATGGTCGACGCGGACGCCGTCGTCGCGGCCCTGGATACCCAGACGTTTTTTGATTTGATGGGTATGCCCATGCCGGCGACACGAGAAGGAATTCTCGCTCGATTGGTTAGCGAAAGACTTGGCGTCTTGAGTCGGGGCAGTACTTCATCACCAACCTCGGTGCCTTACTCTTGGCAAAGGACATGCGCCAGTTCGAGTCGTTAAAGCGCAAGACGGTTCGCATGGTGAAGTACGCGGGCAAGAACAAGCTGAAGACGGAGCGTGACGTCCCTGGCCAAAAAGGCTACGCGGTTGGCTTCTCTGGCCTGATTTCCTACATCAATAGCCAGTTGCCCGTGAACGAGATAATCGGACAAGCATTGCGCGAGGAAGTAAGGATGTTTCCGGAGTTGGCAATTCGCGAGCTAGTTGCGAACGCTTTGGTTCATCAAGACTTTGAAGAATCGGGCGCATCGGTGATGGTAGAGATTTACACCGACCGCATCGAGATTACAAACCCAGGCCAACCGCTAATTCCCACGGAACGGTTTGTCGATGAGTATAAGTCGCGAAACGAAAGACTCGCCGACCTTATGCGACGCATGGGTATTTGTGAAGAGAAGGGCAGCGGGATCGATAAGGTGGTCTTTAGCACGGAATACTATCAACTGCCGGCACCGGACTTTAGGGTGACGCCGGTGCACACAACTGTCGTGCGTAAGCGGGAGATTTACCCCACCACAGCCGCCATTGCCAGCAAGGCTGGATAGCGGACCGCCTATTGCGGCTTGAAGTTGAACGGCAGCAGATCCGACACATCATCGCCGGGCTGCCGGCGCGGCAACTCAGTCAGGATA
>JANYGW010000198.1 GCA_025359245.1 Massilia sp.
GAGCATGCTCAGTATGGGGCCCCGCCTGCGCGAGGACGACGTTGGTTGATTGATTTGGTCTGAACGGATGCCGTGAATTCGGCATGGCGATGGCGCGGAACCTGGCAAGCCATATTACTTCAGCTGGCCAGGTTTTCGATCAGGCCCATTTCGCCCGACGACATCAGCTTGTCAATGTCGACCAGGATCAGCATGCGCTCGTCGACCGTGCCCAGCCCGATCATGTAATCCGAATTGAAGGCCGTGCCCATCTCCGGGGCCGGCTTGACCTGGTCGGGCGACAGCGTGGTCACGTCCGACACGCTGTCGACCACCATGCCCATGATGCGTCCGCTGATGTTGAGGATGATGACCACCGTGAACTGGTCATAGACCGGCGTGCCCAGGTTGAACTTGATGCGCATGTCCACCACCGGGATGATGATGCCGCGCAGGTTGATCACGCCCTTGATGAACTCGGGCGCGTTGGCGATCCGGGTGACCGCCTCGTAGCCGCGGATTTCCTGCACTTTCAGGATGTCGATGCCGTACTCCTCCGAACCGAGCGTGAAGGCGAGAAATTCACGGCCGGCCGCTTCCTTGCCGGCACTGGCATTGGTGGAAGAAGAATGTGATTGCAGCATGATGGCGTCCTTGTCAGAAATGCAAAGCAGGCCTGCAAAGGCGGCCTTTCTTTGAAGAGTAGCAGAGTCTCCGTCCAATTACGAGAGTCCGCTGTTGCCCGACTGCAAAATAAGAACTGGCGAGGCTAGACTTGGGTGGTACATTGTTTATAATAAAATGTGAATTGGGTGGCGCGGACGTGACAGTCGCCCCCACGGTCCGGCCGGGAAGCTGCCTTTTCTCCATAGCGCACGATGCCCCTTTGAGGAGCCTGTATGACCGACCTTACCGCCGAAGCCGAAGACAGCTGGCTTCTCGACGAAGACGACGAAGCCGAAGGCGGCGCGGCGCAAGCGGCGATCGACCAGCGCCTGTGGCGCGTCCTGATCGTCGACGACGATGTCGATGTCCATGCGGTCACCCGCCTGGCGCTGCGCAACGTCAGTTTCAAGGGGCGCGAACTGGAACTGTTCTCGGCCTACAGCGGCAGCGAGGGCTACCAGATCTTGCGCGACACGCCCGACATCGCGCTGGTGCTGCTCGACGTGGTCATGGAGACCGACGACGCCGGCCTGATCCTGGCGCGCCGCATCCGCGAGGAACTGGGCAACCAGATCGTGCGGGTGGTGCTGCGCACCGGCCAGCCGGGCCAGGCGCCCGAGCAGCGCGTGATCATCGAATACGACATCAACGACTACAAGGCCAAGACCGAGCTGACCACGCAGAAGCTGTTCACCACGGTGATCTCGGCGCTGCGCGCCTACGAGAGCCTGATGATGCTCGAGCGCAGCCGCATCGGCCTGGGCAAGATCCTGGCCGGCGCCACCAATTTGTACCAGATCCATTCGCTGCGCGAGTTCGCCTCGGGCGTGCTGAACCAGGTCAGCGCCATCCTCGACGTCGGCGCCGACGGCGTGCTGTGCGTGATGTCGGCCGAAGCGGGCGCGCCCACCGTGGTGGCGGCCACCGGCGGCTACTCGGCGCTGGCCGACAACGAAGTCATGCCGCCCGACCATCCGCTGCTGCCGGCGATTAACAAGGCGTTCAAGGAAAAGCACAGCCAGTTCGAGCATCCTGCCAACGTGCTGTTCATCCACACGATGGAAGAGCGCGAGCTGTGCATTTCGGTGACGCCGCCGTGGCCGCTGGCGGCGATCCAGCGCGATCTGCTCGAAGTATTCTGCGAGCGCATCGCCGCCGCCTTCGACAACCTGTACATGTTCGGCCAGCTGCGCAAGGCGCAAGAGGCGACCGTGGTGGCGCTGGCCGACCTGGCCGAGTTCCGCGACCACGGCACCGGCGGCCATGTGCGCCGGGTCCAGCACCTGACCACCGAGATCGCGCGGCGCATGCAGCAGACCGGCGTCGACGATCCCGAACTGACGCCGCAGCTGCTCGAAATGATCGGCCTGGCCAGCATCCTGCACGACGTGGGCAAGGTGTCCACGCCCGACCAGGTGCTGCTCAAGCCGGCCGCCCACACGCCCGAGGAGCGGCGCGTGATGCAGACCCACGCCCAGATCGGGCGCGCGATCCTCGAGCGCGCCGCGCAAATGGTCGACGGGGTCAGCTACCTGACCTACGGCGCCATGATCGCCGGCGGCCACCATGAGCATTTCGACGGCGGCGGTTATCCGAATGCCGTTACCGGGCGCGCGATTCCACTGTGCGCGCGCATCGTGGCGGTGGTCGACGTGTTCGACGCGCTGCTGCACCGCCGCCCGTACAAGGAGCCATGGCCCTACCTCGACGTGCTGGCCTACATCCGCGAACGGCGCGGCACCCAGTTCGATCCGGAGGTGGTCGACGCGCTGCTGCACGTGGTCGAGCACAACCCGCCGCCCCCGGCGGACGGCGAATAAAGCGGATCGCGCAAGCGTGGTATTTCAGCATCGAAAGCGGGCCCTGGCGGCCCGCTTTGGCAGGCTTGCGCTACCGAATCCCACAAAACCGGTCCCCTGCCGTACTATACAGACTGGATAAACGTGCGCCGTGCCCGCACCGCGACCGCGGGACGCCATCCCAGGCTGACTGGAAGACCTGACCATGAATGAACTTGACGCCCTGTCCGCATTGATCATCGAGCCGCATGCCGGCATGCGCGCCAGCATCCACAACATGCTCAACCTGTGCGGCCTGACCAAGGTCGAGCACGCGGGCGGATCAAATGCGGCCGTCAAGCACGTGACCTCGCGCGCCTTCGACCTGATCCTGTGCGAATACGACCTCGACGGCGGCCAGGATGGCCAGCAGCTGCTCGAAGACATGCGCCACCACAAGCTGATCTCGCTGTCGACCATGTTCTTCATGGTCACCGCCGAAGGCAATAACAGCAAGGTCATCAGCGCGGCCGAGCTCACGCCCAGCGACTACATCCTCAAGCCGTTCACCGCCGACCGCCTGCTCGAGCGGATCGCGCGCGCGCTGGAAAAGCGCAACGCCATCCTGCCGGTCCACCAGTTCATGGAAGCGGGCAACCAGCGCGACGCCATCGCCGCCTGCATCGAAGGGGTCAAGGCGTTTCCGCGCTATGCGATCGACTTCATGCGCCTGCGCGCCGAACTGCACATGATCCTGGGCGAACCGGCCGAGGCCGAACCGATCTACCAGCAGCTATTCGACGCCAAGCAAATCGGCTGGGCGCGCCTGGGCGTGGCCAAGACCTACTTCATGCGCGAGCGCTACGACGAGGCGCTCGAGATCCTCGAGGCGCTGATCGAGGCCAACAAGAAATTCGTCGACGCCTACGACTGGCTGGCCAAGACCCACGCCGCCATCGGCGCGCTGGACAAATCGCAGGCGGTGCTGGCCGAAGCGGTGGCGGTGTCGCCGCATGCGGTGCGGCGCTTGCGCAAGCTGGGCGAACTGGCGCTCGAGACGGGCGACACCGATACCGCCGAGCGGGTCCTCAAGCAGGTCGTCAGCAAGGCCAAGTATTCCGAATTCCGCGACCCGGAAGACCACGTCAGGCTGGTCCAGACGCTGGTGCGCAAGGGCGATCCGGTGCAGGCGGCGGCGGTGATCCGCGACCTTGACAAGTCGATGGCCGGGCAGCGCAACACCGGCGTGTGCAGCGCCATCTCGTCGGCGCTGGTGCACGAATACACCGGCAACGAAACCCGGCTGGCCGAGTCGCTCGGCGCCGCCGTGGCCGCGTGCAAGGACAGCCTGGGCCTGTCGGCCGAGGTCAAGATGGAACTGGCGCGCAACTGCCTGCAGAACAACATGGAGGAGGGCGCGGCCGACGTGATGCGCGACGTCATGCGCAATGCGCCGAACGGCGCGGCGCTGGCCAAGGCCATGGGCGTGTTCGAAAAAGCCGGGCGCGCCGACCTGGCCGCCTCGGTCTCGCATGAAAGCCGCTCGGCGGTGGCCGAGATGGTGGCGGCCGGTGCGGCCAAGGCGAAGGAGGGCGATTTCCGCGGCTCGGTCACGCTGATGATGGAAGCGGTCGCCCAGCTGCCCGACAATCCGCAAGTGGTGTTCAACGCCGCCGTCGCGGTGCTCAAGTGTCTGGAAAACGTGGGCTGGGACGAGCGCATGGGGCGCGACGTGCTGGCGCTGATCGACTCGGTGCGCCGGCTCGACCCGGTCAACCCGAAGCTGCCGGCGCTGGCCGGACTGCATCAGCAGATCCTGAAAAAATACGACAAGGGCACGCGCGCCAAAAAGGCGTAGCGCGCGCGCACCCGAAGAGCCCACATGGCGAGCACTCCACCATCCCAGCCTGGCGCCAGCGAGACGCGCAAGGTGCGCGCCTCCCTGATGAACAAGGTGTGCGGCGACGAAGACATGTTCGCGCTGGGCGCCTCGGTGGCCCAGGTAGTGCAGATGGCGTCCTCGGACGACCAGGGCACCCACGAGCTGGCCTACTACGTGCTGTCCGACCCGGCGCTGACCCAGCGCATCCTGCGCCTGTCCAACACGGCCCAGTACCGCACCGCCTCGGGCACCAACGTCACCACCATTTCGCGCGCCGTCTCGCTGCTCGGTTTCGACAACGTCAAGACTTGCGCGCTGGCCATGCTGCTGGTGGATGCGCTGTCGAACAGCGCCCACGAGCAAAGCGTGCGGGTCGAGCTGATGGCGGCGCTGTGCGCCAGCCTGGTGGGCCGCATCATGGCGCGCCACAGCCCCTACCAGGGCGCCGAGGAAGCCTCGATCGGGGCCTTGTTCAAGAACCTGGGCCCGCTGCTGGTGGCCTCGCACGAGCACGAGCGCTACCGCGAAATCAATGCGCTGGCCAACAGCGGCCAGCACACCATGGCGCAAGCGTCGCAGATGATCCTCGGCTGCAGCTACGACACCTTGTCCGAAGCGGTGATGGGTGAATGGAAGATCCCCGACGTGATCGTGCGTTCGCTGGCGCCGCTGCCGCCGGGCACGCTGAAGGTGGCCGCCAGCCGTGCCGAATGGATGCGCCAGGTGGCCTCGTTCGGCTACGACGTGGCGCGCCTGATGGCCCGCTCGAGCGATCCCAAGTCCAGCCACGAAGGCCGCACGCTGCAGGTGCGCTACGGCGCCGCGCTCGACCTCGACAGCAGCCGGATGGACGAGCTGATCGACACGGTGCAGGATGAAATGCACAGCCTGCTCGAAAGCATGAACATCGTGCCGCCGCCGCGCTTCGATGCGAGCGGCATCCCGGAGCCGGAGCTGGAGCTGGAGCCGGAAGGTTTGCCCAACGTGCTGCTGCTGGCCACGATGGGCGGCAGCGAGGAGCCCGGCCTGGCCGGGTTCCATCCCAGCGGCAAGCCGCGCAATGCGCGCGAGCTGCTGCTGGCCGGGGTGCAGGACGTGACGCAGATGCGGGCGTCGGGCAACAGCAAGGTCAACGAGCTCATTCTTGCCGTCCTTGAAACTTTGTATCGCAGCATGGGATTCCGTTTCGCCACCGTGTGCCTGAAGGATGGCAAGGCCGGCGTCTACCGGGCCCGGCTGGCGTTCGGCGAAGACCATGCGAAGCGCCAGGAAGGCTTTGCATTTCCGATGGCGTCGTCACGCGACCTGTTCCACCTGGCCATGGAAAACGATGCCGACCTGATGATCGCCGATACCAGCACGCCCAAGATCCGCGACCTGCTGCCGGCCTGGCACCGCCAGCTGCTGCCGGATGCGCGCAGCTTCATCGTGCTGCCGCTGGTGGTGGGGAAGGCGCAGCTAGGCCTGTTTTACGCCGACCGCAAGGCTGTCGCGCCGGAAGGTGTGCCGCCCGACGAAACATCCTTGATCAAGGCGCTGAAGAGCCAGATCCTGGTCGCGCTGGCGCCCTGATCGGCGTCTGTCGCGCGAGCGCAACGCCGCCGTCCACGATTTTTTTGGCCCCGCCCAAAATAGTTGAAAGGACCCCCTTGCACTCTTGCGCGCCCTCCGGTTACAATCACGCCCCGAAGCGAGACGTCAACGGATTTGCGCAAAGTATCCGGCAAAAATAGTTGACAGTGTTTTGTGCTTGCTTCATACTCTGCGGTTCCTCGCGGAGGGGTGGCCGAGTGGTTAAAGGCGACAGACTGTAAATCTGTTCTCTATGAGTACGCTGGTTCGAATCCAGCCCCCTCCACCAAGATGTTGCAAGGAAGCTTGTAGTCGGTGAATGAAAAGTCTGAGAAGAAACCTCGCGGGTGTAGCTCAATGGTAGAGCAGAAGCCTTCCAAGCTTACGACGAGGGTTCGATTCCCTTCACCCGCTCCAGCTTTCTCGGGCAACAAACATCGCAATAATTAGCCCTTTTAGCTCAGTGGTAGAGCACTCCCTTGGTAAGGGAGAGGCCACGTGTTCAATCCACGTAAAGGGCACCAGAATTTTGTATCAACTGGTCGGCAGTATTTTCAAAGATAGTCAGGCTGGGCGTCACACGATGTGCCCCGGTTATCATTAAAAATCGTTAGGAGTCTAAAATGGCAAAAGGTAAATTCGAACGGACCAAGCCGCACGTCAACGTCGGTACCATCGGACACGTTGATCACGGCAAGACCACCCTGACTGCAGCTATCGCTACCGTTCTGTCGAAGAAATTCGGCGGCGAAGCAAAAGCTTACGACCAGATCGATGCAGCACCAGAAGAAAAAGCGCGCGGCATCACCATCAACACCGCTCACGTCGAGTACGAAACGGCGAATCGCCACTACGCTCACGTTGATTGCCCAGGCCACGCCGATTACATCAAGAACATGATCACCGGCGCAGCACAGATGGACGGCGCGATCCTGGTGTGCTCGGCAGCTGACGGCCCAATGCCACAGACCCGCGAGCACATCCTGCTGGCCCGTCAAGTTGGCGTTCCATACATCATCGTGTTCCTGAACAAGTGCGACCTCGTCGATGACGCAGAGCTGCTGGAACTGGTTGAAATGGAAGTGCGCGAG
>JANYGW010000035.1 GCA_025359245.1 Massilia sp.
GAACGGTTTCATGTACCGCAGCTGGATGAAAAACCAGGGCATCCCCGACCATGAATTCCAGGGCAAACCGATCATCGGCATCTGCAACACCTGGTCCGAACTGACGCCATGCAATGCGCATTTCCGCAAGCTGGCCGAACACGTCAAGCGCGGCATCCTGGAGGCGGGCGGCTTTCCGGTCGAATTCCCGGTGTTCTCGAACGGCGAATCGAATTTGCGCCCGACCGCGATGCTGACGCGCAACCTGGCGTCGATGGATGTCGAAGAATCGATCCGCGGCAATCCGATGGACGCCGTCGTCTTGCTGGTCGGCTGCGACAAGACCACGCCGGCGCTGCTGATGGGCGCGGCCAGCTGCGACATCCCGACCATCGTCGTCTCGGGCGGCCCGATGTTGAACGGCAAACTCGAAGGCAAGGACATCGGTTCCGGCACGGCCGTCTGGCAATTGCACGAAGCGGTCAAAGCCGGCTCGATCACGATGCACCAGTTCATGGCCGCCGAATCCGGCATGTCGCGCTCGGCCGGCACCTGCAACACCATGGGCACGGCGTCGACGATGGCTTGCATGGCTGAAGCGCTGGGCACCTCGTTGCCGCACAACGCGGCCATTCCCGCCGTCGATTCGCGCCGCTACATCCTGGCGCACATGTCCGGCATTCGCATCGTCGAAATGGTGTTCGAAGACTTGCGCCTGTCGAAAGTGCTGACGCGCGAAGCGTTCGAGAACGCGATCCGCGCCAACGCCGCCATCGGCGGCTCGACCAACGCCGTGATCCATCTGAAAGCGATCGCCGGGCGCATGGGCGTGCCGCTGGAACTGGAAGACTGGACCACGATCGGCAAGAACACGCCGACCATCGTCGACCTGCAACCGTCGGGCCGCTTCCTGATGGAAGAATTTTATTACGCCGGCGGCTTGCCGGGCGTCATCCGCCACCTCGGCGAAGGCGGTCTGGTGCCGCACAAGGATGCGTTGACCGTCAACGGCAAGACGCTGTGGGAAAACTGCGTCGACGCGCCGGTCTACAACGATGAAGTCATCCGCCAGCTCGACAATCCGTTGATCCCGGATGGCGGCATCTGCATCTTGCGCGGCAACCTGGCGCCGCGCGGCGCCGTGCTGAAACCGTCGGCGGCGACGCCGGAACTGATGAAACACCGCGGCAAGGCCGTCGTCTTCGAAGACTTCGACCATTACAAGAAGCGCATCGTCGATCCGGACCTGGACGTCGACGCCAGCTCGGTGCTGGTGATGAAAAACTGCGGCCCGAAAGGTTATCCGGGGATGGCCGAAGTGGGCAACATGGGCTTGCCGCCGAAGTTGCTGGCGCAAGGCGTCAAGGACATGGTGCGCATCTCGGACGCGCGCATGAGCGGCACCGCCTACGGCACCGTGGTGTTGCACGTGGCGCCGGAAGCGGCCGCCGGCGGCCCGCTGGGCATCGTGCGCGATGGCGACTATATCGACCTCGATTGCCACGCCGGCATCTTGAACCTCGACATCACCGACGAAGAAATGGCCAGCCGCATGGAAAACCGCGCCGCCGCGCCGGCGATGCCGTTCAAGAACGGTTACCAGCAGCTGTACATCGAACGCGTGCTGCAAGCCGATGAAGGCTGCGACTTCGACTTCCTGGTCGGCCACCGCGGCGCCGCCGTGCCGAAGCATTCACACTAAGAGGATTCACACCATGCTGTTAGTACAATTCAAAGACCTCGAAGGCCAGCGCCACGCCGGCATCCTGGAGCAAGACACGATCCGCCTGATCGACGGTTACGACAGCACCTATGCGCTGGCGCGCGCGGCGATCGCCGCCAACACCAGCCTGGCTGAGCTGGCCACCGCCTCGGCCGGCGCCACCACCTACAGCTACCAGGCGATCGCCGCCAGCGGTGGCTTGCTGGCGCCGCTGGACCATGCCGACGTGGCCCATTGCTACGTCACCGGCACCGGGCTGACGCATCTGGGCAGCGCCGACACGCGCGACGCGATGCACAAGAAAATCGGCGGCGACGCCGACACGCTCAGCGACAGCATGAAAATGTTCCGCATGGGCGTCGAAGGCGGCAAGCCGGCCGGCGGCACGCTCGGCGTGCAGCCGGAATGGTTTTACAAGGGCGACGGTTCGATCGTCAAGGCCAGCGGCGAA
The DNA here is from genome assembly GCA_025359245.1 of Massilia sp. Taxonomy (GTDB): domain Bacteria; phylum Pseudomonadota; class Gammaproteobacteria; order Burkholderiales; family Burkholderiaceae_D; genus Telluria_A. Next base: position 2,154 of record JANYGW010000035.1, read on the forward strand.
GCGCTCGACATGCCCGATTTTTCGCTCGATGGCGGCGAAGAGCCTGAAATCGCCGGCCTGTACGTGATCGGCGACGACGGCCAGCCTTACCGCGTCGGCTACGCCATCGGCAACGAGTTTTCGGACCACATCACCGAGCGCCAGAACTATCTGTACCTGGCCCACTCGAAGCTGCGCGCCTGCGGCCTGGGACCGGCGCTGCTGGTCGGCGAATTGCCGGACCATGTCGCCGGCACGTCGCGCATCTACGACAAGAACGGCGCGCTGCGCTGGGAAAAACCGTTCGTCAGCGGCGAACAGAACATGTCGCACAGCATCGCCAACCTGGAATACCATCACTTCAAGTATCCGCTGTTCAAGCGGCCCGGCGACGTCCATATCCATTTCTTCGGCACCGCGACGTTGAGCTTCGCCGACGGCGTCGAAGTGGTGGCCGGTGAAACCTATGAAATCGACGCGCCGGCCTTCGGCCCTGCGCTGCGCAACACGCTGGAAGTACGCGCGCTCGCGTATGCTCCGGTGATCACCTTATAAAAAGCGGAAATCGACATGACTATTACTGGCCAAGCATTGATCAACGGCGCAAGCGTCACCGGCACCCTCGATACTTTCCTCGCATTCGACCCGACCACCGGGCAATCGATCGAGCCGCCGTTCCACACCGTCGACAAGGCGCAGATCGACAGCGCCTGTCTGGCGGCGCAAGCGGCGTTCGACACTTACCGTGCGATCGGCGACGCCCAACGGGCCGACTTCCTCGAAGCGATCGCCGCGCAAATTTTGGCGCT
>JANYGW010000037.1 GCA_025359245.1 Massilia sp.
ATCAACGAAGCGGGCGGCATGAGCTCGTGGATCGCCGCGGCGACGTCGTATTCGACCAACGACCGCATCATGATCCCGTTCTACACCTTCTATTCGATGTTCGGCTTCCAGCGCATCGGCGACCAGGTCTGGGCCGCCAGCGACATGCGCGCCCGCGGTTTCCTGATGGGCGGCACCGCCGGCCGCACGACGCTGAACGGCGAAGGCTTGCAGCACGAAGACGGCCACAGCCATATCTTCGCGGCGACGATTCCGACCTGCATGCCGTACGATCCGACCTACGCCCATGAAGTGGCCGTCATCATCCAGGACGGCTTGCGCCGCATGATCGCCAACCAGGAAGATGTGTTCTATTACATCACGATCATGAACGAGAACTATGCGCACCCGGGCCTGCAGGCTGGCCAGGAAGAGGGCATCCTGAAGGGCATGTACCTGCTGTCGAAGGGTGCCGCTGGCGCCAAGCTGCGCGTGCAGCTGGTCGGCTGCGGCACCATCCTGCGCGAGTCGATCGCTGCCGTCGACCTGCTGCTGGGCGACTGGGGCGTCGCTGCCGATGTCTGGTCGGCGCCGTCGCTGACGCTGGTGGCGCGCGACGGCCAGGACGCCGAACGCTGGAACATGGTCAATCCTGCCCAGCCGCAGCGCGTGCCGTATATGACGGGCCTGATGCAGGACACGGCCGGCCCGATCATCGCCACCACCGACTACATGCGCGCTTTTGCAGAACAGATCCGCGCGTTCATGCCGAAGGGCCGCACCTACAAAGTGCTGGGCACCGATGGCTTTGGCCGTTCGGACAGCCGCGCCAAGCTGCGCGAGTTCTTCGAGGTCAACCGCTATTACATCACCGTGGCCGCACTCAAATCGCTGGCCGACGAAGGTGCGATTGCGGTGTCGGTTGTGGAAGAGGCGATCGTCAAGTACGGCATCAATCCGGCCAAGCCGAACCCTGTGACCCTGTAAGACGCGACGTTAGAAAACATCGTCCCTGCGAAGGCGGGGACCCATGGCACCTATGGGTCCCCGTCGGCACAAATAAAAATACGGAGCAGCTATGAGCATAGTGGAAGTCAAAGTCCCGGATATCGGCGACTTCAAGGAAGTGGAAGTGATCGAACTGATGGTCAAGCCGGGCGACACCATCAAGGTCGACCAGTCGCTGATCACGGTCGAATCGGACAAGGCCAGCATGGAGATCCCATCCTCCCACGCTGGCGTGGTCAAGGAACTGCGTATCAAGGTCGGCGACAAGGTCAAGGAAGGATCGCTGTTGCTGATCCTCGAATCGTCCGATGCCGCCGCGCCGGCAGCCGAAGCACCGGCTGCAGCGCCGGCACCGGCACCGGCGGCAGCTGCCCCCGCGCCTGCCGCAGCGCCTGCCGCAGCGCCAGTTGCCGCGCCCGTAGCCGCGCCCGCGCCCGCAGCCGCTGCAGCGCCTGCGTTGTCGAACTCCAAGGCCCACGCATCGCCGTCGATCCGCAAGTTCGCGCGCGAACTGGGCGTGGACCTGATGCGCGTCGTTGGAACGGGTCCGAAAGGCCGCATCACTGAGGCCGACGTACAGAACTTCGTCAAGGGCGTGATGGCCAGCGCAGCGCCGGGCAACGGCAGCGAAGCGCCAAAAGGCGGCTCCGGCGCCGGCCTTGACCTGCTGCCATGGCCGTCGCTCGACTTCAGCAAATTCGGCCCGACCGAACTGCTGCCGCTGTCGCGCATCAAGAAGATCAGCGGCCCGAACCTGCACCGCAACTGGGTGATGATCCCGCACGTGACCCAGTTCGACGAGTCCGACGTGACCGACCTCGAACAGTTCCGCGTCGATTCGAACGCGGCGCTGGCGAAGGCCAAGTCGACCGTCAAGCTGACCATGCTCGCTTTCGTGATCAAGGCCAGCGTCGCCGCGCTCAAAAAGTACCCGGCCTTCAACGCGTCGATCGACGCCACCGGCGCCAATCTGATCCTCAAGCAGTACTACAGCATCGGCTTCGCGGCCGATACGCCGAACGGCCTGATGGTCCCGGTGATCAAGGACGCGGACAAGAAATCGATCTCGCAGATCGCCGTCGAAATGGGCGAGCTGTCGGCCCAGGCGCGCGACGGCAAGCTGAAACCGGCCGACATGCAGGGCGCGACCTTCACCATCTCGTCGCTGGGCGGGATCGGCGGCACGGCGTTCACACCGATCATCAACGCACCTGAAGTGGCGATCCTGGGCCTGTCCAAGTCGGCCATGAAGCCGGTGTGGGATGGCGCCGCCTTCCAGCCGCGCCTGATGCTGCCGCTGTCGCTGTCGTACGACCACCGCGTGATCGACGGCGCGATGGCCGCCCGCTTCACCGCCTACCTGGCCGAAGTCATGGCCGACCTGCGCAAGACGCTGTTATAAAAGGAGACCGAACGATGAGCACAATCGACGTCAAGGTCCCGAATATCGGCGACTTCAAGGAAGTGGAAGTAATTGAGTTGATGGTCAAGGTGGGCGACACGGTCAAGGTCGACCAGTCGCTGATCACGGTCGAATCCGACAAGGCCAGCATGGAGATCCCATCCTCCCATGCCGGCGTGGTCAAGGAACTGAAAATCAAGGTCGGCGACAAAGTGGCCGAAGGTTCGCTGCTGCTGGTGCTGGAAGAGGGCGCCGGCGCAGCCGCCGCTCCTGCCGCCGCCCCGGCCGCGGCACCGGCAGCTGCTGCACCGGCCGCCGCCGCGCCCGCACCGGCCGCGCCGGCGCCGGCCATCGCCAGCTACGCCGGCAAGGTCGATGTCGAATGCGAGATGATGGTGCTCGGCGCCGGCCCCGGCGGCTATTCGGCCGCCTTCCGTTCGGCCGACCTGGGCATGAACACAGTATTGGTCGAGAAATACGCGGCGCTGGGCGGCGTGTGCCTGAACGTCGGCTGCATTCCGTCGAAGGCGCTGCTGCACGTGGCCGCCGTCATGGATGAAACGGCCAGCATGGCCAAGCATGGCGTCACGTTCGCCGCACCGCAGGTCGACCTCGACCAGCTGCGCGGCTACAAGGACAAGGTCATCACCAAGATGACGGGCGGGCTGGCCGGCATGGCCAAGGCGCGCAAGGTCAGCGTGGTGACCGGTGTCGGCCAGTTCGTCAGCCCGAACCATATCGAGGTGACCGCGGCCGACGGCAGCAAGAAGGTGATCCAGTTCCAGAAGGCGATCATCGCCGCCGGTTCATCGGTGGTGAACCTGCCGTTCGTGCCGAAGGATCCGCGCATTGTCGATTCGACCGGCGCTTTGGCCCTGCGCCAGATCCCGAAACGCATGCTGGTCATCGGCGGCGGCATCATCGGCCTGGAAATGGCGACCGTCTACTCTACGCTGGGCGCGCGCATCGACGTCGTCGAAATGCTCGATGGCCTGATGCAGGGTGCCGACCGCGACATGGTCAAGGTCTGGCAGAAGTTCAACGAAAAGCGCTTCGACAACATCATGACCAAGACCAAAACGGTCGCGGTCGAGGCGCTGGCCGAAGGCATCAAGGTATCGTTCGAAGCGGCCGAAGCAGGCGCCACGGCGCCCGAGCCGAAGATCTACGACATGGTGCTGGTGGCGGTTGGGCGCAGCCCGAACGGCAAGAAGATCGCCGCCGACAAGGCCGGCGTCATCGTCAGCGAGCGTGGCTTCATCCAGGTCGACGGCCAGATGCGCACCAACGTGCCGCACATTTTCGCCATCGGCGACCTGGTAGGCCAGCCGATGCTGGCCCACAAGGCGGTGCATGAAGCCCACGTGGCGGCCGAAGCGGCGCACGGCGAAAAAGCCTGGTTCGACGTCAAGGTGATTCCGTCGGTGGCCTACACCGATCCCGAGGTGGCATGGGTCGGCATCACCGAAGACGAAGCCAAGGCGCAGGGCATCAAGCTCGAAAAGGGCCACTTCCCGTGGGCCGCCAGCGGACGCGCGGTGGCCAATGGCCGCGATGAAGGCTTCACCAAGCTGCTGTTCGATGCCGAGACCCATCGGATCGTCGGCGGCGGCATCGTGGGCACGCATGCGGGCGACATGATCGGCGAGATCGCGCTGGCCATCGAGATGGGCGCCGACGGCGTCGATATCGGCAAGACGATCCACCCGCATCCGACCCTGGGCGAGTCGATCGGCATGGCCGCCGAGGTGTACAAGGGCGTGTGCACCGACCTGCCGCCGATGCGCAAGCGCTAAGCGCTGTCTGCGGCGTGCTCGCCAAAAACCCCGATTTCTGGCGAAGTCGGGGTTTTTTACATTTTCCGTCCGTTGGCGCCATGAAGGCGGTTTTTGCCGGAAAAATGTCGGAATTCTTTACATTATTTTATCAAGCGCAAACGGGGCAGCCGTAGGTTATTGATTCTTAAAAAGATTTATTATTTGAAATAGTTGGCACGAATCATGCTGCAGAAGAGCGCATCGATAGCCTAACTTTTGGAATCCATCATGAAACTGACCAAACTCCTCTCCAGCGCCGTCACCGCAGTGGCGCTGTTCATGGGCAGCCCAGCCCAGGCCGCATTCATCCCGACCGGCGTGCAAAACGACGTGTCCGTCGCCACCGTCACCGGCACCTGGGGCTGGACCATGATCAGCCAGGGCAACTACGGCGGCAGCATGTCGATCAACGACCTGTTCGCCGGCCACGGCCAGTACGTGATGGTCGGTGCGATGCACGCGAACTCGGGCATCATCGACGTGCTGGCAGCCGATCTGTACGCCACCGTGACAACCCAGACCGCGCTGAACGCGACCACGGTCTCGAACGGCATCGGCTGGTACTACAACGGCTATTCGATGGGCTTCGCTGGCGACACCGACACCATCTGCCAGAACTCGGCCGACACCTGCGGCCTGGCCGAGCGCGATCGCCTCAGCTGGCATACCTCGTTGACCGCCAACACCTGGGACCAGGACAGCAGCGCGTTGCCGCTGTTCGTGTTCGACGGCTGGCGCAGTGGCGACAACTACAATATCTACGAAGGCACCGACTGGACCCGCGTCGTGTTCACGCTCGACATGAACGGCCAAGTGCCTGAGCCGGCATCGCTGCTGCTGGTCAGCCTGGGGCTGGCCGGCCTCGGCCTGCGCCGCGCGCGCAAGAGCCGCCAGGCATAACCCGGTACACCCGCTTGCAATGCAAAAAGGGAAGCTCGCGCTTCCCTTTTTTTCGTGTCAGGGCGCCGTGGACGGCGCATCAACAGCATCTGGCTGTGTTTGTTCTTGGCTTAGTTGTAGCTGGTCCAGCGGGTAGGAATTTCCATATTGCCGCTACGGGCGGCATTGGCGTAGGCGTGCATGGTGGCCACCAGTGCTTCCAGTTGTTCGGGGTTCGGGTCCTGCAAGAACCCTTTCATGCGTTCGGTCAATGCGGCGTGCTGATCACGCCATTCGTAGCGAGCCGACTTGCTCATATAGCCTCCAATAAAGACCATAGCTTGCCAGATGCGCGCGCCCGGCTCGGTGCGCTGCCGCACGTTCGCCGCGTTCGCCTCAGTTCTGCTTCAACACGCTCGCATAAAACAAGGCGAGGCGCTGGTGCAGGCGCGCGACCACGTCTTCGTTCGGCTGCGCGCCGGGGTCGAACAGGAAGCGCGAAAACTGGTCGCCGATGATGCAGTTGAACAAAAAGGTCGGCAGCTGGTCGAGCGGCAGCTCGTCGCGCAGCTGGGCGCGGATGTCGGGCCGGGCGAAGAACTGCGCCAGCATCTCGCGCGACTGGCGCGGTCCGGCGTCGAAGAAGGAGTGCGCCACTTCCGGCGTGGTGCGCGCTTCGGCGATGACCATGCGCTGGATTTCCAGCGCGGCCGGGGCCGTGATCAGCGCCAGGAAGTGCTCGCTGAATTCGCCGATGATCACTGTCAACGGCCGCTTGTCGGCCTCCATTTGCTGGGGCGTGAAGAACTTGTCGCGGTTGGCCGTCAGCACGGCCTTGAACAGCCCCGACTTGCCGCCGAACTTGACATAGATCGTGCGCACGGCCACGTGCGCCTCGCGCGCGATCAGCTCCAGACTGACCTTGCCGTACCCCATTTCCAGGAACAGGTTACCGGCTTTCTCGATCAGATTGTTGTTGCGCGCCTCAAGATCGGCGGCGCGCGGGCGTCCTGCTTGTTTAATCATGGCAATACTGTAGGTCAAAATAAAATGAAATGCAAGCGTTTCATTTCTTGACTTGCCTCAAGGAATGAACAATAATGCGCTTACCCCATTTCATTTTCGGAGTAGCACCATGTCCCAGGCCAACACCAAGCCAGAGCCGCAGCTCGCCGCCGTCCCCCTCGCCACCGAGCCGGCCAAGGCGCCGCCCAACTGGCGCGTGTGCGGCGTGCTGGCCGTCGTCGTGCTGGCCGCGCTCGGCTTTGGCGGCAAGATGTGGTACCACAGCAGCCATTTCGTGGAAACCGAAAACGCCTATGTGTCCGGCCATGTGACCCCGGTCTCGGCGCGCATCGCCGGCGTCGTCACCAAGGTCATGGTCGAGGATAACCAGGTGGTCAAGGCCGGCGACGTGATCGCCGAACTCGATCCGGCCGACCAGCGCGTCAAGGTCGAACAGATCCAGGCCCAGATCGCCAGCGCCGAGCAGCAGGTGCTGCAGGCCGATGCCCAGGTGGCCCAGGTGCGCGCCCAGTCGCTGGCCGCCACCGCGCAAGTCGCGCAGTCGCAGGCCCAGCTGGTGCGCGCCAACCAGGACGCCGAGCGCTACAGCCAGTTGTATACGTCGACCATGAAGGCGGTCTCGAAAGCCGAAGTCGACGCCGCCACCGCCGGCCGCTCGGTCGCCACGGCCGACCTGTCGGCGCGGCGCGGCAATGTCGAAGCGGCCCAGGCCCAGATCGTCGCCGCCGCCGCTGCGCGCGACGTCGTCAAGGCCCAGGTCAAGGTGCTGCAGGCGCAACTGAAGGACGCCAGGCAGCAGCTGGGCTACAACAGCGTCGTCGCCCCGGTGGCCGGCCGCCTTGGCCGGCGCAGCGTCGAAGTGGGCGCGCGCGTCCAGCCCGGCCAGCAGCTGGCCGCCATCGTGCAGGACGAGATGTGGGTCACCGCCAATTTCAAGGAAACCCAGCTGGCCGGCCTGCAGCCCGGCCAGGAAGTCGTCGTCACCATCGACGCGCTGGCCAAGCAGCCGATGATCGGCCGGATCGACAGCTTCTCGCCGGCCTCGGGCAACCAGTTCGCGCTGCTGCCGGCCGATAACGCGACCGGCAACTTCACCAAGATCGTCCAGCGCGTGCCGGTCAAGATCGCGCTGCGCGCCGACGACGTCGCCAAGCTGCGCGGGCGCCTGGTGCCGGGCATGTCGGCCACCGCTGAAATCGCACTCAATCAAGCCGCTCCCGCCGCTGCCCCTGCCGCTGCCAAGTAAGAGCGCGCCATGACCAGTGCGACCACCAGCCTGAAAGGGGGCTACCTGCCCCCGGTAATCTCCGAGAAGGTCGAACTGCGCACCTGGATCGCGGTGGCGGCCGGCATGCTCGGCGCCTTCATGGCGATCCTCGACATCCAGATCACCAACGCCTCGCTGCGCGACATCCTCGGCACGCTGTCGGCCACCCAGGAAGAGGGCTCGTGGATTTCGACCGCCTACCTGTGCGCCGAAATCGTCGTCATCCCGCTCACGGCCTTGCTGACCCAGGTGTTCAGCCTGCGCGGCTACATGATCGGCACCACCGCGCTGTTCCTGGTCTTCTCGACGCTGTGCGCCGCGGCCTGGAACCTGCCGAGCATGATCGTGTTCCGCATGCTGCAGGGGATTACCGGCGGCGCGCTCATTCCGATGGCGATGAGCCTGGTCATGGTCAAGCTGCCGGCCTCGAAGCGCGCGGCCGGCATGGCCATCTTCGGCCTGACCGCCACGCTGGCGCCGTCGATGGGGCCGACCGTGGGCGGCTACCTGACCGAGATCTACGGCTGGCCGACGATTTTCTACATCAACTGGCTGCCTGGCCTGCTGCTGATCGGCGGCATCTGGTGGGGCCTGGACAAGCAGCCGCGCAAGCTGTCCCTGCTGGCCGACGCCGACTGGTTCGGTATCGCCCTGATGGCGCTCGGCCTCGGTTCGCTGACCATCATGCTCGAAGAGGGCAATTCGAAGGACTGGTTCGATTCGGCCTTCATCAATACCTTTGCCGTGCTGGCGGTGGTGGGCATCGCCGGCTGGATCATCACCAGCTTTCGCAGCGCCCATCCGTTCGTCAACCTGCGCCTGTACGGCCAGCGCAATTTCCTGGTCGCGACGGTGCTCTCGGGCGTGATCGGCATGGGCCTGTACGGCTCCTCGTTCCTGCTGCCGCTGTACCTGGGCCAGATCTCCGGCTACACGCCGATGCAGATCGGCGAAGTGATCATGTGGGCTGGCCTGCCGCAGCTGTTCATCATGCCGTTTGCCGCGATCCTGTCGTCCAAGGTCGACAACCGCTTCCTGTGCGCTTTCGGCCTGACGCTGTTCGGCATTTCCTGCCTGATGAACAGCCACATGGATGCGACCACCGGCTACGACCAGCTGTTCTGGTCGCAGGTGGTGCGCGCCATGGGCCAGCCGTTCATCATGCTGACGCTGTCGCAGTTCGCCATGCACGGCGTCGCGCCCAAGGACACCGCCTCGGCATCGAGCCTGTTCAACATGACGCGCAACCTGGGCGGCTCGGTCGGCATCGCGATGCTGGCCACCACGCTGACCAACCGCGAGCACTTCCATTCGGCCATCATCGGCGAATCGATTTCCTCCCTGTCGGCGGCGACCCAGCTGCGCCTGGACCAGCTGACCCAGACCTTCATCAACAGCGGCATCGATCCGGCCACGGCGGCCAGCAAGGCGCTCGGCGTGATCGACCGCCTGGTGCGGCGCGAAGCGTATGTCATGGCCTACAACGATGGCTTTGTGATCATGGCCGTGTTCCTGTTCGCCTGCGTCGGCGCGCTGCTGTTCGCCGACAAAGTCAAATCCCCATCCGGTCCCGGCGCTGCCGGCGCCCACTAATATGTACGGAGAACCAACCATGAAATCATTGACCCTGTGCGCGCTGCTGGCGCTGGCCGGCTGCACCACTGTCGGAAAAGATTTTGTCGAACCGGCCGCCACTCCGGCCGCAGCCTGGCGCCATGCCGAGGCGGCGCGCGCCGACAGCGCCCGCCTGCCGGCCGCATGGTGGACCGTGTTCAACGACGCCACCCTGAACGCGCTCGAGCAGCGCGCCGTGCGCGACAACGCCGGCGTCAAGGCCAGCGCGCAGCGCTTGCTGCAGGCGCAGGCCCAGCTGGGCACCTTGCGCGCCGCGCAGGCGCCGAGCGTGAACTTGTCCACCTCGGCCGCCAATACCCGTTCGTCGGCGCTGACGGCGCAGAGCCTGGCCCTGGGCGGGCGCTCGATCAAGGGCGACAACTACACGGTCGGCGCTGCGCTGTCGTATGAGCTGGACCTGTGGGGACGGGTGCGGCGCGTGGTCGAAGCGGCCGACGCCCAGGCACTGGCCACCCAGGACGAACGCGATGGCGTGATCCTGCTGCTGTCGGCCCAGGTCGCGAGCACCTACTGGCAACTGCGCGGCATGGACGCCGAGCAGGCGATCCTCAAGGATGCGCTGGGCGCGCGCGTCGAAGCGCAGCAGGTGGTCGAGGCGCGCTTTAACGGCGGCCTGACCAACGAACTCGATGTTGCGCGCTCGCGCGTCGAACGCGCCAACGCCGAAGCCGACCTGGTCGAAGTGCAGCGCCAGCGTAGCCTGCTCGAACACAGCCTGGCGGTGCTGGCCGGCGTGTCGCCGTCGTCGCCGCTGGTGGCCGCCGCTGCCAGCCCGGCGCTGCCGCAGCCGCCGGCGATTCCGGTCGGCCTGCCGGCCAGCCTGCTGGCGCAGCGGCCCGACCTGGCCGCCAGCGTGGCCGGCCTGCGCGCGGCCAACGCCAACGTGGCCGTGGCCGAAGGCGCGTTCTATCCGTCGCTGTCGTTGACCGGCAATTTCGGCTACGCGTCCGAAAGCCTCGGCGACCTCGCCAAGAGCGGCGCGCGCCAGTTTTCGATCGGACCGCTGGCGCTGTCGCTGCCGCTGTTCGACGGCGGGCGCAACAAGGCCAACCTGGCGCTGTCGAAGGCGCGCTACGGCGAGGCGCTGGCCAATCATGAAGGCAAGCTGCTGACGGCGCTGCGCGAAGTCGAGGATGCGCTGTCGGACGTCGAGCAGCGCGCCAAGCAAGGCGACGTGCAGCAACTGTCGCAGCTGGCGGCCGCGCGCGCGGTGCTGGTGGCCAAGGCGCGCTACGAGCGCGGCCTGTCGACCTACCTGGACGTGACGGATGCGCAGCGCAGCTCGCTGGCCGCCGACCGCGCCGCCGCCCAGATCCGCACCCAGCGCCTGCTGGCCACGGTGGCGGTGGCCCGTTCGCTGGGCGGCGGCTGGACCCCGCAGGCGCCGCTGGCCACGATCGCCAACACGAAATAATTTGTAGCGCGGAACAGCGCCGGCCGGGGCCGCTCGGATTACAATGCTCAACATTGCAATCTCGACCACCAAGGACCCATGAAGACGCTTTTCCTTCCCCTGTGCTTTCTGCTCGGCGCCGGCACTGCCGCCGCCGCGCCTGTCGTCGGCCCGCACGTGGCCACCGTCGCCGAACTCGATGTGATGGCCAGGCGCTACGCCCCGGTCGACCTGCGCGCCGATGTGGCCGCGCTGTCGGCGGGCGACCGCGCGGCGATCGTCAAGCTGATCGAAGCGGCCAAGATCGTCGACGTGCTGCAGCTGCGCCAGCGCTGGTCCGGCAACGAAGCCTTGTGGAACGTGCTGAAAAAAGACCACACGCCGCTGGGCAAGGCGCGCCTCGATTACTTCTGGCTGAACAAGGGACCGTGGTCCATCCTCGACAATAACCAGTCCTTCATGCCGGTCGACTTCAAGGGCATCAAGGTGCCGGCCAAGAAGCCCGAGGCGGGCAATTTCTATCCGGAAGGCGCCACCAAGGCCGCGCTGGAAACCTGGATCAATGCGCTGCCGGCCAAGGACAAGGAACAGGCCCAATGGTTCTTCACCACCATCCGCAGCAGCGCCGACGGCAAGTTCAAGACGGTCAAGTATTGCGACGAATACAAGGCCGAGCTGGACAAGCTGGCCAAGCTGCTGCACGAGGCGGCCGCGTCCACCGACAACGCATCGCTGAAAAAATTCCTGAACCTGCGCGCCGACGCCTTCCTGTCCAACGATTACCTGGCGTCGGACTTCGCCTGGATGGACCTCGACTCGCCGGTCGACATCACGATCGGGCCGTACGAAACCTATAACGACGAGCTGTTCGGCTACAAGGCCGCGTTCGAAGCCTACGTCAATATCCGCGACCAGAAGGAAACCCAGAAGCTGGACTTCTTCAGCAAGCACATGCAGGAGCTGGAAGACAACCTGCCGCTCGAGAAGAAATACCGCAACGCCAAGGTCGGCGCGCTGGCGCCGATGGTGGTGGTCAACCAGGTGTACGGCGCCGGCGACGGCAACATGGGCGTGCAGACGGCCGCCTACAACCTGCCCAACGACGAGCGCATCATTAGCGCGCGCGGCTCCAAGCGCATCATGCTCAAGAACGTGCAGGAAGCCAAGTTCAAGTCGACCCTGACCCCGATCGCCAAGCTGGTGCTGCGACCGGATGCGCTGGCCGACCTCGACTTCGATGCCTTCTTCACGCACATCCTGGCCCATGAAATCACGCACGGCCTCGGTCCGCACATCACCAGGAACAACGGCAAGGCATCGACGCCGCGCCAGGACTTGAAGGAAAGCTACGCGACGATCGAGGAAGCCAAGGCCGACATCGCCGGTTTGTGGGCGCTCGCTTACATGATGGACAAGGGCCAGCTGAAGGACACGCTGGGGCAGGGCGATGCAGCCGAGCACAAGCTGTACAACACCTTCCTGGCGTCGGCCTTCCGCACGCTGCATTTCGGGATGACCGATTCGCATGCGCGCGGCATGGCGATCCAGCTCAATTATCTGCTCGACAAGGGCGGCTTCGTGTCGCACGGCGATGGCACGTTCTCGACCGATTTCAAGAAGATCAAGCAGGCCGTGACGGACCTGAACCGCGAATTCCTGACCATCGAGGCGAGCGGCGACTATGCGCGCGCGACCGCCCTGATGAGCAAATACGTCGTCATCCGGCCGGACGTGCAAAAGGCTTTGGACAAGATGAAAATCGTGCCGAACGACATACGGCCAACGTTTAGCACAGCCGCCACGCTGAAGGCCAAATAAGCGCATTTGGCAAGATTTCCGGAATGCCGTTCAGCGAATAACTGAACGGCATTTTTTTCGTCGGCAACGTGCTTGTCAGTGCGATATTGATGTTTTTCCATGTGGAAATATATTTTCAAAAAGGGCTGTAGTGCGCCAAAGAATTGCCGATAGGCATGTATGGACCTGATGAGGAATCCGCCATGTTCAAGCATATTCTGAGCGCGACGCTCTTTCTTTTTCCCGCCTTCGCCAGCGCCGGCGCGGCCTTGACCGACATGGAGATCCGCTGGCTGCAAGCGGCCGCGCCCGTGTTGGCCTATTCCCAGCGCATCAAGCTGCCGATCGACATCATCGTGCAACCGGTGGCGCGTCCGAATGACGTGCCGATGGCGATGGGCTTTGCCGACGGCCGCTGCAAGCTGGTGCTGTCGATGCGCGGCAATCCGGACGCCGAGAAAGTGCTGGACCAGGTGCCGCAAGCCGAACGCACGGTGCTGATGGAAGCGATGGCCGCGCATGAGGTCGGCCACTGCTGGCGCTACGCCCAGGGCATCTGGCATGCGCTGCCGGCCGCGTTCGAACAGGCGGCAGATGCGCCCGCGCAGCAGGAAGTGCTGCAGACCCGGCGCGAGGAAGGCTTTGCCGACCTGGTCGCGCTGGCCTGGACCCGGCGCCAGCATCCGGACAACTACCAGCAGGTCTACGCCTGGCTGGCCACGCTGCGCAGCGAACAGAGCGTGGCCGGCGGCAGCCACGATACGCGCGCCTGGGTCCGGCTGGCCAGGGATGGCAGCGTGTTCAAGAGCGCCGCCACGCCCTTCGACGAGGCCGACCACACCTGGAGCGCCGGCGTGCGCGCCGATGAATAAGCAGCTGGCCGTGCTGGCGCTGCTGGCCGCGGCGGCGCTGCCGGCGCTGGCCGGCGCGCCGGCCAGCGAAGCGCAATGGATCGCCGCCGCCAGCGCGGCAGTCGCGTTCGGCCAGGCCCAGGGCTTGCCGATCGCGCTCGACGTGCAGGGCGGCGCCGGCCTGCCCGGCCACACCCCGGTTGGCCTGCAGAGCGCGGTGGGGCGCTGCACGCTGGTGGTGTCGGTGCGCGACAATCCCAGCGCCGAGCGCGTCAGCGCGATGGTCGACCCGGCCCTGCTCGAGCTGTTCTTGGCCGGCGCCGCCATGCATGAGGTGGGGCATTGCTACCGGCGCCTGCATGGTTATCCGCACAACGAACAATTGCTGCCCATCGTCGCCTGGATCGGCCCGGTCAAAGCCTGGTTCGCGCAGCGCGTGCGCACCGAGGAAGCGTTTGCCGACCTGACCGAGGCGGCCTGGCTGGCGCGCTACCATCCACAGCAGTTCGGACCGGTGATGGGCGAAGTGCTGAAGGTGCGCACCCGCTTTCGCGAACCGAAGCACGACACGCTGGCCTGGATCGAAAATGCCATCGCGCAAGGCCCGCAGGATGACGGACAGGACTTGTTCTTGCTGGCTGATCAACACCTGCTCGGATATCGCTGATTTTTCCCTTTGTACGTACGTTCACGCACAGAGCCATCAGGCGCTTGTGCAGTTCAATGTCGTACCAACAACCGTCAAAGGGAAACACCATGAAACCGATCCTAGCTACCGTGCTGGCCAGCGCGCTGGCCCTGGCCGTGTCCAGTGCCTACGCCATCGACAACAAACAGGATAGTGCCGCCTACCGCGCGATGACCCAGCAGGCTGCGGCAGACTACAAGGTGGCCGCCGCCAAGTGCACCGGCATGCGCGGCAACGAACGCGCCGTCTGCCTCGACGAAGCCAAGGTGGCGCGCGCCCGCGTCAATGCCGACGCGGTCGCCCAGCACAACAACACCCGCGCGCTGCGCATGTCGACCCGCACCGCGCTGGCCAACGCCGAGCATGCGCTGGCGACGGTCAGGTGCGCGGCGATGGCCGCTTCCGAAAAAGACAGCTGCCTGGCCGATGCCCGCTCGGTGCAGATGGCGGCGCTGGCCGACGCCAAGGCGGACCGCGATGTCCAGGTGGCCGCAACGGCCGCCCAGCCCGATCGCAGCGCCACCCCGACGCTGGCGCAAAAGACCGAGAATGCCGCTGACACGGCCGTGCAGAAAACCAAGGATGCCGCCGCCACCGTGGCCGGCAAGACCGAGCGGGCCGGCGAGGCCGCCGGCAATATCGCCGCCAACACCGGCAAGGCGGTCGCCGACTCGGTCATCACCACCAAGGTCAAGGCCGACCTGTTCAAGGAGCCTGAGCTGAGCGCGATGGCGATCCACGTCGAGACCGAGAAAGGGGTCGTCATGCTGAGCGGCTTCGTCGACACCAAGGCCGATGCCGACAAGGCCGTGCAGCTGGCCAAGAGCGTCGAGGGCGTGACCCAGGTCAAGAGCGCGATCAAGGTCAAATAAGCCTCCTTGGTCCGGCTGCAATGCCCGTTGTGGCATTGCAGTCACCCGGCGCGCGCGTGCCCAGTACTTTTTTGCTTGGGCGCGTCTGGTCAAGGGTATAATTTTCTCGTGAATAGACTAGAAGCCTTCGGATACATTGCCGCCCAAGCCGCGCGTGGGGAAATCAGCCTCCCGACCAGTGTCAACGCCGCCTTGCGCCTGCAAATTGCCCTCGACAACCCCGATTGTCATATTGAAGACGCCATCAAGCTGGTGCTGGGCGAACCGCAACTGGCCGCGCGCACTGTCGCGCTGGCCAACTCGGCCGCCTTCAACCGCAACGGCGATTCCACCATCACCAACGTGCGCGCGGCGGTCATGCGGGTCGGCTACCGCAGCCTGCAAACGCTGGTCGCCAGCCTGGTGGTGCGCCAGTTCGGCAGCCGCATCGTCGACCCGGCGCTGCGCGCCAAGGCCGAGCAGTTGTGGGAGCATACCGCCCACGTGGCGGCGCTGGCCCAGGTGATCGCGCGGCGCGTCACCTTCATCAATCCCGACACCGCCATGTTCGCCGCCATCGTGCACGAGGTGGGCGGCTTTTATCTGCTGTCGCGCGCCGATGAATTCCCCGGCTTGCTGGATGAAGATCCTGAAAAATGGGCCGAGCTGTGCGAGGAAGTGGTCAGCCGTGAAGTGCTCAAGAAACTCGCCGTGCCGGAACTGGTGGCCAATTCCATCCTGGCCTTGCGCGACGGCTGGCTGACCATGCCGCCGAGCACCTTGCTCGATACGCTGCTGCTGGCCAACCAGTTCGCCCCGGTGCCGTCGCCGCTGGGCGGGCGCGTGTCGCAAATGCCCGAGCACGCCGATTCGGTGCTCGACTTCGTGATCGACGACGCCACGCTGCACAGCATCCTGCTCGAATCCGAGGAAGAAGTGCGCTCGATGAGCGCGGCGCTGCTGGTTTAGGGTTTCACTGCATGCGGGCGCGCGGCGTCCGGCGCGGCGTCCGGCGCGGGACCGCGCACGCGCATCCAGGCCAGGCCAAGCCATTCGTGGAAGGCGTAAAACGAGCGGTGCAATCCTTCCGCAGTCGGCACCAGCATCGTCGGAGACCACTTCCTCCCTGAATAGAACAGCGTCGGCGCGGCCACCACTTCGATGCCGTTGCGTTCAAACTCGGCTTGCGAACGGGGCATGTGCAGCGCCTGGGTGACCAGCAGCACGCGCCGGATTCCGGCGGCCTTGAGCATACGCGCGCTGAGGACGGCATTGGCGGCCGTGTCGGCCGACTGGTCCTCGATCCAGGTCACCGGCGTCTTGAAGTCCTCGCGCAGCACGCGTGCCATCATGGCCGCCAGCGGCTGCACGCCGGGTGCGCCGAGGCCGCCGCTGACGAGCACCGGCAGGCCGGTCGCCTGCTGCAGGTGGGCCGCATAGTGCATGCGCACCAGCGTGACCTGGTCGGGCATGTCCAGGCCGCCATATTCGGGCGCGCCTTCGACACTGCCGGCACTGAGCACCACGATGGCTTGCGCGCCGCCGGCGCGCCGCAGGTCGAGCGGGGCGGTGCGCTGCTCCAGCGGCGCGGCCAGCAGCAGCGCGCCCGCATTGGTGGAGATGATCAGCAGCGCGACGACGCTGGCGGCGGCCAGCGTGCGCCCGGTGCGCGGCCAGCGCCGCTGCAGCAGGTAGCCGATCCCGATCAGCAGGAACAGGTTGGCCGGCGGCATGATGGCCATCCGCAGCAGGGTGTTCGCAATGTGGCTCAGTTGCATGAATGGCCGTAGAGTAGTGGGTGTGCGATTATCGCAGGAACGACGGCGGGCGGGCACTTAGCAAGCGCCAAGTTTTTGCCTTTCACGCTACCCTATTTGTAATTTGATAAAACCACGCAGGAGAGCAGCATGAAATGGGAAGGCAATCGCGAAAGCGACAATGTGGACGACCGGCGCGGCGAGGATGGCGGCGGTGGTGGCGGCGGTTTCGGTCTGGGCGGGCGTTCGATCGGCATCGGGACCATCGTCATTGCGCTGATCGGCTCGGCGGTGTTCGGCATCAATCCGCTGACCATGCTGAACATGCTCAGCGGCGGGGGCGGCGGCCAGGTGCCGCAGCAGCAGGCGCCAGCGCGCCAGGCGCCGGCCAACGACCGCCAGACCCATTTCGTCAGGACCGTGCTGGCCGATACCGAAGACGTCTGGACCGAGGTGTTCAAAGCGCGCGGCGCCAGCTATGTCAAGCCGCGGCTGGTCATCTATTCGGGCCAGACGGCGACCGACTGCGGGCGCGGCCAAAGCGCCAGCGGTCCGTTCTATTGCCCGGCCGACCAGAAGGTCTACATCGACCTGAGCTTTTATGCGCTGATGCAGCAGCGCTTCGGCGTCACCGGCGAATTCGCCCAGGCCTACGTCATCGCGCACGAGGTCGGCCACCATGTGCAGCAACAGCTCGGCATTTCCGACAAGGTCCAGCGCGCGCGCGACAGCGCCTCCGAGCGCCAGTCCAATGCGCTGTCGGTCAAGCTGGAATTGCAGGCGGACTGTTTCGCCGGGGTCTGGGCCTTCCATGGCAACCAGGCGCGCGCCATCCTCGAAACGGGCGACGTCGAGTCGGCCCTGAAGGCGGCCACCGCGATCGGCGACGATGCATTGCAGCGCCAGTCGCAGGGACGGGTGGTGCCCGATTCGTTCACGCACGGCACCTCCGAACAGCGTGCGCGCTGGTTCTCGAAGGGCTTGCAGAGCGGCCAGGTCGAGCAATGCGACACCTTCGGCGCGCGCCAGCTGTGAGCGCGCTGCTGCCGCCGCCGTAACATCAGGGGCTGGTGGCCATGGCCGGTCCTTTTTTCTTGTGCGAATGGCATGCTTGGGCAATACTCTGGCGGCTTGCCATACCGATGTTTCCTCCATTTAGAAGAGCTCAATCATGACACCACGCTTATCCGCCCTTGTTTTCGGACTCACGCTCGGCTGCGCGTTCGCGCCGGCCGTCTCCACGGCCGCCGACGCCATGTCCGGCAAGACGCTGCAGAAAATCGATACGCTGGTCGGCAAGGGCCCGGTGGTCAGGCAAGGCAGTACCGTCACCATGCACTACACGGGCTGGCTATTCGCGCCGAAAAGCCCGAAGCAGCATGGCGCCCAGTTCGACAGCTCGCGTAACGGCGAGCCGATCACCTTTAAAGTCGGCGCCGGCAGCGTGATCAAGGGCTGGGAGGAAGGCGTGCGCGGCATGCAAGTGGGCGGCAAGCGGACCCTGATCGTGCCGGCCAGCATGGCGTTCGGCAAGGCCGGCCTGGGCCCGGTGCCATCGACCGCCAACCTGATTTTCGACGTCGAATTGATAGACCTAAAGTAGATAATTTGGTGTCATATTTACCATAAGAAATAAAGATTGCCGATATCAAATGTTCAATTTTAGACATCCTTGTCGAGGATCTTTACACTTGCCGAAGCCGCACTTTTCTTGTCAAATTAACTCCTTGAATTAACTAATTATTTTCCTTTAGGCATGGTTCCTGCTACACACGTGGCATGCACTTGGAGTGCTGTAATTAGGGATGTGATTTAGCTAAATAATTAAAAGGAAAAAAAATGCGAGTTCGGAAACTGTCTTTGAATAAATTGGTGGGTTTTGCCCTGGTTGCTGGCGCATTGGTGGGGACCGCGTCGGCCCAGGCTTCGGTCTTGACGGATGGCATTTTCACCCCGGTCATTACCGCTGGTGCCTTGCCTGATAGCCCGGCCGCACGTGTCGATCCGAACGTTCCAGGATCGCCTTATTCGGGCGTTGTCAGCCTGAACATCCGCTACAGCGGCCAGTCGTTCATCTGCTCCGGCGCGCTGGTTGGCGCACGGACCGTCATTTCGGCCGGCCACTGCGTCGACACCGACGGCAACGGCCATGTCGTCGACATCCATGCCCCAGGCAGCGATGTACGCGTGATTTTCAACACCGGCCTGTCGGGCGCTGTCATGACCGCCGTCAAGGTATCGATGAACCCGGACTACGCTGGCTTCGGTCACTGCCCGGCCGGCGTGAACTCGTTCTGCGTCAACGATGACATCTCGGTCATCACGCTCGGCGCCGACGCGCCAGCCAGCGCCAAGATCTACAAAGTGGCGACCAACCCGGTCGGCGAAGGCACGCACATCATGATGGCCGGCTACGGTACTTCGGGCGATGGCGTCAACGGTTACACGGTCAGCCCGGATTTCCGCATCAAGCGCAGCGGCGAGAACTACATGGACCTGTTTGACGGCGACGACGAGCAAGGTTTCGCGGGCCCTAAGGAAGTCTATTACGCTGACTTCGACGGCGGCGGCAAGGACACCTTCTGCACCAACTACGGCGTGTGCACGCCGCAACTGGCGAACAACAAGGAAGCTGGCATTGGCGGCGGCGATTCCGGCGGTCCATCGTTCGTGATGATGAATGGCGAACTGACGCTGGTTGCCAACAACACCTTCAGCGGCACCTTCACCGGCCAGGTTGCCGGCACTTTCGGCACCTACTTCGGTGGCGTCATCCTCGGCAGCTATGAGAACTTCCTGCAATCGGCAGCCAATGGCGACATCACCTTCGTTCCTGAGCCAGGCAGCTTCGCGCTGTTCGGCCTGGGCGCGCTGGCGCTGCTGGGCGCACGCCGCCGTTCGCAAAAGTAAGCGCAGTCCGGTTGTCACAAGAAGCGGCCTGCGGGCCGCTTTTTTTACGTGCGCCCAGCATGGGCGCACTCTTGTGGGTGAAAGTCCCGCCGCAAGCTGACCACAGCGAGCGAAGCGAAGCGCAACTGCGGAAGGGCGACCGACCGTGGAGAGGAAGCGTGGAGCGAAACTGCGAGCCGATGTACAAGAATCGGATAGAAGGCGCTGCCGAGCGGGGCGAGCGGGCGTAAAACCGCGAAGCTCTTGTGGTCAAGGACCTGGACGACGAGCAAGGCTTCAGCGGCGGCGATTCCGGCGGGCCGGCCTTCGTCATGCTGAATGGCGAGCTGATGCTGGCGGCCAACAACGCCTTCAGCGGCACCTTTGGCGGCGAGGTGCCAGGCACCTTCGGCACCTTTTTTGGCGGCGTCATCATGAGCAGTTATGCGGCCTACCTGCAAGTTGCCACTGCGGGCGACATCACCTTCGTGCCCGAACCTGGCAGCCTGGCGCTGGTCGGGCTGTGCATGCTGGCGCCGCTGGGTGTGCGCCGCCGCGCGGTGTAGTAAAGCGTGTTTTTCGGCAGGCAGAAGGCGGCCGCCAGGCCGCTTTTTTGTCGTCTATGCGCGGCGCATGCGGATTCGCCCCAAGCAGGTTGCGGTTTGCGATGCGTCAATGCCACGCTTTTTCCCCTTGTTATCCTCCTCTCTCCAGAGCGCGGTTCGATTTGATTTTGATCAAGCGCGCGCTGGCGCCGTTCACTATCTACCGCAACACCAACTAGGAGCAGGCATGAAACCGATGGCATTGATACTGCAGGGCGGGGGCGCGCTTGGCGCTTTCGAATACGGCGTGGTGACCAAGCTGGTCGAACTCGGTTGGCACCCTACGGCGGTGACCGGCGTGTCGATCGGCGCCGTCAATGCGGCGGCCATCGCGGGCGCACCTGACGGCGACATCGGCGCCAGCCTGCGCGCCGTGTGGGACGCGATCACCTTGCCGCAGCTGCCCTGGCTGCCGGCGTCGATGCAGGGCAGCTTGTCCTTGCTGGGCAATCCGAATTTCTGGCGCTCGCGCTCCGATTATTTCGACGTGGCGCGCTGGACCAGCCTGTGCGACACCTCCCCGATGTACAGGACGCTGGGCCGGCTGTGCGACTTCGAGCAGATCAACGACAAGGAGCACATGCGCTTTGCGGTGACGGCCACCAACTTGCATACGGGCGGGCCGACCACCTTCTGCAACCATCACGCGGCCGGCGCCCACTCCCACGCGGGAGACCACACGTCGACCATGACGGCGCTGACGCCGGCCCACATCCTGGCCAGCGGCAGCCTGCCGCCGGGCTTCCCCGCGACCGACATCGAGGGGCGCCAGTTCTGGGACGGCGGCCTGTTCAGCAATACGCCGATCGACGCGCTGCTCAATATGCTCGAACCGTCCGAGATCGATACCCTGCCGATTTTCGTGGTGGACCTGTTTCCGACCGAAGGCCTGCCGGCGCCGGCCAACCTGCTCGAAGTCCAGACCCGGGCCATGGCGCTGCAATACCAGAATCGCTTCTGGGCCCAATACGGTGGCGATGGACAGCTCGACGGCTTCGTGGCGATGCTGGAAGAACTCGATAGCGAGCTGCCGGCCGCCAGCGCGCTGCGCAAGCAACCGGCGTTCCAATGGCTTACGCGGCTGCGGGCACTGAAGAATATCCGCGTCATCGCCAGTGCGGCAGCACCGGCCGGGGGCGACCATGATTTTTCCAGGTATGGCGTGAACAAGGCATGCGAGGCCGGGCGCGCCGCGGTCGTCCAGTATTTTGCCGCCGCCGCGCGCGCCGCCCCGGCGCTGCGCGACGCCGCCTGAGCGCTCACGACAGGCATTGAAAATACCACCGGCGCCCTGCCGGTGGTAAAACCATGCGCTGCAATCCTGCCGCCGGCGCTCTTCTAATTGACCTGAAACGTGCGGCTGGTGCCGGTCAGCGCGTGAATGCTGCCATCCCAGCCATTCTTGTAATCGCCGTAATGGCGGATCCGGTATTGGCCGGTTGCGGCGGTGGCCGGAATATCCCACGAAATGGCGGCCTTCGAGCTGCCCCATACCGGGTCGACCCGCACCCAGCGATAGATGGTGCTCCAGTCGCCGTCGGTGGCCACCGTGCGCCAGGCCGCGCCGTCCCAGCGCTGCACTTCAAGGAAGGTGCCGTTCTGGTGCAGGTTGTTTTTCGGATGTCCGGTCCAGAACTCGACATCGACCCGCGTGCCGCGCGCATAGCTCGCGTTGGCCTGGCGCGCAACGTCGCCGAAGCTGGTGAACAGCGGCGTGTTGTCGAGCACGACGCCGGTCTGGAACGACATTTGCGCGTTGGCCAGGTCGCGCGGCGTGGCGCTGGCGTAGGCCGGCACGCCCTGGCGCAGCGCGTTGGCCAGTTCGAAGTAGCTTTGCTGGTAGGCGCCCAGCGTCCATTTGCCGAAATGGGTCGAGGCGCCCTCGTAGTGCTGCGCGTCGTATTCCTCGGGCGTGGTCACATAGCCGGCGTAGGCGTTCGCATAGCCGGCGAAGATGACGTACTTGACGCCATCGCCCAGCGCGGCCTTGACGGTGTCGCGCACGCGCCGCCCCGCCATGATGGTGAATTCGCCCGGCGCAGCGATGATCGCCAGTTGGCCGATGCGCACGATCGAGACCGGCAGCACCTCGGGCGACCAGGGATACGGCTTCTGCACGCCGGTGGCCAGCAGCACCGGCTTGACGCCGTGGCAGTCGCGCACCCATTGCGGCGCGGGCGCGATGATGGCGCCCAGCGCATTGAAGAAGGGGTTTCCCGCCAGGTCGCCCTCATTGAAGCCGTCCAGGCCGCGCCCGTCCTCGGTGCCGGCGGCGAACGCGTCGCCCAGCGCGGCCGGGCAGGTGGTGCGCGCCACGCCGTCGGTGAAATTGGCCGCCACGTTCACATGTGAGAAATCGATGAAGCGCTGGCGGTAGTCGACCGGCCCGGCCAGCGTTTCGAGCGCGCCGTCGTAGATCGCCAGCGCTTTTTGCAGCTGGCGTTCGCCAATGATGCGTGTATTGTCGAATTCGTTGGCGGTCGGGCCGGTGCCGTCGAGGTTCAAATTGGGCGTCATGTCGCCCGCGTTCGACTGCGCGAACGCGGCCACGAAATCGCTGTCGGCGTTGTAGCGCACGCCCTTGAGTTCATGTTCCCAGCGCCACGCCGCATAGCCCTTGTTGTCGGGGCTGAGCAGATGGTTCGACGGCGTCATCGACACGCCGTGGGTGGCGAACCAGCTGATCGCGCCGACGTCGGTGGCGCCTTGCTTAAAGCGCAGTACCGTCATCTCGGGATCGATGATGCTGTTCCAGCGATTGCGCTCGGCCAGCGGATTGCGCTGGTAGGCCGGCAGCGAGCGGTTGTTGCTGGCGTCAGTCAGCTGGCCCTTGCCAATCGCGATCGAGCCGGGTTTCAGGTCGCGGTGCGCCTTGTCGATCGCCTGCACGATGCCGCTGACGACGGCGTCGAAGGTGCGCTTGTTGTAGCCGTAGGTGGTCATGTTGTACAGCGCGTAGTGCGAGAAGCCGCCGGCGCCGCTGTGCGTATGGGTGGCCGCCAGGATCACGTTGTCGGCGCCGTACAGGGCGCCGTACTTGGCCTGCAATTGGCGGATGACGGCCTGCTGCACCCCCTGGAACACCATGCCCAGGTCGTTGTTGACGAACACCATGCGCTTGCCGCCGGCCTGGTCCTGCACGATGAAGGCGCGCGCGCGCTGGCGCATGTGGATGCCCGCGCTCACCTGCGAAGGCGAGGCATAGCCCATCATGCCCACTTCGGCGGCCTCGCCGGTGATGTCGGCCATGCCGCGCCCGACCAGGAAGGGATCGGCGCTGGCGGCGCCGCAGATCAGGCTTGCGCCCAGTGCCAGTGTGAAGCGGTGAAACAGCATGTTCGTCGTCATAGCAGTCTCCAGTTTTTGTGAGTGTGTATCGTCAAAAACGCTTCGCCAGCGACAGGATTATCGTGGCCCGGTCTACCTTTTTGCTGTTTCCCGCGCTGTCGAGCACGACCGCCAGTTCGCGGTTGCGCAGGAAGGCGCCGGCCAGTTCGGCGCCAAAATCGAGCCCCCAGCGCGCGTGCACGACGCCGGCCCGGTAGTCGACCAGGTCGCCGTCGCGGAAATTGTGCAGCTTCTGGAAGCCCAGGTGGCCAACCAGTTTGGTCTGGCCGGTCAGCGGATGCTTGACGTCGATGTCGAGCAGGTGCGAGCCGCCGGAATGCTTGAAGCCGCCGTCGTAGCAGGCGATCGCCTTGCCCGGGTCGCCGCCCGCCAGCACCGCCGGCATGTAGGTCGAGCCGCAGATCGTGGCCGTGTTATTGCCGCGCAGGTCCTGGCTGAGCACATACAGGTAGCGCGCTTCGACGATACCGTAGGCGAATTCGAACACCGCGTAGGTGGTGTCGAACCTGGTGTTGGTGACGCCGGTCGGCGCGCCGGTGGTCCAGTCGATGCCGGTGGGCGCATCGTTGACCTTCGCGCCCGGGAACCATTCTTGCGCCAGGCCGACGCCGTAGTGCCAGCCATCCGGCTTGCCCCAGCGGTAGCCGAACGCGCCGGTCACCTGCAAGCCGTTCGTGTCCGGGAAAATCTCCTTGCGCACGGTGCCCAGCTGCAGATAGCCGAGCAAGCCCGTTTCGTGCACCGCCTCGATGGTCAGCTGGGCGCCGGGCCGGTTGTAGGTATCGGAGACGCCGCGATTTTTTCGGTCGGTCAGCACCTTGGCCTCGATGTCGAGGGAGTAGCTCTGCACCACCGGCTCCTCGGCGCGCGCTTGCGTGGCGGGGATGGTGCTGGCGAATACGGCAAGGCCGAAGGCGCGGACAAACAAGGTGCTCATGAAGTCTCCTGGTATCGTTTTTATGGTTTGCTCTTGCAGCCGGGCGGGATGGTTTGCACCCGGGTCATGACCTCGGTCTCGCCCAGCAATTCGGTACCGATGAAGGCGCGCACCAGCAGCGTGTCGTTCCTGGTGCGCACGATGCCCTTGTAATTTTTCTTGGTGCGCGGATCGTGGACCCAGCCGTTGCGCCAGGCATCGTCCTCCCAGGTTTTCAGCTTGGCGATGGTGACGCCGCACGCATCGTCGGGCGTGCCGGCATCCTTGTCCCAGACGATGGTGCCGCACAGCGCGCCTTTCAGATCGGCGCAGGTCTTGAATTCGATCACGGCCGCCTTGTCGGCGCTGAGCCACAGGCCGGTCGCGGCATCCTGGTTGGCCCAGGCCGGCGCCGGAACGGTGCAGGACAGGACCAGCGCCAGCGCCAGCGGCCGCAATAGGTGAGCATGCATCTTGTCTCCTTGTCGTCGAAAAATCCTATGGCATGGCCGCCAGTACCGGCCAGCGCTGCGTGATGCGGCCCGCCTCCATGACGGCGATGTCGCCGAATTGCTGGAGCACCGCTTCGCTCAGGCGCGGCCGGAAAAAAATGAAGTCATCCACCTGCAGTTGCTGTGCGCCCGAACCGAGCAAGGCTTGCTGGTTCGACGAGGTGCCATACAAGCCGCTGGCGGCGATGCCCGCCGGCGAGACCGGATCGGCCAGCCAGTTGCCGCCGTAGATGAAGTACACGCGGCGCTGATTGACGTCCCACGTGCGCGCCAGCGTGCCGATCCACTCGACGCCGTCGGGCATCTGGAATTGCGGCGGCGCTTTCAATACCGGCGTGGCGATGAAGGCGGCCGGCGCCAGGTCGGCCAGCGCGTCGATCTCGAAGTCGCCCGGCTTGAGCAAGGCCGAGCCGAGCGCCACCTCGTTGGCGGTGGCGCTGCCGTCGTGAAGCCGGTAGGTCGGCGAACCGCCCGCATTGAGGATCAAGCCGGCCGGCTGCAGCGTGCGCGTGGCCAGCGCCGCATATTCCTGGTAAATGCGCTTGGCATCGGCCAGCGCGCCGGCGCGCACGCCGGGCAGGTCGGGCAGCTTGGATAAATGGGCGTCGTAGCCCATCATGCCGGACCACTGCAGGCGCGGCTCCGACTGGAAGATGGCCAGCATCTGCTGCAGCGTCTCGGCGCTGGCGACGCCGCCGCGGTGCAGGCCGACGTCGATTTCGATATTGACGCGCAGCTGCAGCTGGCGCTGGCGGGCCAGGTCGCGATACTGGGCCAGCCGTTGCGGGCTGTCGACCAGCCATTGCAACTGGCGCGCGGGATCGAACGCGCCGCCTTTGAAGCCTGTATAGAACGCGCTTGCCGCGGCCACCGGCAAGGGCTTGCCGAGCAACAGGTCCAGCTCGGGACGCTGCCCTGCCAGCTGCTGCAGATAGGGCAGGTTGAATACCATCAGCCGGCGCGTGTGCATTCTGTCGACCAGGTCGTCGAGCAAGGGCAGGCAGGGCAGCGACTTGGCCACCAGCCGCAGCTGCATGCGCGGATCGATGTTGCGCCGGACCTGGCGGGCATTTGCCAACAGGCGGTCGCGGTCGATCACCATGGTCGGTGTGGCGATGCCGGCTGCGCGCAGGGCATTTGACAAGCGCGCGAAATAGGCCCCATGGGGCGCGCCGCGCTGGCGCGGGTGCAGCGTGAGCGCGCCCGCCCCCAGCAGGCCGGCGCCGATCGCCGAGAGCAGCGTGCGCCGCTTGATCATCAAGCTGCTCCGAACAGCGCGCGCAAGTGGGGATTGAGCATGCGCCCGCGCGGATCCAGGCTGCGCCGCACGGCCTGGAAGTCGTTCCAGCGCGGGTATAGCGCGGCCAGTTCGGCGCCGCTGAAATTGTGCAGCTTGCCCCAATGCGGCCGGCCGCCGTGCTTGCGAAACACCGGGCCGATTTCGGACAGCAGGTAGTCGTACGCTTCGCCGTGCGCCGCATGCACCGAGATCGAGCAGCTGTCGCGCTGGTAGAAAGGACTGAGCCAGGCATCGTCGCCTTTGACGAAGCGGAACTCCATCGGGAAGAACACGTCGTTGCGGCGTTCCAGCGTGCGGATCACGTCGCGCACACAGGCGATGCCGGCTTCGCGCGGCACGTGCGACTCGGTTTCGTAGAAACGGGTCGGGCGCACGCTCGACAGCAAACGCCAGGAGCGGTTGGTCGCATGTTCGGCCAAGGCTGGATCGATCAGTTTGGAGGCGCTCCAGCGCCGCAGTTGCGGATACTTTCCCAGCCAGTCGCGCAAGCGGCGCAGGTCGCGCAGCATGTCTTCGTCCTGCGATGGCGGCATCAGCACGTCGCTGCCGGCATAGGCGTCGTGGGTAATGGCGGCGGCGTAACCGGTAAAAGGCAAGTAATAGAATTCGAAATGGCGGTGCGTGCGCGCCAGTTCGGGCGCGCGTTCCAGCATCTCTTCGATCGGGCGCAGCCAGACCTTGCGGGTCAGGTTATGCGCCGCGACCACGCGCATCGTCACCTGCGTGATGACGCCCAGGCTGCCCAGCGACACGCGCGCGGCCGCCATCAGGTCGGCGTCGCGCCCCTGTTCATAGTCGATCACGT
The DNA here is from genome assembly GCA_025359245.1 of Massilia sp. GTDB lineage: Bacteria > Pseudomonadota > Gammaproteobacteria > Burkholderiales > Burkholderiaceae_D > Telluria_A. Next base: position 26,726 of record JANYGW010000037.1, read on the forward strand.
CGCCCTGGGGCGTGACCAGGCGCAGCGCCGTGACGTCGGCATGCAGGGCCGGCAAATCGGCGCCGGTGCCGTGGGTGGCGGTGCTGATCGCGCCGGCCAGCGATTGCATGTCGATGTCGGGCAGGTTGCGCAGCGCCAGCCCGGCGGCGTCGAGCTGGCGCGACACCTGGGCCAGCCGCGTGCCTGCCTGCAGCGTGGCGCTCAGGCCCGCCTTGTCATAGGTGCGCAGGCCGGCCAGGCGGTCCAGCGACAGAATCGTGCCGTCGGTCGGCACCAGCGCGCTGAATGAATGGCCGGCGCCGACGCAGCGCACCGCGCCGGTCGACGCGCGCAGCAGCGCGGCGATGGCGGCTTCGTCGGCCGGCGCGGCCAGCGCACGCGGCCGGCACTGCTGATTGGCCGACCAGTTTTGCCAGCTCATGGCGGGCGCGCCTGATGCAGCAGGCGCGAGGGCAAGCACGTGCGCGCTGCGCGAAGTCAGCAGGCCGGCTGCGACGGCCAGCGCGCCGGATTTGAGGAACAGGCGGCGACGCCGCAGCGGGGCGCTCACGGGGCTTCCTTGGCGCTCATGAACTGCGTCAGGGCGCGCAGGTCGTCGGCCGAGCAATCGTTGCACTGGCCCCTGGCCGGCATCGCGTTGAAGCCGTCAGCGGCATGCTTTTGCAGCAGCGCCATGCCTTGCGCGAGGCGCGCGTTCCAGTGCGGCGCGTAGCCGGTCAGCGGGGCGCCGCTGGCGCGCGCCGTGTGGCACAGCATGCACGAGCGTTCATAGCGTTCGGCCAGATGGCTGTCGCGCGGACGCATGGCCTGGGCGCGCTGCAAGTCGGCCGCGGCCGGCTCCGCGGTCGATGCCGAACAGCCCCACAAGCCGGTGACGATCAGCGCCATGCCCACACCTGTACGCATCGGTTTCCCTTTCGCAGCGACGTAAGTAACAGAACAACGTTACAGATAATAACGATGTATCAAAAATAAAACAACGTTTTATTTTTCTGTTGTGCGAAGGAAAAAACGGACAGATCAGGGACGAAAGTGGTGCAGGATGCCAGTCATCAAGACATCCAGCAGTGCATCGAGGTGGGTGTTGAATTCGGCGTGTTCGAACCAGTTTTCGGTCTCGCCGAAGACCAGCCGCAGCGACGTCATGCCATGGATGCCTTCCCAGAAAATCTGGCCCATCGATTCCAGCTGGTCGGATCGCACTTGCCCGGACTCGGCCAGGGAGACGAACAGCTGGCGGCCGAACGCATATGGATCCTGGACCTGGTTGCCGTGTTCGATCATCGCGCTTTCGATCGGCGCGTGGGGCCGGCGCTCCAGGAACACCAGCGCGTACTGGTCCGGATGCTGCATGCCGAAGGTGACATAGGCGCGGCCGGCGCGCTTGATGTTGTCGACCGGCGCCAGGGCCGGGTCGGTCGCGTCGCGCATGGCCTTGGCCAGTTCGAGCAAGTCGCTGTCCATGGCCTGGGTGATCAGGGTGGCCTTGTCCTTGAACAGGGCGTACACGACGGTGGTCGAAAAGCCCGCTTGCTCGGCCACCTTGCGCAAGGTAATGGCACGTGCACCGCCGGCCTTGATCAGCTTGCGGACAGCCTTGATGATGTCTTTGCGGCGCAGGTCGGATTCCCTCTGTTTGCGGTCCTGGACGCTGCTTGTAGCCTTAACCATGTGGTCGATTCCTAAAATAAATGCTTGGTGCGCGGCCCGAGCCTATCAGAAATATCAGCCTGATGTGAAGGCGCTTGTGGTGGCGATGGTGACGCCGGGGCCGGATATCCGCAGGCCGTGCCGCCCAAAGTGCAGCCTGTCGCATGGAAAGGGAAGGCCCAAAGCCGCTTTGATAAGCTGACATCATTGACGCTCAACCAACTACAGAACGGAGCCACCATGTCAACACAAGATCACCCGCCAGCCCAGCACGCCACCATGCAAGCCTATGCCCGCACCGGGGGCGCGCTGTACCTGATCATCATCGTGATCGGCATCGTCTGCGAAGCGCTGATACGGGGCAGCCTGATCGTGTCGGGCGACGCCGCTGCGACCGCGCAGCACATCATCGCGTCGGAAACGCTGTGGCGCGTCGGCGCCGCCGCGCAGCTCGTGCTGCTGATGTGCGCAACCGCGCTGACCTACATCTGGTACGTGCTGCTGCGGCCCGTGAACCGGAATATCACGCTGCTGGCGGTCTTTTTTGCGCTGGTCTCGATCGCCCTCGAAGGCGTCAGCGCGCTGCACCTGCAGGCGGTGCTGGTGCCGCTGACCAGCGTGTCCATGCAGGGCATGGCGCCGCAACAGCTGCACGCGCTGGCGTATTTGTCGGTCGCTGCGTATTCACAGACGTTCGGGGCGGCGCTGATTTTCTTCGGCGTGCAGTGCGTGATTGTCGGCTACCTGATACGCCAGTCGGGATTCCTCCCGAAGCTGATCGGCACCATGCTGCAAATTGCGGGCCTGTGCTACCTGGCCAACAGCTTTTGCGGCATTGTCTATCCGCCCCTGGCGCACGCACTGTTCCCGGCGATCATGCTGCCGGCGCTGATCGGGGAATTGTCCTTTTGCCTGTGGCTGCTGTTCAAGGGCGTCAATATAGACGCATGGGCGCGCCAGCATGCCCGCGCGGATATTTACATGATAAACAGTTAACGCCTTCGCCTTCCTGGTCGGCCGTCGGCGCATTTATCAATGGATAAGCTTTTCTTTTGCATATACCATGGCTGCGCCGCTGCCGCGTAGCCGGGTCGGCATAGCGCCCCGATCAACTGGCAAGGATGCGAACCATGACCATCGCACGGCAGGCCGAGCTCGACAAACGCATCATGACCGTGCTGGTCGAATGCACGGGCGTGCACACTGCCGACGAATTCTCGCGCGTCATGAACGGTTCATTTCGCGCCGTGCTGCCGCACGAGATGATGCTGTGCGGCGTAGGCGGCATCAGCCGCCAGGGCAATCACGTGCGCAAGATCATCAACTTCAATTACCCGCTCGACTACTTTGAACCGCTGCGCGACGCGGACGGGCGGCTCGACAGTCCGTTGATGAAGCGCTGGCGCGAGACCCAGGAGCCGCAGCTGTTCCAGAGCGGGCGCGACGACCATGGATTTCCGGACGATTGGGTGCGCCTGTTCAACAAGTACGATTTGCGCAACACGCTCGCGCATGGCGTGCTCGATGTCGGCGGCGTGTTCTCGAGCTTCTTTATTTTTTCGCGCATGCCGGGCGAAATCGGGCCGCAGCACGCCTTCCTGATGAAGCTGCTGACGCCGCATTTGCATTTTGCGCTGGCGCGCGTGCTGGCCACGGTCGAGGAATATCAGGGCGCGCTGTGCAAGAGCAAGAAGGCACTGAGCGAACGCCAGCGCGAGATACTCCATTGGCTGCATGAAGGCAAGACCAATTGGGAAATCGCCAAGATCCTGAACCTGTCCGAACTGAACGTCAAATATCACATCGACCAGATCTTCCATAAGCTCGAGGTGCGCAGCCGCGCGCAAGCCGTGGCCAAGGGGCGCGACCTGGCCGCGCATCGTGCCTAATCGCAAGCTATTTCGAGACGGTGACTCCCCGAACAGGGAGTGGCGCCCGGCGGCGCTTGCCACTAGAGTTCCCTAGCCCAAGGAGCTTGCCGCAGGTTCAGTCACGCTCCGACGGTACATAAACGGACGCAGCGATGACAATCGCGTCCGACAAAAAACCATCAACACGGAGGAGATGCCATGTTCCACAATCTGCTGTCTGTACGCCGCCTGCTTGTCGCAGCCACCCTTGCCATTGCCGCCGTCGGTGCGCAAGCGGCCTGCTGGGATAATGTCGTTCTCGTGCATGGCAACACCGGCACGCCATCCCAGTGGAACAACACGGTCAGTACGCTGCAGAGCCGCGGTTACCTGGCGTCCCAGCTGTTCCTGCCGAGCTGGGGATCAAAGACCAACGCGGCCATCAACGACCATGGCGCCGCCAACACCAATCCGGTCAAGAGCGCGATGCAAGCGGCGCTGGCCAGTTCGTGCACCGGCAAGATCGACGTGGTCGGCCATTCGATGGGCGTGACGCTGGCGATGAAGGCCATCAACGAGCTCGGCTATGCCGGCAAGGTCAATTCCTTCATCGGGATCGCGGGCGCCCAGCACGGCTTGAACTCCTGCGGCCTCTACCCGTTCAATGTGGCCAGCGCCACGTGCGGCGCGAACGGCCTGTCGATCGACAGCCCGCTGATCATGTCGGTGCGCGGCAAACGCTACGGCGCCAAGATGTATTCGATCAAGAGCTGGATCGACGAACTGGTCTGTATTGGCAGCTGCTATGTGTACGGCTCGCACACCAGCAACATCGATGGGCAAAACATCAGCTACGATTTTTCGCTGGGACACTTCGGACTGATGAGCCTGACGACCATTACCCAAGCCGATCTGATCATGAACTAGGGAGTGGCTTTTCCTGCTATCTGCAGCTCTCAAAAAAACCCCACGGACCAGCAATACGTGGGGATTTTTTCATTCGCGAGCTCGTGCAAATCAAGGGTACTGCTGTCGGGCATGCAGTACTGCGACAATTTCGATTTCACTATCGGTGACGCTATAGACGACAATATGATTTGGATGAGCAATGAGTTCCCGCGTGTTGGCTACCCGCCCAATGCGGTACAGATACGGATGGCCTGGAAGTTGCGAAACGACGCGTTCGATGTTGTCGACAAGGTCGAGCGCGGATTACGGGCTGCGCTCCGCAAGATAGTCGAGAATTGTTGCAAGATCTGCCTGCGCTTCAGCGCGCCACAGGATCGGAAGCATGGGCGCGGCGCTTTGCTTCGATGATTTTCCGCAATGCAGTCATCACTTGATCATGGGGTGCAAGTGGGCGCTGATCGTCAAGCGACGCTTGAACTTTCGCGCGAAACCAGCGATCGTGCGCTTCGGCTTATGCGACAGTGGCGAACTCTGACTCAATCGTTGGCTGGACGTTACTCATAGTCTGGTAATTATACGGCACGATCGCAGCGGGGAGCTGTCGTCTATCGAGGCACTTCGCCGCGTGTCCGTTTTCGCACACGTTTTGCCCGATAGCGGGCACCCTACAAACATCCAGCGACGCCAAATGATATCGCCCGTGTATAGGCTGGCGCATTTTGCGTGGCTGGCACGATGCTTGCAAAGCAATGTTCCATTGGATCGCATTCGATCGCAGAAACATCCCGCCACTCACGATGAGGAAATCAATGACATTAATCCGCACTCTGGCACGCGCATGCCTCCTTGCCGCCGGTATCGTCACTGCCGGCGCAGCCCAGTCGGCGCCGGCCTTGCTGGGACAATGGAATTTCCAGACCGTCACGGGCGCCACCAGCAACAATGGCGTCACGGTCGACCTGATCGGCAAGGGCGTGCTCAATATTGCCCAGGGCCCGACCGGGCTGAGCGCGACGATCTGCTGGCTCGACGAGAACGGACTGATCACGAGCACGCGCAAGATCGAAGGAAGTTACAGCGCCGGCGGCGCCATCTTCACGCACCCTGGCACACGCACGACCACCGGCCGCGCCGGCAAGGAAACCAGCACCGACGTGCGGATCAGCTGGACTTTGCAGGCAAACGGCGATGTGTTGCGCGGCCAGCGCCTGGTTGAAACCGACGAGGACGAACCCAAGCCGGTCAGCGGAGCCCGCGCCCCGTACGGCGCGGCGTTGCCGGCCAAGGCCCCGGTAGTCGAGCAGGGCAGTGCACCCGAGAACGCCGGCGAGCGCGGGCCATCGACGCCGGCCGAGCGCGCGCGCGTGTTGCAGATGGCGCTCGATGCGGAGAAAAATCCGCGCCAGGTCCAGGCCCGCGACGGCGCGTGGCTGGCCACCTGGGTCAACGATATTCCCGACCTCAATTACAACAATGGCGCGCTGGCCAACTGGCTCGGTGCGGTCGCCAAACATGGCACGCGCGATGCCATCCAGTTTCAATACAAGGCTGGCGTGATGGCGTTCCAGATCAACCATCCGAAGCAGGCGGAGCTGCAGCCTGCGGTCGACCTGGCGGCCATGGAGAGCGTGTTGCGCGCCTACGAAATGCTGGTGCGAACGAACGCCCAGGATCGCTCGGCGAAGCTGGATGCGGCACTGAAGGCGCGCAATCGCGGCGAGCTGCCGGCCTTCCTGGCGGCGCTGTCCGGCCGCGACCAGGACTGAGCCGCCCCCGCCACACCGGAATTTCCCCACCGATTTTTTGGAGTCACCCATGCTGCGCAAACTGTTTTTACTATCCCTATTGATTGTCGGCCACGCGGCCCAGGCGCAGGATGCGACGGCGCGCCACATCGTCGCGCTGAGCAAGAACGATCCGCGCGTCATGAACTGGCTCGACGTGCTGAGCAACCGCTTCGGCGGCCGCATCGCCGGCAGCGATGCCTACACCCACGCGGCGGCATGGACCTGCACCCAGTTGCAGCAATGGGGCGTGCACGCCGAGCTCGAAGAGGCGGGGCAGGTGACGCTGGGATTTAACCGCGGCCCGTGGTCCGGCCGGATCGTGGCGCCGCTCGAACAACAGCTGCGCTTTGCAACGCCGGCCTACACGGCCGGTACCAAAGGCGTGCAGCGCGGCCTGGCTGCCATCGGGCCGGCCACGCTGGCGGAGGCGCAAGCGCGCGCGGCCCAGTTCAAGGGCAAGTGGGTACTGATCGGCGGCGACGCCGGCGGCATCGGGCGCGACGGCCTGGACGACTACAAACCGAAGGCCATCACGCTTGCCCTGATCGAGGCCGGCGCGCTGGGAACGATCCAGTCGGCCGAAGAGCCCTTGTATGCAGGCACCGGAGCGCCCGGCACCTGGGCCGCGCTGCCGACGCTGCCCGATATCAAACTGGCGGCGCCCCAATACGCCGCGCTCAAGCAGCAGCTCGCGGCAGGCGAGGCGGTGACGCTGGAGTTCGACATCCGCAACTGGTACTACCCGGGCCCGGTGGCGTACCACAATGTCGTGGCGACCATTCCCGGCACCGGGAAACCGGAAGAGATCGTCATCCTCGGCGCCCATCTCGACAGCTTCGATAGCGCCACGGGCGCGGCCGACAACGGCAGCGGCGTGGCGACGATGCTGGAGGCGATGCGCCTGCTGGCCGCGTCCGGCGCCAAGCCGCGCCGTACCATCATGATGGTCGCGTTCGGCGCGGAAGAACAGGGCCGCAAGGGTTCGTTCGCCTTCGTCGAACGCCATGCCGGGCAGGTCAAGCGCACCGTCATGATGCTCAACCGCGATTCCGGACCCGGCGCCATCAGCGGCATCACCATCCCGTCGGCCTGGAAAGGCGTGTTCGCGCGGGTCGAGCAGGATCTGCAAGGCGTCCACCCGATCTTCGACTTCGCGCCCGCGTTCGACGACACGCCGCGCGACCGGCGCAGCGCGATGACGCGGCGCGCCGGCAGCGACGAGGCGGTGTTTGCCTTGCAGGGCGTGCCGACGCCGAGGCTGAGCGCGATCAGCGACTTCGACTATCCGCGCGTGCTGCATACGGTCCTCGATACGTACGAGAACGTGGTGCCATTCAGGTCGGCGCAGCAGTATTCGGCCGTCGCCATCGCCTTGATGGCCTACGAGGTGGCCAACGCGCCGGAGCCCATCAGCGCAGACGGCTACTACCTTCCCGACAGTACGGGCCGCAACTGACGGGTATGCTCAGGGCTGGCCCACGCCGAGCATCTCGGTAAAGCGGTCCGACGAGGCGGCCTCGGAAAACAAAAAGCCTTGCGCGTAATCGCAATCCATCGATTTGAGCCAGTCGCGCTGCTCGACCGTCTCGACCCCTTCGGCGATGACCTTCAGGCCGAGCTTGTGCGCCATGACAATAATGGTCTCGGCAAAAATGCCGTTGTCGGCGTTCTGCATGACGTCCTTGATGAAGGACTGGTCGATCTTCAGAAAATCGACCTTGAATTTTTTCAGGTACGACATCGATGAATAGCCGATGCCGAAGTCGTCGATCGTGAACTGCACGCCGGCCCGCTTGAGCATGGCGAGCCGCTCCCTGACCGCCAGCGAATCATTGAGCAGCACGCCTTCGGTGATCTCGACGGCGATCTGGTCGCGCGCCAGCCCCAGCACATCGAGGTCGCTGTCCCAGCTTTTCATCATGGTCAGGCTCATGAACTCGATCGGCGATTTATTGATGCTGATCTGGAACGGCCGGCCCAGCAGCGCGCTCCAGCGGCGCGCGTGCTCGACCGCCTCGCCCAGCACCCACGAACCGATCTCGCCTATCAGGCCGGTCTGCTCGGCCAGCACGATAAACGCGTCGGGCAGGATCAGGCTGCCCTGCGGGTGATGCCATCGTACCAGCGCTTCGGCCTTGACGATCGCGCCGCTGTCCAGGTCGATGATCGGCTGGTAATACACTTCGAGCTGATGCAGCGGCAGCGCCTGGCGCAACTCGTCGATGATCTTCAGGCGCGCCCAGGCCGAATCGCGCATTTCGGCGGTGAAAAAACTGAAGCGGTTGCGGCCCGCGTGCTTGGCCACATACATAGCCTGGTCGGCATTGCGCAACAGCTCGTCCGGCGTGCGCCCGTCCTGCGGACACAAGGTGATTCCCATGCTGCCCGAAACAAAGTAGTTCGCCGCGTCGATGACGAACGGCTTGGCCAGCGCGTCAAGGATGGTCTGCGCCAGGATTTCGATATGCAGCATGTCGTTGATGTCGGAGAGGATCACGGTAAATTCATCACCGCCTATCCTGGCCACGGTGTCGCTGCCGCGTACGCAGGCACGGATCCGGCGTGCGCCCTCCTGTAGCAGCTGGTCGCCCGCCGCGTGGCCCGAGCGGTCGTTGACTTCCTTGAAGCCGTCGAGGTCGATGAACAGCAAGGCCAGCGGATGTCCCGTGCGCTCCGCATGCTTGACGTTCTGCTCGAGGCGGTCGTGAAACAAGGCGCGGTTGGGTAATTGCGTCAGGCTGTCGTAGTAGGCGTTGCGGTGGATTTTTTCCTCGGATGCTTTCAGTTCCGATATATTGCGCGCCGTTCCCGCGATCGCGTCGATCTGTCCCACGTCATTGAGCACGGGTAAAAATACGTAGCGATATGTGTCATCGTCGCCGTTTGATCCGGGCAGGCGCGCTTCGGCGCGCAGCGGTTCGCGCGATGCGATCACCTTGCGCAGGTCGGACATGAGGCGTGGCACCAAGTTGTGGCTTAGGGACTGGAGGTTCACGCCGACCAGTTGATCTTGCGGTATGCCGAGCTTGTGGCTCAAGGCTTGATTAACGTAAATCAGGCTGCCGTCGACGTCGAGGATGCAATGCAGGTCAGGCGACGACGACAGCAGCGTGTCGAAGCGACGCGTGTATTCGTCCTTTTCCAGGGCAAAGCGTTCGACCGACTCGGCCAGCGCTTGGTCGATCGCTTCGTTGAAGCGGGTTAGTTCCCCGCTGGCGATGGCCGACGCGTCCGTATTGGCTTCGCTCCACAGCTGCAGGACACTTGCGCGCAGCGCACGGAACTCGGAGATGGCATCGTTGACCGTAAAGCCGACGGCAAGCCGTTCGGCGCCGTGCAGCTCGGCCTGGGTGTCGCGCGTGGGGCGCGGCGCCCGTCCCTTCGATTTCTCGGCCTGTTCGAACGGGGTTTGCGTGACTTTGAGGTCGGCCACGATGTCGCGCAGCATGCCCGTCGCATGGTCGCGCAGCACGACGCCGCCGAGACGGCGCGCCGAAGGAATGCTGCGAGCGAATCGCTCCCAGTGTTCGAGTATTGCATCGAGGTTGCGCTCGATGAACGTCAATAGACTGGTATCGCCTGCGTCCTTTTTCGCGTCCATGCCTGCCTCCTGCCCCTTTTTTTGAGACCGGGATAACGGCGATTAGTTCAGCGCATCCGTACTGGCAGCCATGCAGAAGTGGCCCTGTCGCATGCGCGCCCTGAAATGATACGGCTGGGTCATTGGGGTGGCCATTCCTGTATCGTGATTCCCGGCATCAGCGGCGCAACAAGCCAATCGCCGGCGGGAAGCATAGCCAGAATCCGGACATCGGCACCAGCACGACGCCGACCACGGTCAGCATCAGCGTGCCGATGCCGAGCGAACGGGCGGCGCCAAAGTCGGCGCTGCGTTCGAGCGCGGTGATCGCAATGCCCAGCAAAGCCAGCATGGCGCCAAACATCAGGAACCACAGGGCGATGTTGGCGCCGGGATCGGCGCCCACGCTGCTGACGAAGCCGCGCTCAAGCATGCGCGCGAATACCTTGCCGAACATGGCAATGCCAAACAGCGTGTGCCCCATGGCCACCACGACCAGCCAACGGCCTATCCAGATTTTTTTGTTTTGCATGACATGTCCTTGACGGTGAATCGAGCGGGTGCCGTTCCTTGTTCGGGGCCGAGCTTGCCGGGGCCGTTTGAAACGCACTGCAATGTAAGCGCTGGCGAGCGCGTTCGGGCAGTCCATGCGACAGAATGCGAATCTGGTGGCATGAAACGCATACGGACGTATTTGGCGCCCGCGCCCATGTAGGCGGTGTCTAGAACGCTTGTAATTTCAGGTCATAACGGTATGGGCGCCGTACCAAAAATACCGGGATGTTCCGTTCCGATGCTTTCCAATCTTCAAATCGAATGGATCATTGAATGTTGCCGGATCTGAGATCCAGATTGCATCACGGCTCAAGTCGTTTAGATACGTCATGCCCATGAACTTGTATCTGCCCACAGCCCCTTCTAGGCGTACCTTCCGAGCAGCCTCCATTGCTCGGGTGGTGTAGGCCATATGTTCTCGCGAGGTAGCCGGCCACAGATGAGCGGCATGCGTTTGGGACGGTGGGATGGCAGGATGCCACGCATGAGTGCTGCCTCCTTCCTGCTCCATCGCCGAAGGCTATTCGTCAAACCCGGCGGTGGGGTAGAACTTGTCGTCGGCCAGGTCGATCACGGCCAGGCTGTCGCGCTTGCCCTGCGCGCCGACCACCACCGCCAGCAGCCGGCCGTTGGGCGACAAGGTGGCGCTGCCGAACTGAGCGTGCCCGAAGAAGCTCGGAAGTCATGCTTGGGTTCCAGCTGAGGGCGGGTCTTCGATATAGCCCTTGCGCAGCTTTTCGTCCACCAGCTTGCTCAGCTCTCGCAGCGCACGTTCTGCGCTGTCGAACTGCTTGTTGTTGTTTTGGCCCGCGCTGCCTATCCTGCCGTATGTCACGCGCAATTCGTCGCCCTGCACGCTGGCGCGCCAGAACTTGCGCGATGTGCCCTGTTCGTAACGCAGGCTGCGCACAGGCCCGTCCGCGGCCGCGGGCGGTGGTGGCGTCTCCTGCGGCGCCGCGGGCGGGTCCATCGGCGCCAGCACCGGGAGCGGCGCGATCTCGACATCCAGCGCACGATCCTCGCCGCCGGCAAGCATGCACTCGATGCGGGTCAAGACGCCGTCCGCATCGTCGAGCCAGTCCTTGCCTGGCACGTCGAGCACGCGCCAGCCGAAGCTGCGCAAGATCGCCGGCCGGAACACGTAACGTTCCTGCGTGTCGCGCACCGCGTCGGCCGGGCTATCGAGCAGGATCGCCAGGGCATAGCCTGCACCGGACGGATCAACGATCGCCAGGTCGCAGCGCAACTGCGAGCGCCCCACGTGGACATGCACGTCGTGCCCACGTCCGCGCAGCGCGGCGGCGAGCGCGTCGCGGATGCTGTCGTGCGGCGCCGGCCGCGTGAATGCGTCGCCGGCGGCCGGGTTCAGTGCACCGAGCACGCCGCGCGCGCGTTCGCCCTGGCCGGCAGCGCTGGCCTTGGCGAATTCGAGGAAGCCGCGCAGGGCTGCGGCGCCATCGTTGTGCACATTGGTGATTGCCTGCGGGTCGATCGATGCCACCACCGCCATGCGATGGCGCGCGCGGCTGAAAATGACGTTCAGGCGCTTTTCGCCGCCACGCTGATTGATCGGGCCGAAGTTCATCAGCATCTTGCCGTCCGCTCCCGGCGCGTAGCAAATGCTCAGGATGATGATGTCGCGCTCGTCGCCCTGGACGTTTTCCAGGTTCTTCACGAACAGGCCATTGAACTGCTCGTCGTCCTCGCGCACGTAGGCTAGCTCGAGCAGGGCGCCGAAGTCCGGGTCGTCCGCGCCCAGCGTCTCGAGCGCGCTTTCGATCTCGCTTTGCTGCGCTTCCGAAAAGGCGACGATGCCGATGCTGAGCGGGCATTCGCGCAGCAGCAGTTCGCGCACGGTGTGGGCGATGTAGCGCGCTTCGGCGCTGTTGCGCCGGTCCGCATATACGCCGTCGTCGAGCCGGTGGTAGCTGATCGGGAGGGCGAGCAGGGTGTCGGCACCGGTGGCGCCGGCATCGATCATGTCGGAGCGGCGCGCCGGCGCTTCGCCGGCCACCAGGTCGAGCCGGGTGTCGGGAATGGTAACCAGGCGGCCGTCGTAGAACGCGGCGTTCGAAAAGCTGATCAGGGACTCGTGGCGGCTGCGGTAGTGCCAGGCCAGCAGCGTGGCCGGCAGGCTGCGCGCGGCCTGGGCCAGCAGGCTGTCCGAATCGAGGTTGATGGCGATCCGTTCGCCGTCTTCCTCGACCACGATTTCGTCGTCGCCCGTCGTGCCGCCGGTGCTGAAGAAGCTCGTCGGCGGCAGTTGCATCTCGTCGCCGACGACGATGATCTGGCGCGCGCGGCTCAGCGCCGGCACCGCTTCCTCGACCGGAATCTGGCTCGCTTCGTCGAAGATGACGACGTCGAACAGCGCGGGCGCGAGCGGCAGCGTGTCCGATACCGACAAGGGGCTCATCAGCCAGACCGGCTTGAGGTCATTGATCACCATGCCGGTTTCGTCGTCGCTCAGGTCGCGAATCGAGCGGTAGCGCATGCTCTTGCCGAATTCGTGCTCCAGCTCGCGCCGGCCGGCCGCGTAATTTTTCTTGAATTGTTTGCCGGCTTCGTCGAGCTGGGTGGCGCCAGGGCCGGACAGGCGCACATGCTCGGCGAACTGCTTGTGCAGCGTGGAGCGGATCACTTGTGCGTCGAGCGCCAGCAGGTCGCGCTGATGCTGCGTGACCGCGCGCGCCGCCTGCGCCAGGGCGGCGCCGCCGAAGTGCGCCAGCACCGGGCTGTCGCGTTCGACGCGGCGCAGCGCTTCGCTGGCCACCAGCGCGTCCAGCTGGGCGGGCGCGTGGTCGAGCTGCTGCAGCATGCGCGCCACGCCCGGATCGCCCGCATGCAGCGCGCGCAGCATGGGCAGCAGGTCGGGCAGGTCGTCGAGCGATTCGCGCAGGTCGCGCAGCACTTCCTCGATCTGCTCCAGGCGGGCATTGGGTTCGCACGTCAGTTCGGGGCCGAGCAGCGTGCGCAGCGCGGCGAGCGACTGGCGCGCGGCGGCGGCGGCGCCGGCGGCCGCCAGCGCGTCCGGGTGCGCACGCAGGGCGGCGACCAGCGCGCGTGGTCCCTGGCCGGCGCGCAGCTGCTGCGCCAGTTGCTCCAGCGCGTTGATGAAGGCGCGCATGTCGGGCACGTCGTAACGCTGGCCCAGGGCGGCGTCGGCGCTGTTGAATGCCGCCGCCGCGGCGTGTTCGTCGGCCAGGCTTTCCAGCACCTTGACGAAGCCCGGGTGGACCACGTGCTGGCCGAAATCGTAGCGGCGCTGCAGTTCGCCGCGCAGGCGCCACCATTGCGGCTGCAGCCAGCGCAGGGCGGACGGCGCCAGGCGGCGCATCAGTGCCAGGGCAGAGGCTGTATCGATGGCGGTGAGCTTGTCGCGCCAGTGGGCATTGGCGGCCTGCGCCGCCGCCAGCACGGCCGCATTGGCGTCGAGCGCCATGCGCGCCTCGCGCAACGCGGCGGCCGCTTGCGAGTCCGGTTCGAGCAGGTCCAGGTGGCCGGCCAGCCGCGCTTCGAGCAGCGCGGCGCTGTCGGCGGCAATCGTACAGGCCAGCGCGAGCCCGGTGTCAGGGCTGATCAGGGCGCCGGACGCTTCCAGCTGCGGCGTGAGCGCGTCGAATAGCGCTTCGGCCTGGCGGCACAGGGTATCGGCCCGGTGGAACGCCCGCTCGTCGGTCACCAGCGCGGCCGACAGGCAGGCAAACGGATGGGCTGCCAGGCTTTGCAGGCCGAAGCGCTCGCGCACCAGCTGATGCAAGCGCTGGACCAGGTCGCGCTGGGCATCCCAGGCGGACAATGGCGGCAGCTGTTCGAGCACGGCGTGCGTGGCCTGCGGCGCGGGCGGCAGCGCGGCGATGCGGCGCAACAGCGTGCGCACGGAGGCGCCCAGTGCATCGGGCGCGGCGGCCACCGCCTGTTCGAACCGGTCGATGCTGCGCTGGTATCGGGCCAGCGCGCCCACCAAAACCGTACGCCGCGCGTGCAGCGCCTCGCTGTCGTGGGCTTGGCCGATCCACGCTTCATAGCAGCCCTTCAGGTCGGCGATGAAGGCTTTCTTGTCGCTCTGGGAATCGTGGATCAGCGAGCATAGCGGCGCCAGTCCGGACTGCTTCAGGCGGTTGAACACCACGTCCAGCGCGGCCCGCTTTTCGCACACGAACAGCACCCGCTTGCCGCGTCCGGCGTAGTCGGCGATCAGGTTGGTGATGGTCTGTGACTTGCCGGTGCCCGGCGGCCCCTGGATGATGAAGCTGCGTGCGCTGCGCGCCAGGCCGACGGCGGCGTTCTGCGTCGCGTCGGCGGCCACCACGCTCCATAGTTCGCCCGCGGCGAGCGGCGCCGGCATGGCCGTTTCCACGGCCCGCGGCTCGATCGAGAACACCTGGTCGAACGACGCATTGGCGGCGGGATCGGCCAGCAGCTGGGCGTAGTCGCGCACCAGCGACATTTTCTTGTAGTTGAAATTGGCCAGCGACACCTGGGTCAGGTCGAGATCCCAGGCGTAGCGGTGGCCTTCGGACTCCTGCAGCGCATAGCCGGTGCGCTGCTCGGCGTCGGCGGCCATTTGCGGCTGGCGCAATGCGGGGCTGGGCGGCGCGCCGGCCTCGAATCGCTGCGGCAGCGGACTTGGGCGCACCCACTGTTCGAACAGGACCCGTCCCAGAGGCCGGTAATCGCCGCGATCATAACTGTATGACGGCAAGCCGGCGCCGGCGCGCATGCGCTGCCCGCTTGTCTTGCGGCGCTGGTACTGCTGCATGCGCTGCAGGGCCTTGTGGCGCACCAGCTGGATCGAGGCCTGGGACACCAGGCGCAGCTCGACGGCCGGTTCGGAACGGCGGATCTGCGCCAGGATGTCGGCGTGGATCGCGGCAATCGACGTCTGTTCGAGCGACACCTTGTCGGGCAGGCGGATGTCGTACAGCTGCGCCAACTGGTGGCGCAGCACGGGATTGAATTCCGCCTCCGCTTCGCTGGCCTGCAGCAGGTACTGGTCGCGTACGCCCTTGCGCTTGGTCAGCTCGACGGGTAACCACAGCAGCGGGGTGACGATGCGTTCGTCGGGCGCCTCCTTCAGGTTGTGCCAGCGCAGGAACGCGACCACCAGGCGCAGGTTGTTGGAGCCGAATTCGGCGCGGTCGCGCCGCGTTTCGACCAGCAATTGGTCCAGCGACGCGGGCAAATACGTCTGCTCGTCAAAGCGCAGCCAGCGCTGCAGCGTGACCGGCTTTCCGGCCAGGATCTCGTCGGCGAACGGGCCGCCCCAGGTGCAGATTTGTTCGGCGCGCACGGCGGCGGCCTGCAGCACCAGCGGCACGCTGGCCACGGTCAGGTTGACGGTGGATGCATTCGGCTTGAAGTACAGCAGGCGGTTGCGGCGCGACAGATCGAACAGGCGGTCGCGCAGGTGCATCAGCACCGCGCTGCGGCGCGAGACGCTGCCGGTGGCGCCGGCCATGGCGCGTTCGACGTCGAGTGCCGCGGGCTGGTCGCGCCAGCTGCGCAGGCGCAGCGCCAACGCCGCAACTTCGGTGGCGCGCTTGTGGCGGTTCAGTTCCGTCATCTCGACGATCACCGCGGCGAACACCGGGTGCAGGCGTTCCTGCAGCGTAAACAGGTTGCTGCGGTGGGCAGCGAAGGTGCGCAGGTCGTCTTCGTCGGCAAAATCGAGTCCGCACGATAACGCCGCCAGGATCATGCCGAGGACGAAAACGTCGGTGCGGTCGTCGTGGTGGCCGATGCGCTGTTCCCAGCTGCCAGGGCCCGGCAAATACACCGGGCGATCGATGGGCGCATCCGGGTTGGCCTGCAAGACGTCATCGGTGACCGTTTCGCGGCCGTTCGCATCGCGTTCGCGGTGCAGTGTGCCAAGGATGTTCAGGCCGGACGACGGCATCGGTTGCACCCGGTTGACGGCCTGTATGTCGAGCGACGGCTGCTGGCCCTCCGGGCGGCGCAGTTCGAGCGCGCCGGACGGGCCGAGAATGACGCTGTTGGGGCCGAGCGCGGCCACCTTGCCTTCGGCGTGCAACGCGGCGAGCTGTTCGAACAAGGGCAGCATCAGCAGCAGCACGTCGTCGGCGGGGAATGCGATGCCGGCCTGCGCGGCGATCAGGCTGCGCAGGGTGGCTGGTTCGGTGATGGCGTCGCTCATGCCGGGGATTCCTTGTCCAGTTGTCGCTTGTATTTATCCAGCTCACGCTTGCCCATCGCGGCGTCGCGCCGCAAGCTCGCTTCGAAGCCGTCGAACGTGCCAAGTTCGCGCGCCAGGCGGCCGGCGCGCAGCAGCGCGCTGTCCTGCTGGTCCGGATCGGCCAGGGCCAGGTCGATCAGTAGCGCATTCAAATAGGTCGACACGGCGGCGGCGCCAACGCCGGGCGACAGCGCGGCCGCCAGTTCGGATGGCGCCAGCGCGGGTTCGGCGCCGCTCCAGTCGGGGAACATGGCGCGTACCTGGGTCAGCACGGCCTCGCTGGCAAAGTCGGCGTCGGCCAGGAAATGGGCGATGAAGCCGCGCGTGAGGTGCTGCAGATGCAGCTGGCCCGGCAAATCGAGCCGGTCCAGGGCCAGCGGCCCGTGCAGCCGGGTGGCCAGCCATTCCTGTATGTCGTGCGTTCCTTCCCACCACAGCGCCAGGGCGCGGGCGCGGATGAAGGTTTCGGGGTGGCTGTGCGCGTTGCTGGCTTGCGCCTCTTGCGCTTCGATTTCGGCGGCCTGGCGCAGGTAGGCGGCGGCATCGACGGTGCCGATGCCGGTTTGTATTTTCACCAGGGCGGCAACGGCCGGGCCGACCGCGCCGGCGGCGATGGCCGCGCCGCGGTCGGCGAACAGTTCGGTATGCAGCGCGTAGCGGCGGTAGGTCTCCTGGTGGCTGGCGTGGGCGCTGCCGCTGGCCAGGCTGTCGTACAGGATGCGGTCGGCCACCAGCAGCTGGCCATCGTCGCGCGACCAGAGCAGGTAGTGGGACAGCTCATGCCCCAGCACGGCGAGCAGCTCGTCGTGCGACAGGCGTTCGAGCAAGGGGCCCTGCAGCAGGATGTGGACTTCGCCGGGCACGTAAAAAATCGACGCGTTCATGTCCTGCCCGGGCGACTGGTACAGCGTGGCGGGTGCGTCGATCCCGAGGCGCTCGAGCGCCAGGTCCAGCGCAGCGTGCACGTCGGCGTGAGCGTCGCGCTCGATGCGGTAGGTGTCGCGCAGCAGCGCCGCACGCAGGGCATCGCGCTGCTCGGCGCCGGTGGAGCGCGCGCTGGCCCAGTTCCAGACCTCGGGTTCGTGCTGGCGCAAGTAGTCGGCAATCGTGTTGTGATAAGGCAGCGGCGAGAGGGTGGTCCGGTCCGGGGAAGACATTGACATGCCTGGCATCTATCGTTGACGAGCGTTGAGTTTACTTGGTAATTCAATGCGGCAGGGGCGCGCGAGGGTAAATATGGATCATATCCCCTAACCACGGTTACAATTGCCGCCGAATTCGCAGCTTTCCCCTTCCCTATGATCTTGACGACGAGTGTTGAATTATGCACGGCCGTGCTGGGCTTGTTCCTCGCACTGCCGCTGATCGCGCTGGCGCGCCAGCGCAAGGCCAATGCATGGCTCGGCATGTTCGTGCTCTCGCTGTCGCTGTTGTCGCTGACGGACTGCCTGCGCACCCTGGGCGTGTATGAGCGCTTTCCGCAGCTGTGGGGCTTGTGCGATTGGCCGCTGGCAGCCATCGGCACGTTCTACTACCTGTATGTGCGGGCCATGACCGGGCCAGGCAACGGCCGGCGCCAGTGCTGGCACGCGCTGCCGCTGGCGCTGTGGCTGGTGCTGATGATGCAGGTGCGCATATCGGGCTCGCCGTGGCTGCCGATGTGGCTGTTCCTGCTCTCGTTCCAGCTCGTCGCCGTCGGCTATGCGGCGGCCGTGCTGTACCGCCTGCACGTTTACCGCCGCCGCCTGCGCGAGAGCTATTCGTCGACCAAGAACCGCGACCTTGCCTGGCTCACGTGGCTCACGTGGCTCACCGTCGTGATCATCGCGCTGCTGGCGCTGTGGCTGCCCGCAGTGCTCTTCGGCGAACTCGGGGCGTGGATCCTGATCGCTGGCCGCCTGGCGGTGCTCTATTTCGCCGGCTGGTACGGCATGCGCCAGGCGGTGGTGTTTCTGCCGCCGGCGCCAGCGCAGAGCGTACCGGCACCGGCGCCGCTGGCGCGAGCTGCGGCAGGGGATGGCAAATACGCGCACTCGGGCATGACGCAGGCGGCGCAACAACTGATCGGCGAGCGCCTCGCGCGGCGCGCGGCGAACGAAGACGACCATCTCGATAGCGAAGTCAAACTGACCGACCTTGCCGCGCGTATCGGTACGTCGCCGCAATTGCTGTCGCAATATCTCAATCACGTGCAGGGTGTGAATTTTTTCGACTACATCAACGGCCTGCGCGTGGCGCACGTTCAGAAAATGATGCGCGTGCCTGCCGGTGCTGGCCAGCCCCTGATGGACCTCGCCTTTGGCGCGGGTTTCAACAGCCGTTCCACATTCAACGCCGCATTCAAGAAAATGAGCGGCGTGGCGCCTTCCGCCTGGCGAAAACTGCATGTCCGGACGTCCGGCCCGATCGGCTAGGGCAAAAAAACACGCGCGCGACGCGATACTGACGGCCTCCCAACCACCGTGTTGGGCAACTTAAATCAGTCGAGGTCGCTTTGAAAAAAATCGCTTTCACCCCCACGCTCATCATCGTATTGATGTTGCCGCTCGCCGCACAGGCCGCCCACGTCATCGAACCCGTCATGGTGGCCATCCCGGCCGGGCAGTTCATGATGGGCAGCGCCACCCCGACGCCGGCGCAACCGGGTTCGCCGTCGGACGGTCCGGCCCACAAGGTCGCCGTCAAGGCCTTCAAGATCTCCAAATATGAATTGACGGTCGGAGAATTTCGCCAGTTTGTCGACGCAACGTCGTATTCGCCGGCTGGCATGGGCGACGCCAAAGACGGCTGCTGGAAATGGGTGAAGCCGGGCGACGGTCCGTGGCCCGGCATGCCGATGGCGGTCACGCCGGGGCGCTGGAATACGCCCGCCTACGCGCCTGGCGAGCACCATCCGGTCATGTGCGTGAGTTGGGACGATGCGCATGCGTACGCGGCGTGGCTGTCCAAGCGCACCGGTAAGAAATACCGCTTGCCGAGCGAAGCCGAATGGGAATACGCGGCGCGTGCCGGCGGCGATGCCGAATTCCCTTCCGGCGCCGACTTGAAAGGCATTTGCCACGTCGCCAATATCATGGACAAGTCGGGCAAGGCCGCATTCCTGCGCGACCTTGGCTGGAACCGCAAGGATGCCGAGTGCGATGACCTGGCCGAGTACACGACGGTGGTGGGCATGTACCAGCCGAACGCCTTCGGCCTGTACGACATGGCAGGCAACGTCGGCGAATATGTCGAAGACTGCGAGCACCTCGATTACGTCGGTGCGCCGGCTGACGGTTCGGCGTGGACGGCCAATTGCACCGCCGGCGAGGGCGGGGGGATGATCATGACGCGCGGTGGCAGCTATGGTTCGCGCGACGCTGATTTGCGCTGGAGCACGCGCGGCCACGCTGGACCATCGAACCTCAGCAGCATGGGCGAGGGGATCCGCCTGGTGCAGCAAATCGACAGCCGCGCCGACCTGCGCACGGCGCCGAACCGGTTCGAGGCCGAACTGGCGAAGGCGCAGCAAGCCGAACGCGCGCGCCGGGGGAAATAATCGGTCCGCAGTGCGGACCCGGATCTCCAAACAAAAAAAGCAGTTACGATTGCTCGTAACTGCTTCATTTGGCTTGCTGCGCATTCGTGGTAGGCCGTGCGGGATTCGAACCTGCGACCAACGGATTAAAAGTTCCTGAATCACTCCCTATCGCGTTAGAGTTTCTCGGCGCTCCTGAATCCGTTGCGGCAGTGACTTCCTTGCCGCGCCTAAATCATCGCCGAATAATTTGATTTTATTCTGTTCGACCCGAGATTGACGATGATGGATACCGTTTGACCCTGATGTGTCTGGCTCCGACCAGAGAGCGACCAGACGTGTCGTTTTTGATATTACTAGTCGCGCCCGGCTTGCCGATTGACGACGAAGTGCTGTTGATGACGTGTTCGCCAACAATTTGCACATCTTGCACACCAGTTTTGGAGTAACCGCGAGGTCGCTGCCTCTGCATAGGAGTGCCATCCATTCAACGTCGAACAGATCTCGATACGCGCGTATCAATGTTCCACCTCATCCAATAACAGCGTGCTCAACTAACACATCTGCCAACTTTTTCTGTTGTTGGTTGGTGGCAATAATGCGCGTTCTCAGCTGGTCGCACATCTCTATCAATTTTTCTATCTTGGAGACGATGCGGAGTTGCTCTGCGAGGGGGGGGAGCGCTATTTGTGCGTGCAGGACATCCTCACGTGAAATGCCCGGAATAGCTATCCCAACTGTAGAATCCTGAAATACTTTCGCTAAAGTCAATAGTAATTTATCGACAAAATTAATGTTAACGAGTATCGGCCGTATAGCCATCAATTGACGACTAATTGCGAGTTCGTCTTGAAAGACTGAATTTGTCTTTCCGACCCCCGAGCCTTTCACTGTCACCAGAATATCGCCACAGCATGCAATCGCTCTTCGTTCTCTTGTATGTCTGGTTGGAATCGGACCATTTTCGCTAAAGTCAGCTGGACCTGTAATGTAGGGTATTGAATCATTTTCTGTTGTTTCGAAATATTCACTGGGATTTAAATGCTGTCCCGAAATAAGTTCAATGATTTGGCCAAAATTAATTATTTCCCAGCCGCGTGGTTGATTATAAATTTTTCTGTCTTCGGCAATCTTTGGAAATGGTTTCGCTTTCTTTGCTTTGACATCAGAAATTAATCTTGCCTTTTCAGCCTGTACGCGTTTGAGTAGTTCTCTGGCTGGCTCGTCGTTGGCGTCTTGTGCAACAAGTTTCCCCATGACCGCCAATTGCAGCAAGGTTTGCTTAAGAGCGTCGATACTTGCTTCCGTGGTGAATAATGTGTCAAAATGCGCGGCCATGCGTTGCCAGTTGGTATGGAGGACTGCTGCGCTTTGCGACTGCGTGAGCGTGCCGAGCAAGTGGCTGACGAGTTGTTCGTGGGCATCGGCGGCGTCGCTGTGTTGGGCTTCCAGTCGGTCGCACAGGTCCATCAGTTCATCGATTTTAGCGACGATGCGAGTCTGTTCCAAGATTGGCGGTACGGCAAAAAGACAATCATTTAAGACTTTATAATGTCGTGCGTAACCGCGGCCTTCGAGTTTTAAACTTACCAATTGTAACCAGAAAAATCTTTCATTTATTGCTATTGGACGAAGTATTTTTACGCCATCTGCGCCCGCAACGAAATCGAAATCGATATATTTTCTTGCTGTAGTGTGATCACCAAATACTATAACTGGTCCAGGAATTCGAATCAGCAAATTTTCATCATCGGTATAACCAGCGACGAACCGTTGCCCCTGATCAATAACGGGAAAACTGCCTGACGTTCTTATATCTGATGATAGTAATTGATTGCCGCTAACAGGAATCGGATAGTAGCTATCAGGGAGACGCATCCATTCCCAGCTGTTTGGTATCTTATAAGGAATTTCTTTGTTAAAAATTACAGAAGGCGATTTGCCTTTTTTGATTTTTCCCGAAGCAATTAATTTTGCTTTCTCGATGTTCATGAACTTGAGCAATTCACTGGCTGGTTCATCGCTTGCATCCTGCGGAACCAACTTTCCCTGCATGGCGAGTTCTAGAATTAACTCGCGCAGTTTCCTAATGCCGTACACGCTTGAGGCGTTACCGGACGCGCGGCCCCGTCCTGATTTTTTCTCGGTTTCTGCTGCTGTCCAGATGTCGATGTGATCAGTCAACAGTTGCTGAATCGCGCTCATACCTTGACCTCGCGTTGCAGCGCCTCAGCCAGTACGTCTTTGAGTTGTCCGCGCAGCGTGGCGATATCATCCTGCATGGACTTGTATTGCGCCAGTAGCAGGTCAGGGTCATGAATTTCCTGCTCGCCGATGTGTGGGTTCTTGCAATCTAGGTTGTAGTTACGTGCCTTGATTTCTTCTAGGCTGACCTTCCACGCTTGTTCGTTCTCGACACGTTGCTTGAAGTCGTCAGACTCCATTCCCCACCACGCCGACTCTGTATCGAATTCTTCGATCTTCATCGGCTTGGTCTTGTTGTAGCTTTTTACGCCGGGCGGGTAAGGGTGCTCGTAGAACCAGATGTGCTGCGTTGGCGTGCCCTTGCTGAAGAAAAGCAGGTTGGTCTTGATGCCGGTGTACGGGGAGAATACGCCATTGGGCAGGCGGACAATGGTGTGCAGGTTGCAGTCTTCCAGCAGCTTTTCCTTGATGCGCGACTTGATGCCTTCGCCGAAGAGGAAGCCGTCCGGCAAAACCAGTGCGGCGCGGCCACCGGCCTTGAGCATTTGCATGATCAGTACCAGGAACAGGTCGGCGGTTTCGCGTGTACGGAAAGCGGCGGGGAAATTGGTCTCGATGCCGTCTTCTTCCATGCCGCCAAAAGGTGGATTGGTGACGATGACATCGACGCGCTGCTGGGGACCCCAGCTGATTAGCGGGTAAGACAAGGTGTTGTCGTGGCGGATATTGATTGGCACGTCGATGCCGTGCAGGATCATGTTGGTGGTGCAGAGCAGGTGCGGCATCGGCTTCTTCTCGATGCCATGAATGCCCGCTTGCAGTCGGCCTTCGTCTTCGACGGTCTTCACATCTTGCTTGCGGATGTGTTCAATCGAACAGGTCAGGAAGCCGCCCGTGCCGCAGGCCGGATCCATCACTTTTTCGCCAAGGCGCGGGTTCACCATGCGGACCATGAATTCGGTCACGGCGCGTGGCGTGTAGAACTCGCCCGCGTTGCCTGCGGCCTGCAGGTCGCGCAGCAATTGTTCGTACATGTCGCCAAACAGGTGGCGCTCCTGCGCTTTGTTGAAGTCAACGCCTTCCTGGATCTTGTTCACGACCTGCCTGATCAGCTGGCCGGACTTCATGTAGTTGTAGGCATCCTCGAACACGGAGCGGATCACGTACGCGCGCTGGTCGCCACCCTTTGCTTCTAGCTGTTGAAGGGCGGGGAACATGTCGTTGTCGAGAAACTGCTTGAGCGCTTCGCCGGTCATGCCTTCTGCGTCGGCAGCCCAGTTACGCCAGCGGTATTTTTCCGGCAGTGGCGATTTGTAGTTGTCTTGCAGTAGTTCCCATTCGCTCTCGCGGTCGTCGAAGATTTTCAGGAAAAGCATCCAGACCAGCTGGCTAAGACGCTGGGCGTCGCCATCGACGCCGACGTCCTTGCGCATGATGTCCTGGATGGATTTGATGGTGCTGGAAATACTCATGAAATGGACGGCTTTACGGTAATGGGTAAGGAGGAAAAACTGACAACTATGCGTAGAGGTGCTTCTCTAGCTCGTGCAGGGCGGTAGTATAGCCCTGCTTGCCGCCGAAGACCGATACCAGTTCGCTGGCGGTGCCCATGTTCTTGAACGGATCGAGCGTAAGGATTTTGATGTCTTCAATGTTCTCGATACCGGTGTCGGCGTATTTTTCGAGCAGCGTTTCGAGCACCTTTCGCGCTAGCTCGCCGTATTTAGCAAAGTAGTTGCGTTTCTTGACGTTGTCGGCACGCTCGCGGCGGGTCAGCGGCGGTTGGTCGAAGGCGACATGGCAGATCAGATCGAAGGCGTCGAAATGCTTACCGACTTCTTCGGCCAGCGGTTCGAGCAGGACGCCATGTTCTTCCAGTTCGCGCAGGATAGCGGCCTTGCGCTCGGTCTTGTCCCACCGGCGCAGGAAGTCATCAAGGGATGAGTAATCCTTGCGCACGGTCTGGCGCGTGTAGTCCTTGAGTGACTCGGTGATTAGCTTGCCTTCTGGGCCGTAATACTGCACACGCTCTGCGACGACGTACACCGTCACATCGCCGAGCACGTATTTGACGCGTCCGGGGCCAGGTTCGCCGTCGTCGCCTAGTCCGCCGGTGCCGGTATCTGTGCCACCAGGTGGTATTGGCTTGCCGTCTTCGCCTATGACTACTTCGTCTGGATCGTTCTCCGGCGGCACGGGCGATTCATCGCCCTTGGGCTCGTAGATGATCACGGGTTCGCCATCGAACGCGGGATCGGCAAACAGCTCGGTGGCCTTCTTGAAGTCCATGATGGTGAACCAGAATTTGCCGTAGTCCTCGTTGATGCGCGTGCCGCGCCCGATCATCTGCTTGAACTCGGTCATCGACTTGATGTGCTGGTCCAGCACCACCAGCTTGCAGGTCTGCGCATCCACACCGGTTGTCATCAGCTTGGAGGTAGTAGCGATCACCGGGTAGCGTTCTTCGGGGTTTATGAAGTTGTCCAGCTCTGCCTTGCCTTCGATTTCGTCGCCGGTGATGCGCATGACGTATTTGCGGCTTTCCTTGACCCGTTCGGGATTCAGGTTGACCAAGGCTTGGCGCATGCGCTCGGCGTGGTCGATGTCGTCACAGAATACGATGGTCTTGGCGTAGGGATCAGTCGCGGTTAGAAACTCGGTGATCTTCTTGGCCACCAACTCCGTGCGTTGCTTTAGGATCAGCGTGCGGTCCATGTCGATCTGGTTGTACACGCGGTCTTCTATTGGCTGGCCTTTGTCGTCAACCTGGCCCTTGCTGGGACGCCAGCCCTGCACATCCCTGTCGATGTCGATACGCACGACTTTGTACGGCGCGAGAAAACCGTCTTCGATCCCTTGCTTGAGCGTGTAGCTGTAGACCGGTTCGCCAAAATACACGATGCTCGACACATCCTTGGTTTCCTTCGGTGTCGCCGTCAAGCCGACGTGCGTGGCCGAAGAAAAATAGGCCAGGATTTCGCGCCAAGCCGAGTCTTCAGCGGCACTGCCGCGATGGCACTCGTCGATCACGATCAGATCAAAGAAATCCGGCGAGAACTGCTTGTAGATGTTTTGCTCTTCCTCGCTGCCGGTGACGGCCTGATACAAGGACAGGTAGATTTCATAGCTCTTGTCGATCTGGCGCTTGCTGATTTTCGTCATCGCCGCGCCGAACGGCTTGAAGTCGTTGTTCTTGGTTTGATCCACCAAAATATTGCGGTCAGCCAGGAACAGTATACGTTTCTTGGTACCCGACTTCCACAAGCGCCAGATGATCTGGAACGCGGTGTATGTTTTTCCGGTGCCTGTTGCCATGACCAGCAATATGCGCTGCTGCCCCTTAGCGACGGCTTCCACTGTGTTGTTGATGGCATTGGCCTGATAGTAGCGCGGGGCACGTCCGCTGCCATCGTCGTAGTACGGCATCTCAACCGTATGGCGCGCTTCTGCGGTTTCCAGTCCCTTCCATTTGCAATAGCGTTGCCAAAGTTCAGTAGGTGAGGGGAAGGCGTCCAGCGTCAGTTCTCGTTCGACCTTGTCGGCAAATCCTGTACGGTCATGCATCAAGAATGCGTCGCCGTTGGAGCTGAATACAAACGGAACGCCCAGCGCCTCAGCATAGTTCAGCGCTTGCTGCATTCCGGACCCAACACTGTGGCCGTTTTCCTTGGCTTCGATGACGGCGATCGGGATGTTGGATTTGTAGTACAGAATGTAGTCGGCGCGCTTCTGTTCGCCACGCGTATGGAGCTTGCCACGAACGATGACGCGGCCCTTGGTGAAGCTCACTTCTTCGCGAATCTGCGTGTGGAGATCCCAGCCAGCTGTGGTGATGGCCGGGGTGATGTACTTGGTGCAGATGTCGCGTTCAGAAAGGCTTTTCTTGTCGGTCATTGGGATTTATGTCCTTGAACCAGCTTGCTTCGGTGTTTTAAGCTCATGCAGGATCATAGCTCAAAAGCAATACTTGACCTGAACATTACTAATTCAACCTTTGCTGACGTAAGTACATGGTTATCCGAAACTTCGCGTGAATCGCTTTTCGTTTGGATAATTGAGATTACTATTGATTTATTGATAGTTGCCCATATTTCTTTACTTGTGGTCATTGAGAAGGTTTGGCCGCGCTGAAATTGTTTCAAAATTCAATAATAAAATTCACATTTTTATAGGATGAAACATGTCAAACTGCATTAACCCAGGTCCAAAGCCCAAGAAAGAAGATGGTAGCGATGATCGACGCCATCATGTGAACCCGCCGACCAGACCGAAGCATCCAACGCTCCCCATCCATAATCCGACGCCCACAAAAAAATAGTGCCAAACGCAAAAAGCCCACGAACGTAAATTCGTGGGCTTTTTGGGTATTCGTGGTAGGCCGTGCGGGATTCGAACCTGCGACCAACGGATTAAAAGTCCGCTGCTCTACCAGCTGAGCTAACGACCCGAAGAGGCAGCATTGTATATGACGGATGCGATTTGCGCTAGGGTGTTTCGAATCTGCCTGCTAATTGGTCAGCTTGGCCGTTACTTTCAGCACTTCCTCGGCCGTCGTCGTGCCCTCGATGATCTTGTACGCGCCGGCGATGCGCAGCGGCTTCATGCCATCGGCGACGGCCTGCTTGCGCAGCGCGATCAGGTCGGTCTCGGCGCGGATCATGCTGGTGAAGCCTTCCGATATCGTCAGCAGCTCGTACAGGCCGGTACGGCCGCGAAAGCCCGTCTGGCGGCATTCTGGACAGCCGATCGGACGGTACACCTTGGCCGGCTTGGGGATGTGCCAGGCGCCGCCGATGCTGTCCCAGATATCGTCGCTCAGTTCACCGTCCTGCAGCTTGCAGTGCACACACAGCGTGCGCACCAGGCGCTGCGCCATGATGCCGATCAGCGTCGCTTCGAGCAGGTAGTAGGGCACGCCCAGCTCGAGCAGCCGCATCACGGCCGACGGCGCGTCGTTGGTGTGCAGCGTCGACAGCACCAGGTGGCCGGTCAGCGCGGCCTGGATCGCCATCTCGGCGGTGGCCAGGTCGCGGATCTCGCCGACCATGATGATGTCCGGATCCTGCCGCATCAGCGCCTTGACGCCGTCGGCGAAGGTCAGGTCGTTCCCCGGCTGCACCTGCATCTGGTTGAACGAGGCCTCGACCATCTCGATCGGGTCCTCCACCGTGCACACGTTCACTTCGGACGTGGCCAGCGCCTTGAGCGTGGTGTAGAGCGTGGTGGTCTTGCCCGAGCCGGTCGGGCCGGTCACCAGGATGATGCCGTGCGGACGGCTGGTCAGCCCGTCCCAGCGCTTGGCGTCGTCGATCGGGAAGCCCAGTTCCGGCAGCGTCTTGACGACGACGTCGGGATCGAAAATGCGCATCACCAGCTTTTCGCCGAACGCGGTCGGCATGGTCGACAGGCGCAGCTCGACTTCCTGGCCGCCGGTGGTGCGGGTCTTGATGCGGCCATCCTGCGGGCGCCGCTTCTCGATCACGTCCATCCGTCCCAGCAGCTTGATGCGGCTCGTCATGGCCAGCATCACCACGGCCGGCACCTGGTAGACCTGGTGCAGCACGCCGTCGATGCGAAAGCGCACCGAGGCGATCTCGCGCTTCGGTTCGAGGTGGATGTCCGAGGCGCGCTGCTCGAACGCATACTGCCACAGCCAGTCGACGATGTTGACCACGTGCTGGTCGTTGGCATCGAGCTTGTTCGACTTGCCCAGTTCGACCAGCTGCTCGAAGTTGTTGCGCAGCGCCAGGTCCTGGCCCTTGGACTTGTTGGCGTCCTTGATCGACTTGGCCAGGCTGAAGAACTGCGAGATGTACTGCGAGATGTCGAGCGGATTGGCGATCACCAGCTCGATCTGGCGCCGCGAAATCTTGGCGATTTCGGCTTCCCAGTCGGTGGCGAACGGATCGGACGTGGCCACCACCAGGCGCGTGCCGGTCAGCTCGACCGGCAGGATGTTAAAGCGCGCCGCGTAGTTGGCCGACATGACGTCGGCCACCTTGGTGAAATCGATCTTCAACGGGTCGATGCGGATGAAGGGCAGGTTGACTTTGCCGGCCGCCCATTCGGACAGCGCATCGAGCGTCAGCATCCGGTTCGGCGGCAGCGCCGAGACCAGCTTGCACTGGGCCACGGCCGACAGCGGGTGCATCGAGCCGACCGCATTCTTGAGGATGAACTGGGCCTGCGCGAACAGCGCCTTGACGTTGGCCTTGTCGATGATGCCGTCGGCCAGCAGCCAGCTGAAAATGACCTGCAGGTCGAGTGTCTTCGGCCTAGTCTTCGGTGCGGCTGGGGCGGGTGCTGCTTTTTTCAGTTCTGCGTTCAAGCCGGATTCTCCGTGTGGCGCTGCGCGATTAGGTTGCTGCCCTGATGCCCTTGACCCACGACTTGGCGGGCAGCTTGGTCGCGCCGACGATCTGCGCGGCGCGCGCGTCGAGCGCGTCGAAGTCGACCACGGGACGCTGCTTGAAGCAGATCGCCACCACATTGCCGTCGTGGACCTCGGGCAGGCAGATGACGTGGCCGAAGGCGAATTTCATGGCCTTGATGTTCTTGGCAAAGCTGGGGTGGTCGCCGAACAGGTTGACCGTCATGATGCCGCCGTCGGCCAGGCAGGCGTTGCAGGCGAGGTAGAACTCGGGCGTGTCGAGCACCGGGCCGCGCGCGGTGGCGTCGTACAGGTCGCATTGCAGCACGTCGAACGCTTCCAGGTTGTCCGGATCGTTGACGAAGTCGAGCGCGTCCATTTCGAGCACGCGCAGGCGTTCGTCGTCGGGCGGCAGCTTGAACATCGAGGCGCAGATGGTGATGACGGACGCATTCAGTTCGACCGCGGTCACGCGCGCGTCGGGAAATTGGCGGTAGCAGTATTTGGTCAGGGTGGCGGTGCCCAGGCCCAGCTGGGCGATGGCGCGCGGCTGTTCGAGGAACAGCATCCAGGCCATCATCTGCTGCGCGTATTCGAGTTCGGGCCAGTCGGGTTTGCGGATGCGCATCGCGCCCTGGACCCATTCGGTGCCGAAGTGCAGATAGCGCACGCCGTCCTGTTCGGACAGCGTGACCGGGGCAAATTTGGGTTTGCGCGGCGGACGGCGCGAGGATTCGACTTGTTCGATGGATTTTCGTTTGATGAGCATAGGGTGGCCTGATTCGATCGCCCTATTATCGGCCGATGACTTACCCTAGTGCAAGCGAAAGCGGCGAGGACAGAGCGGAACTGGCGCGATCGGTGTTCCGCGCCCACCAAACACCATCGTCCTCGCGTTCGCAGAGGACGACGTTGGTGAGGCAGCGGGCGCGTAACGCCCGCGATTTTTACTGATTGCGGTCCGGCTCGACCGACACGCGCAGGCGCACACGCTGGCCCGGGTCGCGGTCCATGATGCTGGTGTAGCTGCGGCCGCGGTAATCATAGGTCACGTCGTAACCGACGGTGCGCGACTGGTAGGCGTCGACGGTGCGGCACTGGCGCACCGCCTGCTCCTGCGTTTGCGCATACTGCGGATCATTGACTGGCCGTCCCTGGTTGTCGACCTTGTCGCCGATCACCGCGCCGGCCACTGCGCCGACCGCGGTCGCTGCCGCGCGTCCGTTGCCGCGGCCGACCTGGTTGCCCAGCACGCCGCCGGCGATCGCGCCGATGATGGCGCCGCCCGCGCTGCGCTGTTGCGGCTGCTGATAGACGGGCGCCTGCACGTATTCGGTGCGGCACTCTTCGCGCGGCTGGCGAACCTGTTCGACGCGCGGCTGGACCCGGGTCACGTGGCCGAATTCTTCGAATTCAGCGGCCTGGGTGGCGGGCAGGGCGCCGGCGCCCAATACTGCCAATAACATTGCGATCTGCGTTTTCATGATGACCTCTAGTAGTAAGTAGTGGTGGTGAACCGTTGCGTAAGCGGGTTCGCCATGATTGATATGGTATCCCTGTCTGAAGCAATTTACCCATCCCTATGGCAACAAGATGTAACAACGGCCTGCCATCTTGATAAGCCGCAGCAGAATGGAAATACGCCGAAAGCCCATCAAATTTAGGTAAAACCTTCTGTTTATTAACAAATATTGCGTTTGAAATCACATTCGGGTTGATTCAGCTTACACAACACGTTACCCTTATACGGTTAAGGGGTATATTGGCGGGTGGCAACCAATTGCATGGGCATGCAGGCAGCATGAGCGCCCACCCGACACATTAGTCCGACTGAGGGGAAAAATGAGTTTGTTGATAACAGTGCCGCCCAACCTGGTGCAATCGATCCGTGCTTTCCGTGTCGTGGAATTGCAGGAGGAAGCAGTGCGCCTCGGGCAGCATTTCTTATACGCCCATTGTGCCAATACGCTGACCAAGCAACAGGTGTGCGGCCGCATCGGCGAAAGTTTCCATTTCCCCAAGCCGTGCGGCAAAAATTTCCTGGTGCTCAAGGAATGCCTGACCGAGACCATCAACAAGGCCGGGCCGCAGCCGGGCTTCATCGTCGTCATCGAGCAATTGCCCAATACCCAGAAATTCGACAAGGAAGCGCGCGAGACCCTGCTCGACGTGTTCCGCGACGCGGCCGACTACTGGGCCGAAAAGAAGGTGCCGTTCCGGGTGTTTTACTCGTTCGAATAAGGCCGCAGGCAGCTGCTGCACTGCAACATATTTCTCCCGGTTTCTTGGTTCACCCAGCCGCACAGGGTACAATGCCGCCTTATGAAAAACATTGTGATCCTTATTTCCGGTCGCGGAAGCAACATGGAAGCGGTCGTGCGTGCAGCGCAGGCCGAGCAATGGCCGGCCCGGATTGCGGCAGTCATCAGCAACAAGGCCGACGCCGGCGGGCTTGAGTTTGCCCACGCGCATGGCATCGCGACCGCGGTCGTGGCCAACCAGGAGTTCGCCAGCCGCGCCGAATTCGATGCCGCCTTGCAGCAGGAAATCGACCGTTTTGCGCCCGATCTGGTCGTGCTGGCCGGCTTCATGCGCATCCTCACGCCGGGCTTCGTTGCCCATTATGAGGGGCGGCTGCTGAATATCCACCCGTCGCTGCTGCCGCTGTTTCCGGGGTTGCACACGCACCAGCAGGCGCTGGACGCGGGCGAAACCGAGCACGGCGCGACGGTCCATTTCGTCACCGCCGAACTGGACCACGGTCCGGTGGTCGCCCAGGCGAAGGTCGCGGTACTGCCGGGCGACACCGAACACACACTGGCCGCGCGCGTGCTGGTGCAGGAACACCAGCTCTACCCACGCGCGATCCGCCTGTTCATCGAGGACCGGCTGAGCATTCAAGACGGCCTCGTTAGCATCGCCGAAACAACCAGTCATTAACCAAGGAATTCCATGAGATTGCCACCAGCGATACTCGGCAATACAGAAGAAGTATTGCGCGAGATTTTGCGTTTTTCGGCCCCCGCCGACACCACCTTGTCGCGCTACTTCAAGGACCACCCGCGCCTGGGCTCGCGCGAGCGCGGCGCCGTTGCCGAAGGCATCTACGCGATCCTGCGCAACAAGTCCTTCTTCACCGACTTCGCCGAAGCGGGCCAGAGCCCGACCATGCGCCGCCTGACCATCCTCGGCCTGGCCGAAGCGGTGGGCGTTGAATCGCTGGGCGGCCTGACCGAAGAAGAAACCGCCTTCCTCGAACGCATCAAGGAAATCGACCGCACGCTGATGCCGGCGCAAATGCGTTCGAACCTGCCGAAGTGGCTGTTCGACAAATTCGTCGCCCAGTATGGCGAAGCAGAAACGCTGGCCCTGGCCGATGCGCTGAACCAGCCGGCGCCGCTCGACCTGCGCGTCAACTCGATCAAGGCCACCCGCGACGAAGTCCAGGCCGGCCTGCTGGACGCGCCGATCAAGTCCGAGCCGATGCCGTACGCGCCGCTGGGCTTGCGCGTGCTGCGCAAGCCGGCACTGCAAAACCTGCCGCTGTTCAAGAGCGGCGCCATCGAAGTGCAGGACGAGGGTAGCCAGGTGCTGTCGCAGATCGTCGGCGCCAAGCGCGGCGAGATGGTGGTCGACTTCTGCGCCGGCGCGGGCGGCAAGACGCTGGCGCTGGGCGCGCTGATGCGCAATACCGGCCGCTTGTACGCGTTCGATATTTCCGAGAAGCGCCTCGCCAAGCTCAAGCCGCGCCTGGCGCGCAGCGGGCTGTCGAACGTGCATCCGGTGCAGATCGCGCACGAGCGCGATGCCAAGATCAAGCGCCTGGCCGGCAAGATCGACCGCGTGCTGGTCGACGCGCCGTGCAGCGGCCTGGGCACGCTGCGCCGCAATCCGGACGTCAAATGGCGCCAGAAGATCGACGCCATCGCCGAGATGCAAGTCAAGCAAGCGTCGATCCTGGACGGCGCGGCGCGCCTGCTCAAGGGCGGCGGCCGTCTCGTGTATGCGACCTGCAGCCTGCTCGACGAAGAAAATGATTTCATCGTCGAACAGTTCCTGGCCGCGCATCCGGAATTCGACCTCGTTCCGATGAGCCAGGTCCTGGCCGAACAGAAGATCGAGCTTGAGATGGGCGACTACCTGAAACTGCTGCCGCACAAGCACCAGACCGACGGCTTCTTCGCTGCCGTCATGCAGCGCAAGCCGATCGAGAAGAAGGCCCCGAAAGAAGCGCCCGCCGACGCGGAAACCGAAGACTAAGCGACCGGCCTGCCCATGCCCTTATCGAACCTGCTGTCCGACCTGCTCGAAGATATCAACAAGCCAGTGATACTCTGGCAGGCGGGCATCATCGCCGTGTGCGTGGCGCTGGGTTGGATGATGGCAAGGCTGGTGCGGGGCGCTTACGCCGATCCGGCGGATCACAGCGTGATGCGGGCCGGCGTGGTCAACTTCGGCTATGTGCTGACGCCGGTCCTGATCGCCGGCCTGATTGCGCTGGCACCGCTGTTCGCCGTGCCGCTGCTCGGCAAGGTGCGTTTGCTGCGGGTGGCCTTGCCGCTGGTCGGCTCGATGGCGGTGATCCGCATGGGCTTCTTCCTGCTGCGGCGCGTGTTCGCGCGGCGCGGCCCGCTGGGCGCGGCGCTGGTCACCTTCGAAAAGATTTTCTCCCTGCTGGTGTGGCTGGCGGTTGCGCTATACCTGTGCGGCCTGTGGCCCGACATCTTCCATTTCCTCGACAACACCACGCTGCCTTTGGGTGCCCATAAAGTGGCGCTGTCGGCGGTCGGCCAGGCGGTCGTGTCGGTGGTGGTGCTGCTGATGCTGGCGCTGTGGGCCGGCAGCGCGATCGAGGAACGCCTGATGGGCGTGGCGGGGCTGCATACCTCGCTGCGCGTGGTGATGGCGCGCATGAGCAAGTCGGTGCTGATCGTGGCGGCCGTGCTGGTCAGCCTGTCGCTGGTGGGCATCGACCTGACCGTGCTGTCGGTGTTTGGCGGCGCGCTCGGCGTGGGCCTGGGCCTGGGCATGCAGAAGATCGCCAGCAATTATGTGTCCGGTTTCGTGATCCTGCTCGAGCGCAGCCTGACCATCGGCGACATGATTTCGGTCGACAAGTATTCCGGCAAGGTTACCCAAATTAATACGCGCTACACGATCCTGCAGGGACTCGACGGTGTCGAGACGGTATTGCCGAACGAGATGCTCATTTCCGGACCGGTACAGAACCAGTCGCTGACGAATCGCGTGGTGCAGGTGGCGACCCATTTGACGGTTGCCTACGACAGCGACCTGAACGCGGTGTTCGCGCTGCTCGAAGCGGCGCCGCAGGGCGTGCCGCGCGTGCTGGAAGAGCCGGCGCCGGGCGTGGCGCTGAAGAAATTCGGCGCCGACGGTTACGAACTCGACCTCGCATTCTGGATCGCCGACCCGGAGAATGGCCGCGGCAACGTGATTTCCGAAGTGAACAAGAAAGTGTATGCGCTGATCGATGCTGGAAAAATCAAGCTTGCTTATCCGGCACGTGACACGCGTGCATTGGATGCGCAAATGGTGGCCGTATTGACGGGGCTTGCGCGTACATAAGGCGAAATGATTGGTGACAATCGTGCCGTACGTCATCGTATGCGCGTAAAATAGAGGGATTCCTCAGTCCGCTTCGTTTGACGTTGCCTGGGCCGGTGGAAGCCACTATTTTGGAGTAGTAATGAATTTGTTAAGTTCGATTCTCGCATTCCTGTCGCACGGCATCGTTGGTCTCACTGCCTGGCAGGTTGTCATCTACACGCTGGTCGTCACCCACATCACCATTGCCAGCGTCACCATCTATTTGCACCGCCACCAGGCGCACCGCGCGCTGGACCTGCACGCCATTCCGAGTCATTTTTTCCGCTTCTGGCTGTGGCTGACCACGGGCCAGGTCACCAAGGAGTGGGCCGCGATCCACCGCAAGCACCACGCCAAATGCGACACCGCCGAAGATCCGCACAGCCCGGTCACGCGCGGCATCCGCAAGGTCCTGTTTGAAGGCGCGGAACTGTACCGCACCGAATCGAAGAATATGGAAACCATGGAGAAGTATGGCCATGGCACGCCGGACGACTGGATGGAGCGCAATGTGTACACCCGCTTCAGCTGGCAGGGCGTGAGCATTTTGCTGGTCATCAATTTCGCGCTGTTCGGCGTCATCGGCGTGACGATCTGGGCGATCCAGATGGCCTGGATCCCGATCACCGCCGCCGGCATCATCAACGGCATCGGCCACTACTGGGGCTACCGCAACTACGACTGCGCCGACGCGGCGACCAACATCATCCCGTTCGGCATCCTGATCGGCGGCGAAGAGCTGCATAACAATCACCACACGTTTGCGACCTCGGCCAAGCTGTCGTCGAAATGGTATGAATTCGACATTGGCTATTTCTATATCCGCTGCCTGGAAACGCTGGGCCTGGCCAAAGTCAAGAAGCTGCCGCCCAAGCCAGCCTTCGACACGGCCAAGATGGTGGCCGACCTCGATACGCTGCAATCGGTGATCGCCAACCGCTACGACGTGATGGCCAAGTATGCGAAGTCGCTCAAGCACACCTGGCGCGAAGAGCTGGCGAGCCTGAAGGACAAGGCGGAACTGGAATCGCGCTTCCTGAAATCGTCGCGCAAGCTGTTGCAGCGCGAGCCGGGCAAGCTGGAGGCATCGCACAAACAGCAGCTGGTCGAGCTGTTCCAGCATAGCAAGGCACTCGAGACGATGCACCAGATGCGGGTCGAGCTGGGCGCCATCTGGGAGCGTTCGCACTTCACGCGCGACCAGTTGCTGCAGCAGCTGCAAGACTGGTGCAACCGCGCCGAAGCGTCGGGCATCAAGTCGCTGCAAGAGTTTTCGTTCCGCTTGCGCAGCTACGCGTAACGCGTTTCAAGCGAACAAAATCGGCTCCTTCGGGGGCCGTTTTTGTCTATCATGAGCGATGAAAAAAACTTCCATCCTGTTCGTCTGCATGGGCAATATCTGCCGTTCCCCGACTGCGGAGGGCGTGTTCCGTGTGCGCGCCGAACGGGCCGGCCTGGCGCAAGGCCTGCACATCGATTCGGCCGGCACCCACGCCTACCATGTGGGCCACCAGCCCGATCCGCGTTCGACCGAGTTCGCCGCCCGGCGCGGCTATGACCTGTCGACCCAGCGCGCGCGCCAGGTCGATGCCAGCGACTTTGCCGGCTTTGACCGCATCTATGCGATGGACCGCGACAACCTGGCGCGCCTGACGGCGGCCTGCCCGCCGGAGCACCGCCACAAGCTGGGCCTGTTCATGCAGCTGGCCACGCACAGCGACGCGGACGTGGTGCCGGATCCGTACTACGGCGATGGCAATGGCTTCGACCTGGTGCTCGACTATATCGAAGACGCTTCGGACGGGCTGATCGAGGCCCTGGCGGCACCTGCTGCCGGTCGCGCGACTGTGCGTGTCAGCAAGGCCGGTTTCCATGCATTCGGGCGCGACATGCTGTTGTTCGATGAATTGGCGGCCCTGTTGGCCGAGCGCGATATCGTCACCATCGACGTGCGCTACGATGCCGACGCCGGCTACGAGGGCATCGGCAAGCTGATTTACGGCTGCACGCGGATGGGCGTGAAGGTCAACGAAGTCGCGGCACCCGCGCCTGCGCCTTAAAACAAAAGAGCCGCGCACTTGCGTGGGCGGCTCTTTCGGTACTGAATTCGAGATCGCGATTACTTGATCTTGGTTTCTTTGTACATCACGTGCTTGCGTGCTTTAGGATCGAACTTCATGATCTCCATTTTTGCAGGCATCGTGCGCTTGTTCTTGTCGGTGGTGTAGAAGTGACCCGTACCTGCGGTCGATTCCAGCTTGATTTTGTCGCGGCCAGTTTTTGCCATGATAGCTCCCTAATTAAACTTTTTCGCCACGGGCGCGCATGTCGACCAGGACGGCATCGATGCCGACTTTGTCGATGACGCGCAGACCGGCGTT